>JBFFIU010000142.1:0-8990 GCA_041556275.1 Anaerolineales bacterium | reverse complement strand
TGGATACTTTTGGAGGCTACCAGTGGCGCGACGATCAGCGCCTCTTGATCGTCCCCCTGGATCTCAGCCAACCCATACACCGCTTGCTGCAGGTCGAGGCTCCCTCTGGACAGGTGCAGCCAATCACAGATCCTTCCATTACCTCCTTCAAGATCGCCAATGGCGATTGGAGTGTCTCCCCAGACAGCCAGATGATCGCTTTTGTGTCCGCAGATGACGGAAATATCTGGATATTAGAACTGCCGAATTGAATCGGGGACTGCCGCTTGCACTAGTCTGATTTACCCTATGAATCTATCGCATAAAGGATAAAATTTTCATCCTGATATACAGGTTCGAAAGATAGCTGGCTGTCCGCAAGACCGAGATAATAACTGAGCCCATATTCTTCTGCGATATCTCGGATCGATCCTTCATCAAGATGATAGAAATTGTTGCGCAATTCTTCTTTGGACACAGGGGCTCTCAGGGGGTATCCGGCATTGCCCAGCACAATCCGCTCGTGCCATTCAAGGATATCTGCCGCAAATTGGGGGGCATGATTGAAGGAAACAAACTCGGCTCTCTTAGCATAAATGTAGAATTCTGACAACAATGGATCGACAAGAAACGCTGCCTGCTTGGGGGTGTTTTCGCTGATCCATTCAAGAGCGGTTTGAATCTTTGGCGGACGGTTCCTTTGGCCTCTCTGGTTCATCGTTCGAAGTACAGTGATCGAGTGCCAGGCAAGCAGAATGACAGCCAAAGCCAGGAACATTGGCACGCCTTTACTCAGCAGTTCTTGAGCGCTATGCCAGGGTTTACGAAGGCGGAGCAAATCCTTCAGGTTAACATAGGTTAGATCACTGACCATTAATGCCACCAGCATCATGGTCAGAAAGGGGACCATCACATCAGGATATCTGAACCAATAGAATCGCAACAATTTGGTTTCACCAATGGCGTAAATAGCCAAACCGATGGCAAATAAACAAACACCCCCAAGTGCATATGCGGCCGTAAATCTTGCCTCGATTGTCTTCCTGATCAGGTATACAGCAAGAAACAGACCCGTGGCAAGCGCTAGATATAAGAGCCAGGGATCCTGCCCCCACGAAGATGGGAGCACATGGTGGGGAACGCGTAAGCCGACGTATATCTCCCAGGCTTTGTTAACATCGACTTCTCCCTGAGGGAGTAATTGCTGGACGATAGCCAACAGACCAAAAATGCCGGTTATGAATAATGGCCAAGATCGGCGAATAAGCGGTCGCCATTCGCTGCGCCAGGACTTTAGCGTTAACAACATGGCGAACCCAGTGCAGAACAGCGCGTATATACCGACAAGCACATGGAATGATAGCGCCGCGCCAGCAAATGCAAAACCAAGCAGATATCTTTTTTTAAGTAAAGATGAGAATGAGAGCATGGCAAAAGCATAGGCAAATGTCTTCGTGTCGACACCAGCGACGATCCACTCTCCGGCGATGAGCGACTGATTCTCCAAGAATAACACTAACAAGATAAATCCCAGGGCGAATCGCAGCCGGATAGCTCGAAAGAAAACTACCAGCGCAAGCGCCAGGATCGAATAAGCCAATATCCGTCCAGCATAGGCGCCATAAAGAAAACCGAGCTGGTCGACCAGAATGCCAACTAGATAATTGAACAACTTTCGGTAGCCGATATCAAGGTTAAGGTACCAATCTCCGGGCAACCAGTTGCGGTTTACAACCTGCCGGGCAGCAGGCAGCACATCAACCTCATTCCCGCTGAAGCGGTTGAAGGCAAATTCTTGAGCCATGATCACCAGCCAGATCAAGAACATCTCAATGGCAAAGACGACCCATTTCACAATTGGGGGGTCTTTGGAGGGTAAATTCAGGTGCATAACCTTACCATCAACCTATACTATCTAGATCTCACCAATCATTATACGCATTAGGATTTCAATTTGGTTTGAATAACGGAGTGAACAGAACAAAAAACCAAACCCGCGAGTCTCAGGACTGGCGGGTTTGGCGTCCCCAACTCCCGCTTGGGTTTGCGCGCATGGCACAAACAATAAATTGGGTAAAGGGGAGTTACGGGACTAATTATATTCATTATACACGCGAAAAAGCCAGACGCACATTAATAGGACGAAGATTTGTCAGCGATGAGCTTTTTGAAGCAACTTTCTCCTAATTCAGAAAACATTTCATAACAAGAAAGAGACCGCGCCTGGTTTTCAACACATCCAGCTGGTCCAGTTCAGGGAGAACACCGTATTCATCCATAAAAACGGGTTTATCCAGCACGACCACACCCAGTTCATGCAGGAAAAATGCGTTGGGGTCAAATTGGGGATGTGTGAATCTAGAATATTCTTGATTTTGTCTTACCCGAAATGGAGCATTTCCCCCTACGACGCACCTCCATCACCGACAAGTTCTATCCTTAGCGTCCCTATTCCAGACAGAGCGATAGGATGCCATCTCCAATTCGCACTCCTAGAATAGAGAGGTGATCTTGATTCAACCCCAGGATTAGAACCGGCTCCTGACATGGTAGCCCGCATCAGCCAACGCCCGGAATTCCCGTTGGCTCTCAAGAGAGTTCGGATTCCAGGTCAGAATTTGCAAGAAGTACCGGTTCTGGCGCCCGAAGATGGCAAAGGTTTGGGGAGGCAGATCCATGAGGTTTATCTCCTGATTGCTGATGCCATCCATGATCAGCAGCTGCTCAACTGAGTCTTCGCCTGGCTCGCCACCCGGCAACGATGTAACAGGGGTTTGTTCGTTGATCTCAGCAGGCGTAAATGGGACCTCACTGGCTCTGAGCTCTATCTGTTGGGCGTAGCTCTCCAGGAGCATCAGGATTTGATTGTGCAGCGAACGGTGCTCTCTTTGGGCGCTGTACCGTAAAGCTTCGTGCAAATGATCCGGCAAACGCAGGGTAAACCGCTTCATGGCATCATTTTAATGCTATTTTGATGCTATGTCAATTGTTGTATATTCAGCTAACACAATTGCAATCGCAAAGCAAGAGATTTTCTGGTATGAATCTGGGTCGAGTTGCTTGATTCTGTACTGCTAGATCTCAGGCAGCTGTCATTCACCTCTTGCGAGGTATACGAAATACCACATACTAGCGATGTTGTGAGATGTCCATGTCAGAAAAATCAGATCAAGTGAAGCGGAGAGTAATCATTCGGGGTTCTCTTGCTCATAAATATTCGACATCTAGTGAAAGGATTTGAATTCATGTTTACGAGTCTGGTTGAGCTGCTAAGTTCGAAAATACTCACAAGTGAAAATGGCCAGGATCTAGCAGAATACTCCTTGTTGCTGGGTTTGATCGCCCTGCTGGTTATTGTTTCTTTGACCATCATCGGTACCAGCTTCAGCGACATCTTTATCTTGTTGGCTAATGCCATAGATGCCGGTTTGTAATTGGTTGTGAATGGCATCGGCAAATAAAGGGGAATAGACAGAGTTGCCTTGCACAACCACGTTATCTTTATGATTATCCTGTGAAATCCTTAGAATCGAATTGAAAACATTGTCCTAAGAGAACGCCAATGATAAATTTACAACCCTGGAATGAACTTCTGGGTTGTCTGAATCTCTCCTATCGGATTGTCTTTCCCCCGACCCCAAAACCAGCAAATTATTGGACTTGTTTGTTCTTGCTCTTTAAATACATGCTTCTACCCCAGTAGAACACCCCCAATCCTCCCAAGAAAAATCCTAATCCAATCGGTCCAGTCCAAAATAGTACGACAAAGCTCCATTCGTTCATGTCTGATGTCTCCGTTCTGTAGCATGTTACAGCAGCCTTTTTCTGCAATTAACTTGCAGTAATCCTGGTTAATATTATGGCTCAGGATTAAGCAAAATTCAATATTTCCCCTAATGCCTAAGGTCGCCATAGGTAGGGGCAGCAGCACGCTCATAACAAAGAAGAGAAAAAAACTCCCCCGCTGTTCGGGGGAGGAGAATGTGTGAATTTCAGTTGATTTCTGAATTACATGCTATCTGCCAGGTTCCAACACCTTCACGGGTAATGCTTCCAGCTGATCGATCATCTGGCTTAGCACATCATAACCACCTTGCCAAAACTCAGCTTTGCGGATATCGATCCCGGCTTCATCCAGTATACGCGCCGGAGCGTTGGATCCACCCGCAGAAAGGATCTTCATCAGGCGCGGCTTGAAGGACTCGCCTTCTACCCGATACTGCTGGTAGAGCGATAGGACCAGCAGCTGCCCAAAAGCATAAGCATATACATAAAAGGGATAATTATAAATATGAGGGATGGAGACCCATTCCCAGCGGAATTCATCGCTTAATTCAACCGCGTCTCCAAACTGGTCCTTGAGGTTCTCCATGTACGCATCGGAAAGCTCGTCGACCGTGGCACCCTCATGGGTCATATCGTGCGCCTGACGCTCGAATAAGGCAAAATAGATCTGGCGCATGATGGTGGCATAGGCATCATCCACCTGGCTGAAGAGCAAATCTTTACGCACATCTTCATCTGATTCCTGTTCCAAGAGGCGGTCGACCAGGATCATCTCAGCGAATGTGGAGGCGGTTTCGGCCAAAGGCAGCGAGGCGTGGAAGGTGAATTGGGTGTGTTCCTCTGCCAGCATCGAGTGCAGGGCATGCCCCAGCTCGTGAGCCAGGGTGGTGAAATCATACGGCTTGCCCTGGAAATTGGTCAGCACCCAGGGGGTTAATCCTGGCTGGACTGAGGCGCAGAACGCGCCGCTCATTTTGCCCTGACGCACCTCGCTGTCGAGATGATTTTCATCCAATACCCGCTGGGCAAGGGTTGCCAGTTTCGGGTGAAATTCAGCCAACGAATCGAGCACCATCTCGACTACCTCGGGATGTTCGTAGGTTTTATCCGATCTCACCACAGGGGCATATACATCGTAACGACGCAGGCGCTCTACCCCTAACCAGCGAGCTTTCATCTTGAAGAAACGCTGGAAGACGGTCGTATTGCGCCGACTCACTTCCAGCAAGGTGTCCACTACCTCGTCTGGAATATCATTTTGCAGGTTCTTCACTGAGATAGGGCTGGGAAAGTGTCTTAGATCAATGTTCTCATTGCGCCAGTCGCGCGCCAAGTTCTGGTACATCATCCCCAGGATGGCACCATCATCAGCATATACCCGGTACAATTCCTGATAAGCAGCTGCGCGTAGATCGGGATCATGATGTTTGACATAGACCATCAATTCACCCCGAGTGAGCTCTTTTTCCTCACCGTCGACTGAGATCTTATAAGTATAGCGGTTGGTGATCGTATCGTAGAGCGTGTTTATAGCGTTGAAACCAGTCACGTCCTTGATGTTGATGATCTTTTCTTCTGGTTCGCTGAGTGTGTGCGGTTTGAAGTGGCGCATCTCCTCCAACCAGTAGGTGTAGTCACCCGCCTCCCTCATCAGCTGCGCGGCGACATCATCTTCGAGAGCTTTCCACCACAAGCTGAAAAACAGCACCCGGTTCTCGATCCCGGCATTAAACTGGTCGACCTGTGCCTGAAAATTCTGCGCAGCCTGGTTTTGGGTATCTTCCGTATACCACAAACCCCCGAAAGCGCCGATGCGGCTCATCAGTCGGCTAATATCATCCAATTCTTGCACGAACCTCATGAAATCCTCAACCGAGATCTCAGGAGTGAGCACTGGACGCATGCTCTCGAATTCGGCCACCTTTGCCTCGACCTCGGCGAAGGCGGCTTTCATCTCCTCGCTATCGTAGGCGGGAAAAAGGTCAGCGAGACTCCAGCGCGAAAGTTGATAGGACATATTTTTATCGTTCATCGTTTCTCCAAAAGTAATATTTTTTAGAATCTTGGGAATTTGATCTCAGATTATACCAATAACCCGGTGAGGAATGCCCGGCTTCAGATATTGAATCGTACCTGCATTACCTCCCCGTCCTGCAGCACGTAATCTTTCCCCTCCAGGCGCAATTTTCCTGCTGAGCGCGCGGCGGATAAGCCTCCCAACGCCACCAGGTCATCCCAGGCGATGATCTCTGCCCGAATAAATCCTTTATATAAATCGGAGTGGATCAAACCAGACCCCTGATGAGCTGTACCACCGCGCCCGATCGTCCAGGCGCGCACCTCATCATCCCCGATCGTGAAAAACGAGAGCAAACCCATCAAGTCGTACGAGAGTTGAAGAATGCGAACCATGCCCGGTTCAGATATACCATACTCTTCAAGGTAGATGCCCATCTCCTCGGGAGGCAGTTGGGCGATCTCCATCTCCAGCTGACCTTGTATGGAGGCAAGCGCGCTTTTTTCATGAGGATAGTCGATCGCAGGCGGTCCCTGACCCTCGCCCAAATTGAATAAGATCAATATCGGCTTCTTGGTCAACAAGCCAAATCCTGCCAGGATATGGTCCTCATTCGAGGTGAACTCGATATCGCGCAAGGGTTGCTCCTTGGAAAGAGTCCCCTGCAGGCGCTCAAACAAGGTCATCTCGCGCTCGATCTCGGCTTTTTCACGTCCACCCCCTTTACGACGTTCATCCGTTAAACGCTCGAGTTTGCGCTCCACGGTCAGCAGGTCATTGAGCAACAGCTCTCCATCCATCATAGCGATGTCGCGCCGGGGATCGACCTCCCCTGAGATATGGGGCACGTTAGGATCCTCGAAGCAGCGCACCACATGCAGGAAACCATCCATCTGGGAAAGCTGGTTGAGTAAAGGTCCGGAGATCTCTCCACCGCTGCTGCCCCCTAATCCGGCGATATCCGCAAAAGTGACTTTAGCGAAGATGATCTTTTCGGGCGCGGAGAGCGCGGCGACCTGCTCCAGACGGAGGTCGGGTACATCAACCACGGCGGTATGCACTTCGAAGCGCCCACCGCCGGTCACAATCGGTTGATCGCCGCGCGTGAGCACATTGAAGATGGTTGTCTTACCGCTCTGGGGCAGGCCAATGATCCCTAGCCGCATGACTCTACCTCAAGCCAACTTTGGCAAATTATCGTTTAGCTCCCTGTGTCTGGCGAAATATTCCTCCCGCAGCAAGTCCATCACCAGGTTATCGTACAGCTGTCCATTTTTGAAGATCGACTGTCTCTGGCGCACCGCTACTTGAAACCCGGCTTTTTCTGCCAGGCGTACTGCGCGCGGGTTTCCACTGTGTGTAAAGAGCCTCACGACGCGCAAACCAAGCTCGACAAATAGGAACTTGAGTAATACTTCCTGGGCATCCAAAGCGAATCCAGTCCCCCAGAATTTTTTATCGATCATGATCCCTACCGTCGCTCTCCAACGTGGTCTCAAACCAGCGTAGCTGATCGAGCCCACGAATTCCCCCTTTTCCTTCGAGATGATGATGAAACGGCCTTCTTTAGGATCGTAAGAAAACTCTCGCTCCTGGAAACGTTTCAGGTACATACCTTCTGTGTAATCGGGGGGCAGGGTCTTGCTCCAGGCTTGAGTTTCCAGGTCATTGCGCATGGCAGCCAGCCTGGCCATGTCTTCCGGTCTCTCTTCGCGCAGTACGATCTGTTCGCCTTCTAATGCCATAGACTATCTCTCCTGTGCTACAGCCCATTCCGGGCGAAGTATATCGACCAGAATACCATCATAGTATTGCCCCTGGTGGAATCCTTCCCGCCGGAATCGTCCGCTCTCCTGGAAACCAAGACTTCTTGAGAATTCCCTGGCCGCTTGATTCCAATCTGCCATCCAGCTGGAGATATTATGGGCGACTGTATTTTCAAACAGGTGTTTCAACAATAAGCCAATGACTTCCGTGCCGTAACCACGGCGCTGGCTCGTAGGGGAGATCACCACCGAGATCCAAGGGGCATGCGGGTCCCAATCCCACTCCATCTCGGCTTGCCCAACCAATTCTTGCCTCTCAGTAAGAATGATCGCCAGGTGGGCTTCGTCTTTCGCCTGCCCCCATTTATCTAGGAGCGCCTCTACTTGCTTCCTGGAAAGTGGAATATCATCTGGGAAACCATCGGGAAGGTAGCGCCGACCGCTCAGCTCCGGATGGTTGAGGTATGTCTGCAATGCCCCTACATCATCCGCTTCAAAAGGCCGCAAGGCGAGGTTTTCGGTCTGGAAGATCATTCTGAAGCTCCTCTGGCTTGACCCCCATACCAACATTAGTTATACTTTGCAGGCAGTAGTTGCCAGAAATGCCGAAGTGGCGGAACAGGCAGACGCGCACGACTCAAACTCGTGTTCCTTCGGGAGTGTGGGTTCGATTCCCACCTTCGGCACCTGCAAGAATTTCGCCTGGATTATATCATGCGCCCTTCCTGGTTCAGGGAGGGCTTTGTTGATCATGAAACGTGTTTCTCCACAGTGAACATCTCGAGTTGTAAACTCCTGCGGACGAATCTCGAACCGCACCCTTCCTCATTTTAGAGCGAACAAATTTGATGCGAGGGTAATATTCTGTTTTTAATCTTATGCCAGATAAATAGATCTTCCAGAAATCCTGGTGTTTTCTTCTGGTCAGATGTACTGTGCATATCTCGGGAATTTTTGTTGCTATAATAGATAAACTACCTCTACAATTCATCATCCTTCTAAAGCTTTCACTCCTTGATCAACCTAGCTTTGAGAGGTATACCTTTGGTACTCTAGTGGGAAAGGAACGACCGATGAATGAGCGCCAACAGCTTGAACAAGCCATCGCAGCCCAGGAGTCTCTACGCGGGACACTCGATGATACCGTCATCGATGCCACCATCGCTGCCATAAAAGATAAACTGGCTGCCCTTGAGTCCGCTCCAGAGCAGCAACGCAAACTGGCCACCATTCTATTCATAGATATCGCCGGGTCAACCAGGCTTTCACAAGGCCTGGACCCAGAGGAGCAAATGGCTGTCATTGACCCGGTGATCGCGCGTCTGGCGGCAAAGATAGATGAACACGGCGGGCATGTATCCCGCTACCAGGGGGACGGCTTCAAAGCCGTGTTTGGCTTGCCTGTCGCCCACGAGAACGACCCCGCACAGGCCATCCGGGCA
>JBFFIU010000141.1:0-9075 GCA_041556275.1 Anaerolineales bacterium | reverse complement strand
CTTGAAGAAACGTGGGCTGGGAGGAAATTAAAGGGTTTTCGAAACCTGGCTCCGGCAGACCGGAAGGCAGTCTTAGATGTCATAATTCGGGTCGCACAACTTTCCTTTGATTTCCCTCAACTGAGGGAGATCGAGATCAATCCTTTGAGCGTGTTGGAGCAAGGACAGGGAGCACTCGCTGTGGATGTACGGGTCAATGTGCATATTTAGCCGCATCAATTCCTTCAAGAATTAAGATCAATTGTTGCATGCCGAGATGCAGGGGGGTGAAGTTAACAAATTCATTGACGGTGTGCGCGCCTGAACCAGTGGTTAAACCTATACATATCGCCGGATATCCGCGGCTGAGGGGGATGTTGGCATCTGTCGAGCCGATATTCAAGCGGGGTTGAATACCTACTGACTTTAGCGATTGAGCTGCTAATTTAACCAAAGGGTGATTTCGGGATATATTTCCCGTCGGACGTTGGCTGATAGTCTCAGCTATGATTTGAATATCAGGACCATTTGAGTTATCAATGATACCCTTTATCTGGTTCACTAAATCTACCAATGTTGATTCATCTTCAGAGCGCAGATCCAATTCAATATGTGCTTCTGGCGCAATCGTATTTACTGAGATACCTCCCTTGACTACACCCACATTGATAGTTGTGCGAGGTTCTTCTGGGATCTCTATAGAGAGGATGCGAGTGACAACTTGGATGAGCTCGTGGATTGCAGAAGGTTTACCATGGTCAACCCAAGAATGACCTCCGGAAGTCCTTGCAGTGATCCTGAATCGGTGAACCCCCAATCCGCGATGGTAAATTTGACCCAAGGCCATCCCTTCGAGGATGATATATGCCTGGGGGAGATCAGCGAAGCGTTCGACGATTGCGCGCATACCCCGCAGATCTCCCAGGCCTTCTTCTCCTACATTTGCCACAAACCATATGTCAGATTTTAATTCTATATGGCGCTGATTCAATTCCCACACTAAGCCAATCAATCCAGCTAATCCGATTGCATTATCACCGATCCCGGGACCGCTGACCTTGTCCGCAAGACGCTCAACACCCAATTCCATTTCCAGTGGAAAGACAGTATCCAGGTGAGCAGAAACCAGAATCGGTTTATTTGAGCCAGAGCCTGGTAGTCGAGCGTAAACATTTCCGATCTCATCTATTGATATGTCGACTAAATTTTCATCCTGAAAGCGCTTACGCATAAACTCAGCGCGTTCTTTTTCATAAAAAAACGGGGCAGGTATTTGCTGGATAGCTATCGTGAGCTCGATAAATCGGTTGGATGTCGCAGGATCCATTTGGTGTTAAACCTCACGGACGGATTGACTTAATGCTTCCAGGCGGGCTTTGGCCAGTTCAGGCAGGGATTCTAAAGCATAAAATGGTCCATGACCTTCGATCACCATTGAGGCTGATATATTGCCATAGATTGCTGCTTGAATAGGATCGAATGTTTTGCGAAAGCCTGCCAGGAATCCTCCGCAAAATGCATCTCCGACACCTGTTGGGTCGATAGTTTGAACTGGATAAGCCGGGATTTCCCAACGCTTCCGGCTGGCAGCATCATAGAGCAGCTGGCCGCGTTCGCCGCGTTTGATCACAATGATCTCACAACCATATGAGGCAAGGGTTTCACAGATCTCCCACAAATCTGTATTGCGATTATGGAAAAGGGATCGTGCTTCTTCTTCTGATGGTAAAAATGCATTTAAGCCGGTTACTATGGAAGCCACATCATCCCGGAAAGAAGGATCCATATAACCAGGCGAGGGATCTAATGTGATCAAAGTAAAACCTGCCTGACGTAAGATTGCAGGGAGCAAGCTATGTGATAGATAATCCAACGGGCATATATGCGCTGCAGTAGCATCCATGTATTCTGGGATGAAATCGCTTTGGCGTAAGGATGTAAGAGACAAGCGGGAACGGCTGTCTGGACCCGAGCCGCCACTATGGTAGCCTAGTAAAGCTTTTGGAAAAGGTTGACTGATGCTGGCAAAATATGCCATTGGATCATCATCAATTCGTTGAGACTGGTCTTGGTATGTCAGAAAGGATCGCACATCGACCTTTTGCGAGAGCATATGTATCCCCCGAGTGTCGAATCCTCGCCGTGCAAACTCATTTAGCCAATCTGGAGGAAAATCTTCGCCAACACGTGCCACCAGCCCAGGTGAAGGGTTTGGCTCCCAAAGGACCAATCCTGCCGCGGCATATAAGAGATTCCCCCCGGGGACATCTAGGCGTAATTCACCGTTTGGCAGCACAACAAAATCTCGCCTGAGCTGACCGGCGAGAATATTGCGCGGAAACTGGGGTTCTGGTGTGAATTCCACAGGGTGATTATACGTCAGGTTAGAAAATTATGGAAATGTAAGTTCAAACACTACGTAGAATAAACATTGCAATGTATAATTCCCCTCATGAATTTGCAAACTATGCGCGCCATATTGGTTAGCATGCGCCCGAAGCAGTGGTTAAAGAATGTTCTCATTTTTACCGCGTTGGTGTTCGATGAGAAACTGCTCGACCCGCAGGCGCTGTTGACGACCTTAATCGGATTCATGCTCTTTTCATTTGTATCTAGTTCGGTATACATATTAAACGACATTACCGACGTTGAGGCCGACCGCCAGCACCCAAAAAAGCGAAATCGCCCCATTGCTTCTGGAGCACTTTCGGTATCCGCGGCTCGTTTGGCTGTTGCTGTGCTGATCCTGGTCAGTTTTCCACTCGCTTACTTCCTCTCATTTGGTTTCTTCCTAATCCTCCTGGTTTATTGGTTGCTGAACATTTTGTACGCTAATTGGTTAAAGCATGTCGTGATCATTGATGTATTTGTGTTAGCCAGTTTTTATGTGCTGCGCGTTGTAGCTGGTTTAACCTTGATCGAAGTGACTCGCTTTTCGCCCTGGATTTACGTTGTCACCACACTGCTTGCTTTATATATCGGATTGGGCAAGCGGCGAGCTGAACTGAGCTTATTGTCAGAAGATGCCATTGGACATCGCAAGGTTTTTCATGGATATACCCTTCCACTTCTGGATCAATACATCACGATTGTGTCCGCGACGACCATCGTGGCATATAGCCTGTATACTTTCTCCGCCCCAAATCTGCCAGAAAACCATGCGATGATGTTGACCATTCCATTCGCCATCTATGGCATTTTGCGGTATCTGTACCTGATACAAACAAATCATGGAGGCGGCGCGCCAGAGGAGGAATTGTTTTCAGATCGTCCTCTGCAGATCGCATTGGTGTTATGGGGGTTTGTCGTTCTGTTGATTCTTTACCTCTTCTAGACGATCATGCCAGCTATTTCTGCTTCAGCTCCTGGGAAAGCAATTCTATTTGGAGAGCATGCTGTCGTATATGGTCAACCGGCGATCGCCGTACCTGTAACCCAGGTCCGGGCGAAAGTAATTGTGCAAGCGAGGCCCGATTTTCCAGCTGGCAGAGTCCTCTTACAGGCTCCAGAGATTGGACTTGAGGATATTTTGGCCAATTTGCCGTCTGATGATCCCTTAGCGAGTGGGGTAAAAAGTGTTTTCGATGAGCTGGGTATCACCCAACCCCCGGCGATGACCATCCGAATTACCTCGACAATCCCGGTGGCATCCGGTCTGGGTTCCGGGGCAGCGGTCTCTGTAGCCATCATACGGGCTTTATCTGAATTTCTCGGCCGACCGCTGACTGATGTGCGAGTTTCGGCATTGGCGTATGAGATTGAAAAAATTCATCATGGAACACCTTCTGGGATCGACAACACCGTGGTCACGTATGCAGTGCCGGTCTTTTTCAGGAAGACTGGTGGAGGGGAACCTGATCACGTCGAAACCTTAAAGGTTTCAAAACCATTCATCCTTGTTGTTTGTGATTCGGGAATCCCTAGTCCCACAGTCACGACAGTGAGTGATGTCAGGCAGGCTTGGCAGGATGACCAACAGCACTTTAATAGTTTGTTTGAGAGTGTGGGCTTAATCGTCGAGCAGGCAAAACGAGCAATCGAGGCTGGAAAGCTAGATAGACTCGGGCCTTTGATGGACCATAATCAACAACTCCTGTCGGAGATGAATGTATCCTCTGTTGAGCTTGAGCGCCTAATCCAGGTCGCCCGCCAGGCAGGTGCCTCCGGAGCAAAGCTTTCAGGTGGCGGACGTGGAGGAAACATTATTGCGCTGGTTGAACCTGAGTCGGCTGGACGGGTTTCCCTGGCATTGAGTTCTGCCGGTGCAGCGAATACGATCGTGACTGAGATAAACAGTCAGTTTGCAAAGAATTGAGGCTAGTTCAATGCATGAACATCTCGATAATGCCAGTTCGCTCACTCTATTAAAATTGGGGGGCTCGTTGATCACGGATAAAACAAAACCCCGCACACTTCGTGCACAGGTTTTGTCGCGCTTGGCTGAGGAGATCGCGACTTCTTTAGAGAGACGACCCTCGATGGAGCTGATTGTAGGTCACGGCGCAGGTTCCTTTGCTCACGTGTCCGCTGCCAAACACGGCACCCGTCGAGGTGTAAAAACGCCAGCACAATGGCGTGGCTTCGCTGAGGTGTGGTGGGATGCTGTTACGCTCAATCATTTGGTGATTAAAGCGCTATTAGGCGCTGGAATACCAGCGATCACTTTGTCACCATCGTCCAGCGTCACTGCTCATGAAGGTCAAGTTTCTCATTGGGATTTGGGGCCGCTGAGAGCAGCATTGAAAGCAGGCTTGTTGCCGGTAATTCATGGGGATGTGATTTTCGATACCTTGATTGGGGGAACGATCCTATCTACAGAAGATCTTTTTATGCATTTGGCCAGGCATATGCATCCGGAACGATTGCTCCTTGCTGGAATTGAACCCGGGGTGTGGAAAGATTATCCAGATCGATCTCGGATCATCCCGGAGATCACACCAGGTACTTATGAAGAAATTGCCTCAATTTTGGGTGCCTCAGGTGCCACAGATGTGACCGGTGGAATGGAGAGTAAAGTTGTGCAGTGTGTTCATCTCTCTGAAGAGATCCCTGAATTGGAGATCATGATCTTTTCTGGGGAAAAGCCTGGTGAATTGTTAGAGGTGCTATTGGGCTCCCGTAAGGGCACGTTGATCCATAGTGGATAGGAGCACGGGAAGGGATGAGTTATAATGATATAGATCCTCTCTTTAACTTTCTTAACTAAATTGACCAAGGTTTCCCACACGAGCTAATCAATATGTATTTCACACGTGAACAACTCGAGGCAAATGAGGAGCATAATCTGGCTCCTTATGGGCTAAGAAGTAGTGCGACCAAAGGAAGGGTATATCCAGAGGACGAGCCTTTATACAGGACTGCGTTCCAACGCGATCGGGACAGGATCCTCCATACGACAGCATTTCGTCGCCTTGAATACAAAACCCAGGTTTTCATCATCCATGAAGGGGATTATTACCGCACCCGCCTGACTCATACGCTTGAGGTGGCTCAGATCGGGAGGACGATTGCTCGTGCCCTTGGTGCAAATGAAGATCTAGAGGAAGCGATCTGTCTGGCGCATGATTTAGGTCATTCGCCATTTGGACATTCAGGCGAAGTAGCATTGGGGCGGCTAATGAAAGAATACGGTGGTTTTGATCACAATAAGCAATCCTTGCGCATTGTCACTGAGCTAGAAGAAAGATACCCAGATTTTCCTGGTCTAAACTTGACCTGGGAAGTCCGCGAGGGGATCGTTAAGCACGAATCTGAGTACGACATTGCTGATGCTTCGGACTACAATCCAGAATTACGGGGTCATTTAGAGGCTCAGATTGCAAATGCCGCCGATGAGCTAGCTTATACTGCCCATGATTTAGACGATGGCTTGCGTTCAGGGATGATTACAACCCAGATGTTGGAGGGGATCACCCTGTGGGAGATCCTCGTCGAAAGCGTTGGTTGGCGGGGAAACCATTTGGATGATCTTGCCCGCCACCAATTGATTCGCAGGTTGATTGGTCTAGAGGTTACAGATCTAGTCAATGCTACTGTCCAATGTTTGCGGGAGAATAGTGTAGATTCCACGAAAGATCTACAGAGTCTTCAATTTAACGCGATTGGTTTTAGTGAAGACATGCATCGCCGAAACCGCCAGCTAAAAGACTTCCTTTACGCAAATATGTATCGTCACTATCGAGTAGTCCGCATGGCAGTTAAAGCAGAACGCATCATCATTGATCTCTTCGAAGGCTACCGGGCAGAACCCGCGATGCTGCCGCAGCATGTGCAAGTTTTGATAGAATCCCGCGGACTCGAACGTACAATATGTGATTATATTGCGGGCATGACCGATCGTTTTGCACTACAAGAACACAGTAAATTATTCGATCCATCCTCGTTACCATAGATTTACTCACGGAAAACGTCTCGGTTTAATAAGTTTAATCGGCTGTTTCATTTAACGGTATAATACGCCCCTTGGAGAAATTTATGGTAGATGAACAGTACTTAACTTATGAAGGTCTGAATAGCTTACAAAAGGAGCTTGAACGACTTAAAGGTCCTGAACGGGAAGAACTCGCCAAACGCCTGCGATCTGCAATTGAGATGGGTGACCTTTCCGAAAATGCGGATTATCATGCGGCGAAGGAGTATCAAGCATTCCTGGAGGGTAAAATTCAAGAGCTCGAGTTTGTGTTGAAGAACGCGGTGATCATCGAAGAATTAGATGAAGCGCGTGGTGTTGTCGCGATTGGAACCAGGGTGACAATACAGGAGGGAGAAAATTCGCCTGAAACTTACCATCTGGTGGGAGCCAAGGAAGCTGACCCACGCAATGGCAGAATCTCAAACGAATCCCCCTTTGGAGCTGCCTTGCTTGGCGGAAAAGAAGGTGAAGAGGTGATCGCTCAAACACCAGCTGGTCAGGTGTCCTTGAAGATCTTAAAAATCGAATATTGATGGAGTGGATAATCCATATAATAAAGAAGCAGTGATCTTATAGGCCACTGCTTCTTTTGGATTCCTTTAAATCTGCGGATGTGAATTAGACTACACTTTTGACCTCGCGACGAGTTCGAGTGTAATACGGTCGAAGAAGCTCTCGGGAGGTAATGCGCCAGAGCCGTAAGACATATCGACTACCCTTGCTTCCAAATATAAAGTGGCTGTCTCCAAGACCATCTCACGACTGGGTTCAGCAAGCACTGGATCACCCTTGGCAGATAAACGCTGGCGAGTGGTTTCATCGGAGAATGCATTCTGGCTCATCAGGACGGTTGTCACAGTTTGAATGTCATTCTTGTCAAACAGCCATACTTCAAAGGCAGTAACTTTCTTTGGATCGCCAACCCCGATCGTCTCGGAAATGCCCACTCCACACTCTCCCAAGAATTCTCCCGCTGGAGAGTCGATGCTGAATGAATCATCGAATAGATCGTTGCCAATCTGGTAAGTAGTCATAAATTGGGCCAAAGATGGTTCTTCTTCAGTTGCTGCATACTCAGGGAATTCAGCTTCTGGAGGAGCTTCCTTGCGGGTTGTTGGCATACTGAATCCACTGATTGATCGATTCCTGAACAGGAAGACAGCAACGAGCGCTCCTGCCAATAATAAGGTTATCAAGCATAACCAGGGAAGCCATCTCCTTGCCAGGCTGGGAGTTTCTTCTGGGACAGGAGCAGGTCCTTCGGCTGGTTCGACTCCGGCAAATCCTACAAACGCCTGAATAGAATCTGCATTTTGTGTGCGTGGATCACCCTGGATGACAATAAGAATTTCTTCGGCATCCTCTCCAACCTCGGTGATGCGCTGATTAGCGGCTACCTCATCTTTGTTGAGCGTATAGGAATCGATCGCCATACGCAAATAGATCTCTTGAAATTCGGGGCGTAAATCGCTGGGTCCGGCGTCAGTCCACTGCACTGGCCAGAGCCACCAACCTAATACCACTAACCCGATAAAAAGACCGACAACGAAGCTGACTATCCCTACCCATAGGGGTCTATTGGCTTGTTCACGAACGGCATCCATTTTTCTCTCTCCGATGAATAATGATGGCTATTACAAGATAGATTTTAGCACAAAAGTACGAAAATAAATCATCGCATAACGGTGCAAGACTTGTGCCGTGTCCATCAAGCAGAGGGGATTTCATCCAAGGTTACTTGATCGAGGGAATATTGTTCTTCACATTGAGTGCAATGTGCATGGTTCTTGTTTGCAAAGACCAGCAAGCCGCCGCAATTGGGACAAGGTTGGGGAAGAGGTTTTTTCCACGAGGTGAAATCACACTCCGGGTAATTTGAACAACCGTAAAATGTACGACCTTTGCGGGTTTTCCGTTCAACGACTTCTCCGCCATCTTTTGGACAGGCAACACCGATCTTTTCTAACAAAGGTTCAGTGTGGCGGCATTCAGGAAAGTTACTGCAACTTATGAATTTGCCATACCGACCCCAGCGAACCACAAGATCGTGACCACATCTGGGGCAGGCACGACCAATGGGTTCGGGTTCAACTTTCATCTCGGGCATTTTCTCTTCTGCTTGTCTTACGTCTTGTTCAAAGGGGACGTAAAATTCATTGATCACCTCCGCCCATTCCTCATCCCCAGAAGCGACACGATCGAGATCAGCCTCCATGCGAGCGGTAAATCCTACCTGGATCACATCTGGAAAATGTTCGACCAGCAAATCGTTGACCAGAATCCCAGTTTCGGTGGGAAATAGTCTTTTATTTTCGCGGTAAACATACCCGCGCTGCTGGATTGTTCCCAGAATGGGAGCATATGTTGATGGTCGCCCGATGCCGTTCTCCTCTAGAGTACGAACTAAAGATGCTTCGCTGTATCGGGGAGGAGGTTGAGTGAAGTGTTGTTCGGGAATTAATTGCAAGAGCTGTTGGATCTGTCCTTCTTCCACGCTGGGGGGGATTTTGACAAGTTTTTCTTCAGGAGCTGCATCTTCGTCTATGGCTTCTTCGTATACCCTCAAGAAACCTTGAAATCTTATGGATGAACCTGATGCCCGTAACAGGTATTCATGTTTGGCGCGGCCAGTGACTTCGACGCTAATCGTGTCATATACAGCAGCTGCCATCTGGGAAGCCACG
>JBFFIU010000140.1:0-9097 GCA_041556275.1 Anaerolineales bacterium | reverse complement strand
TCCCATCATGCCATATCCCATCATTCCGTACCCATAGCCTATCATGCCGTAACCATGGACGCCGTATCCTCCCATCATATCGGTACCGTACGGATAATCACCAGCCGGGGGAGGTTGCCCTTGAGCAGAAACGTATCCAGCAAGGCTGAGGGTTAGAATGACCAAGCTCAAGACACCAATTACAATGAGATTCTTATTCATAGTACTAACTCCTTCGTTTTTCCCTGGAACTCAATATCCAGGATTTTTTTGTTCACTGAGCTCAAGGATAGTCGATCAATATGAAGGAGTTGTGTATCATTATTAAAGATTCTGTAAAGAATTATCCAAGAGAGGATTCGTTTAAATCCCCAATTCTGAACCTTGAAGCTTGGCTTTGAGAACACGAGCCAAGTTAGTGAAGCTAGCATCCAGGAAAGGTAGACCAAACCAAACGATTCCAAAGCCAAAAAGCACCCCGGTGAGCAATCGCATCCAGGAATTGAACGAACCCAATGCATCGCCGGCGTAAAACGTTGGGGAGAAGGCATCCTTTGTGAGGGATGCCAACCAGGCATTGCTATCGCGAAAACCCTGACCGATCCCGGCGAAATCACTGATGAGATGGCTGGCGCCATCGACAGCTAACGGCAATATAAAAATGAGCAAACCCCACCAACGAAGCGGTTTGAGATTCCGCCGCAAGAGCCACCAAATCACACCGAAGACCAGGATGCTGGTGTACATGGAGACCATACGGTCGGACCAGGCAACTTTCCAGCCCATGGCAGGGTTTCCAGTAAACTGGCGCAATATAAGAGGATTGGTCGTATCCTGCCACACCGCCTGGATTTCACTTAGAGAATACATGCCTTTCGATCCGAAGAAGAAAAATGAGCGTTGCGGCAGCTGGTGGCATTGGAAAGAATATAGCAGATAAATCACATTTGCCAGGCCATCCCAACCCATCTCCATGAAGAGCGGTGGCAGAAATGGCAGTCCGACCCAAATTCCGAATACTACGGCAAATATCATTATCCAATTCCTGCTGAGACGGTATATCCAACGGTCCGCGGTGGTCCAATTAGGCATTACGCCCGAGCTAACGGATGTCGTCTGAGTCAATTTTTCGCCCCTGTCGTTTTTTGGTCCATCTGTCACACCTCCATAGCTTATGGCGCATTCGGTTCAGGAGCGCGATTTTGATTACTGCGGATGAAATTGCTGGCTGCAGCTGCATCGAATGTTTCAAAGGTCTGCAATTGACCCCAGGAGGTCATTGCAAGCGGGACATCAATGGAACTACGTGGAAAACCGATCACCTTAAAATTGTTGAATTCGTCCATTACACCTTGAATCTGGTTCTTCAATTCAGTGCAACCTCCCTCATTTAACAGTTCGCAGTTGTACCAGAATATTATGTAGCCATGCTCTAGGTTGTGAATCAGGTATCCCTCCGGGTATGGAACCTGAGCCTCTGGATCAGATTCATCGTAAAATCCGGCATCAAATTCTTGGGCGTAATGCGGCCCAGAGGTTGGCGGATCCGAATTGAATTGACCGGGATCAGAATCCTGTGGAACATGATCGCCGGCATTCGCCATTATGGGTATGTTTTCTCCTGAGGCGGGTCTAAATATACGCCAGGCGATAAAACCAACAAAGATAATAACAAGGATACCAACCCCGATCCATATTAAAGTTCGGGTGGTTTTTTGGCTTTTACGGCGTTGACTGCGTTTTTCCTTCATGCTTTTAGAGGCCATTAAATTCTCCTTATCAACTACATATTGAACCAACCGGTAATTTGCTCAATCAGTGAACAAAATATAATTGTGCGAAGATATTATTACTTGAAAAGAGATTTGATCTCAATAAATTAAGAAACTTTTCATCAAGCTGTGGCTCTTGGTTTCCGATTTAACTTTGATAATCTGCGTGGGAAACCCACCTGAAATCTACTCTCATCAATGAAAACATTACTTTCCATGCTCACGTTGCAAGATCGTAAAAGCTTCCAAAGCCAATGCTCTTGCTATTTTGTTCTTTAATATCCGTTCTTGCTCACCATCTGGAGGATCCACCAGAGCGAAACGAGTTTTGTTATCCTTGCCATGTGCAACCAATGTGAGTGGAGATCCCTGGTCTTCGTAAACCAACAAAACTACCAATTGACAATCACATTCATCCTTCCCGTGATGAGGGCAGGTGCAGTCTACATGCACAGATCTGGCAGCCTGCAGATCGAAAGAGCACATGACTCGCAATCCATCCGCCAAAAGTCGATCCAACATCCTCTCAACAGCCATTTTACTGTCCAGGTTAAGTGTTAAAAAATGCGTTTCACGGCTCATAGTTCTTTCTCCAATATCTCAGTATACGAAGATACCTTTTGAAATCCCAGCGCCATTTCTACCATTGCTCTATAGGCAAAATTGCCTATAGACTTTAAGCCCTGGCGGGATGTCACAAAATTTTCGTGACAAAAATCCACTAAATCGGTGACATCCAACATAAGCAGAAATGCCCATATCCAGCTGAGCTATCTTGCGCATGACAATGTAGAATCCCTTGGGTATATTGGTTCAAAATAGAACAAATTCAAACAGGAGAAATCTATCTATGCAGAAAATCCTTGTACTTGGATTGCTGGTTGCTGTATTGCTCAGTGCGTGTGCCGCGCCAGTAGCCAACCAGCAGGTGTCAGACGAAGAGCAGTCTCTGGTAGTTTCTGTTTACAGGTCGCCTACTTGAGGTTGCTGCGGAGACTGGAGTGAGTACATGCAGGAAAACGGTTACACCGTTCAGGTCAATGATGATAGTGAGAGAAATTCAATTCGAGACCAATACGATGTACCGCTCGAAATCCAGTCGTGCCATACAGCCATCGTGGATGGCTACATCATTGAAGGACACGTGCCCGTTGCTGAAATCGAACGCCTTTTGGACGAACGACCTGATATTGTAGGTCTCGCTGTTATTGGGATGCCCGCAGGTTCACCTGGCATGGAAGATGGGAGCTCCACCCAGGAGCCCTTCGAAGTACTTTCCTTCGACAGATCTGGGAATACAGAAATTTTCGCCAGCTATCCATAAATAAGGAAATTGGGATCCTAAACACCACAGCTGCTGCCCCCGCCAGACGAACCTGCCAGCACACCATTTTCAATTAGCCATTGGTGAACTGCCTGAAAACCGGAGCCGGAAGAGAAGTTAGGACCAACTAACTCTTTAGAATCCACCTCGGAAAAATCGAGACCTTGGGTACTTTTATAGAAAGTAGCCAGCTCTAATGTTTGTTGTGGGAACCAATAAGCATTAGCATATTTGGCTGCTTCAAACATTTCTTCTTCGCTTGCGCCATTAAAAGCCATTAGCTCCAACATCCCCAGCATTGCCATCCCGTGGTTGCAATCTGGAAAATTTGTTGGGTTATTACAGCATGGTCGGTAAACCCCTTGTGCAACTTTATCCAAGCGCTTTTGTTGCTCAGCTGAAAGTGGGAGGATTTTGGCACTCGCATAAAGCTCGGTGACTGGTTTGGTGGATATACTCCAACCACCTGTTGAGGCAAAGCGTTCGATTTGCCCTTCACTGTATTCGACCATGGGACCGTCAGTGAGTATCGGATTCTCATTCGCCAGACCCAGAGCCCAGAAGAAGTTAAGCAAAAAGTAGGCGTTCTCTCGATCGAAAATAATCTCTGCATCACTACCCTGTCTTAAGACAGCAAGCTGTTTTTCGCTCAGAGGTTGGCCAGTATTTTCATAAACTTTGACAAAGGCGTCAAAGTCCACAGCCCCAGCTGCTAACAATTGCGGGCCGAGGTCTCCAAACTTGACCTTAAGCGGATAGCCTTCTGGAGGATTGATTTGTTCGATCAATTGTTCAGTTAAGGTTGCCTCTTGCAGATTTGACCTCTCTCCCTCCACCTGATTTCCATACCAGGTAGAAAGGTCACGGATTCCAATTAAATAACCGCCTCCCAAGCCAATCAGGAAGAAAAGCAATATAAAAAATTCCCAATAATTGCGGACTTCCTTGAGCAATCGAGCCCAGAGAAAAGATGTTGAGGTGTTTTCAGATGATGAAACTTGCTGGACTTGTTCATTGGGACTGCCTTCTAGCTCTTCAATATTCATAATGACTCCTGTTGGGGCTAAACCTTAATCTCCAATTTGAGAAATTACTCTTGATGTTCATCCAAGGCTAAGGAAGGCTCTGGCATGGAGCCTTCCTTTTTTCTTGAGGAAATCAGAGGTTAAGCTGTACGATTTCCTATTTATGACCACTCATTTCCTTCTTGTTTGACAAAAATTTTTCTGGGTCTTTTTGAAACATTTCCTTATGGATGGGATTCATGAAATAAAATATTTTGCCCTTATACTCAGTACTAGGGGCTGTATTTTCATTGACCATCATGCCGCATACAGGACATTGTGTCATTGAGGTCACCTCCGAATTCATCAATAGCGATTTGCTTCTAGATGGGCAGTTTATGGTCGTGCCCAGGACCAGGCAGTTTTACGTCATGCCCAGGACGAAACTAAACAACCCTCATTACAGTGAGCGATTCTGGGTATCATGAAGCGTTTCACAGTGAACCTCCTTTCTCTTTAATATTTTCTGTCCAAGGTCAAATTGGACCTCTATCTATGCCAAACCTAACTCACAATCAAAATCATTTGTGCAGTCACAGACTCACCTGTGCCTCGTTTTTAATCGCAAAGGCCGCAGAACGTTCATATCAGCCATCTCATAATGGAAATACCATATAAGCATCACAGCTGTCACCAGCGTATAGAAACCGTGTAGAAACCAGATCGGGCCAAACGGCAAACTGGTAACGTAGACCCAGTGGATCAGATTGCCAAGATTGCTCAAGACGAGATGACCCAGACTGTAGGATTTTAAGTCCCTGGTCTTAATGGCCTTGAGGAGCATAGGTAGATTACTGCTTACGAATATTGCAGTAGATGTTGCTCCAGCAATGTATTGCAATTGGATGGTTTCCATGATTAACCTCCACCGAAGTGGAATGGATGATCTTGATGATGGCTATGAGGAATATCGCCTCCAGGTGCAGGAATCCTTGAATAGCTTCTGATATCACGCTTGTAATTGCGCAGGTTGCCGTACCGTATCTTCCAAAACTTCGATCTCCTCTTCTTCAGATCGGGCGTAATCTGGTCGAATGTCCAACTTACGCAGCCGATTGGCATTGCCGACCACAGTGATAGAAGAAGTTGCCATGGCGATTTCGGCCAATACCGGGTGCATCCAACCGATCACCGCCAGAGGGATCATGACCACGTTGTAAAAGAAAGCCCAGAACAGGTTCTGTTTAATCTTCTTGAAAGTTTCTCTGCTCAAGGTGATCGCTTCTACTACTCCGGTCAGTTCTCCACGCACCAGGGTCACGTCGCTGGCTTCGATGGCTATGTCAGTGCCGGTGCCGATAGCAATGCCCACGTTGGCTTGAGTCAGGGCCGGAGCGTCGTTTATCCCGTCTCCAACGAAAGCGACCAGACCAAATTCCTGTTGAAGTCTCTGCACTTCTTCGACTTTCCCGTCCGGCAGCACCTCGGCCAACACGTAGTCAATACCGACCACATTTGCGATGGCTTCCGCAGTACGCTGGTTGTCGCCGGTGATCATGGCTGTCTTGATCTCCATCTGATGTAAAGCATTGATAGCGTTCGCCGAATCATCTTTAAGCGTATCAGCCACTGCCACCACACCTGCTAAACTGTTGTCTGCGCCCACCAGCATGGCTGTCTTGGCTTCGTTCTCCAGGCGCACCAATTCATCTTCCATAGGGGAAGGGTCGATGCCATGCTCGCGCATCAACCGGCGTGAACCGACTAAGACTCTCTGTCCACCGACAGTCGCACTGACACCCTTCCCGCGCAGAGCCTCAAAATTCTTTGGTTCAAACAGCATAATTCCCTGGGATTCAGCACGCTCAACGATGGCGCGTCCTAGCGGGTGTTCGCTGCCCTTCTCAACTGAGGCTGCCAGTCGTAAGAGTTCATCCAAACCACCTTTCACCTTCCATTGACCGTGTGCAACAAGATCTGTCAGTTCTGGCTTTCCCTTTGTTATAGTACCGGTCTTGTCAAAGATGACTATTTGCACGTCTTTAAATGTCTGGATCGCTTCACCGCTGCGGATCAGGATGCCATTTTCTGCCCCTTTTCCGCTACCAACCATGAGCGCAGTCGGTGTAGCCAGGCCGAGAGCGCAGGGGCAGGCGATGACCAGTACAGATACCATCGAGATTATCGCCAGGGTGAGCACCCCCAGATCTGGATTCACCCACGGCAGGAAGGTACCTGAATTGACCAATGTCTTCATAAAGCCAGGTAGAATCATCCAGGCCAGGATGGTCAACACTGCGATGGCGATCACGATCGGGACGAAAACACCGGTCACTTTGTCTGCGAATTCTTGGATGGGCACTTTGGAGCCCTGGCATTCGTCCACCAGTTTGATCACCTGGGAGAGAAATGTATCTTTGCCTACCCGTGTTGCTTCGACTTTCAGTAAACCCTCCTGGTTGACTGTAGCACCGATCACTTCATCGCCAGGGGATTTGTTGACCGGCATGGATTCTCCGGTGGCCATCGATTCGTCTACTGCGCTTTCACCAGAAACGATGATCCCATCCGTGGGGATTTTCTCCCCCGGGCGCACGATCATCAAATCGCTTACCTGCACCTCCTCAATTGGTATCTCAATTTCTCTGCCATCACGCTCGATGAACGCTGTTTTAGCGCCCAGTTCCAGCAGTTTACGGATAGCCTGTGAGGCGCGACCTTTGGCACTTTCTTCAACATAGCGCCCGGTCAGGTGAAAGGCCATGATCATGGCGGCCACACCCGCATAATTCGCCACCGGAATAAAAAACGAAGCCGGGCCAGTCAGCAGGGCGACTCCTGTCCCCAAGGCAATCAGAGTATCCATGTTAGCGTGCCGGTGTGAAACTGCCGCCCAGGCTCCCCGGTAGGTGGGCCAGCCCACCCAAAAGAGCACCGGCAGCGCCAGCAGGATCATGCCCAAGTTGAAGATGAACTCATTAGGCCACATGATCCCGAAGAACATCTCCAGGAACATCCAAAGAATAATGGGGATGGTTAAACCCCAGGCCACCTTCATACGGAAGCGAGCATCCTGCATCTTGCGTTCATCTTGATCAACTTCTTCTTCACCATCCGAAGACTCCACTTCCAGAACCTTGTAACCGGTTTTGTCGACGGCTGCTTTGAATTCAGCCAATCCCGCTACACCAGGGATATAGGTGATGGTTGCCCTTTCGGTAGCCAGATTCACGTTGGCTTGTATCACTCCAGGCACACTTGAAAGCGCGCCTTCCACGGTGGTAACGCATGATGCGCAGGTCATACCGCCGATGGGAAGGATAATTGATTCTGTGGGTACATCGTACCCAGTCTCCCGGACAGCCTGAACCAATGCCTCCAGTTCGACGTCACCAATGAAGCGCACGGTGGCCCGTTCAGTGGCTAGATTGACCGTTGCTCCTTCAACGCCGGGCACATTGCTGAGAGAACTCTGCACCTTTGAGGTACAAGAAGCACATGTCATTCCAGCTATGGCTAAAGTAATTTGACGCGTAGTTGTATCCATTTTTCACCTCTCATTATGCTCTTGATGTAAACCAAGAAAACTCTTGATAGAAACGATACAAATCCACAAGGCGATTTATCTCAGCGCAACGCTTTTCCAGACAAGTGTCTTGCGAGACAATCTCGATACTCTGTTTCACCTGGCACTGGAGCAAATAACGCCCCGAAGCTTGCAGAGCAGCCTGGACTGCATGGAGCTGGTAGAGCACCTTGAGGCAATTTTGCTCAGTCTCAACCATGTTGATGATTGAGCCCAAGTGCCCTTCAGCAGAGCGAAGCCGGGCCAGGAGTAAAATCTGTTCCTCAAGTAGCATGGGCAGATTTGGGTCGTCTCATTGATGCAAAGCCCTCTAAAGCAAGTGCTTGCAGGACAGCTGTTTTTATGATGCGTTGCGGACGTTGTTGGGGAGTATCCACGAGTTCGAAATTGGTGTGCCCATTCTGGCTGTGCGCAACCAGAGTAAGGGGCTCCCCTTGCTTTTCGTAGACCAGCAGTACTACAATCTGGCAGTCGCAATTCACCGTCCCGTGATTCGGGCAGATGCAATTGGTATGCGTGGAACGGGCAGTTTGCAGATCAAAAGAACGTACCACCTGTAAACCATCCTCAATCAGGCGTCGAGAGACCCGCTCAACAGCCTGTCCACTGTCTAATTTCAAAGTTAGAAGATAGGTAGACCTGGTCATCGTAATTTCTCCATCTCCCCCAGTATAGGAAATTCATGCCCAAAATCCTAGCGCCATTTGTAGCATAAGCACATAAGCAAATTTGCTTATTGGTGGTAACGCAAGATGGCGCATGACAAATGATACTGAGTAATCTAATATATTAATTGGACAACTATGTCTGATTTATATCCACATTGGAGAAATTCATGAGCGAGGGTAAGAACTGCCAAGTTGAACCGCTTGAGAAACCGCTGAACCGGGATGCGTTAGCCACAGCCGTGGTTGCCTACCTGGAGGTGTCCGGGATGGGCTGTATGCGTTGCGCCGTTCGTGTGCGCAATGGGTTGCTGAGCTTAGACGGTGTGCTACTGGCAGAAGTTAACTTGGAAAATGGGTTTGCTGCCGCGGCAATTGATCCTTTAAGAGTGAGACCTTCAGATCTGATTGCCGCGGTGGTTGGTGCTGGAAATGACGGCCGTCATCATTATCACGCTAAGTTCATCAAGCTAGTGCCGATCGAGGGATCATAAATAATGAAATATCTCCAGCGTTTCCGGGAGCCCTTTCTGCCCATCCAACCTCCTCCACGAGGTGAGCGCGTCTTATTAGGGTTGGAAAAATGGATCAAGGGCGCATTATTCAGCTGCAGCATGTGCGGTAATTGCATACTTCAAGAAACCGCCTATATCTGCCCCATGCTTTGCCCGAAAGGCTTGCGTAATGGACCCTGTGGGAGCGGATCTTCCGAATCGTGCTGCGTGGAACCATCCCGTCCGTGTATCTGGCATCATGTATATGATCGT
>JBFFIU010000139.1:0-9122 GCA_041556275.1 Anaerolineales bacterium | reverse complement strand
TCAAATCTAATGAGAGCTACCCTGCTTGGTAAACTTGCAGTGGCGCAGCGAAATTATGACGATGCTGTCCGCCGCCTGAATAACCTCCAGGGTGTGACTGGAGACGAATTCGACTTAAATCAGGCGAAAACTGAGCTGCAGATCGCCCAATCCCGTTTAGCCCAATCTGAGTCGGATTATGAAATGTATCTCGAAGGACCCGATCCGGATGCGGTCAAATTGGCCGACAGCCGCATTGCCACGGCAGAAGTCCGCCTGGCAACCGCCGAAAGTGCATTGGTTGCTGCAGAATCGGCTTTGTCCGATCTCGATCTGGTCGCGACCATCGATGGTAGAGTCGTCGATCTGAATCTCACCCCTGGAGAGCAGGTGACACCTGGCAGACCGGTTGTCACCCTGGCTGATTTTTCCCAATGGTACGTCGAAACGGATAATTTGACCGAGATCGAGGTGGTCGATGTCAGCCTCGATCAAGGGGTCAGTATTGTGCCGGATGCGCTGCCAGAGATCACCTTGAACGGTGAGGTTGAATTGATCAAGGACCTTTACGAGGAAAAACGTGGTGACATCACCTATACAATGCGCATCCTGGTTCCCGAAATTGACCCGCGCCTGCGCTGGGGGATGACTGTGGTGGTGACTTTTGAAGAGTAAATAAGAGGGCTTGTGGAGGGTGATTCCATAAGCCTTTTTTGTTTGTTTGTAACAAACACGGTTGGGGAATTTCAAAAATTGGTTGAGAAAGAAAAGTCTGCACTTGGAAAAAGGTTTACAAGAGAGTCCTGATCCTGTCGACAGGAATTCAATCTCCTCTCTTCATATTCACGCTCTCATACTTCCTCGCTCTTGGGGGAGCGCGCAACGGTCGGGGGCACACTGCCAGTGCGATGTTCATGGTGCGAGGCTCTCGACGAATGCGGCGACCTCCTCGGCCCAGCGGTCAGGAGCGTCGATATGGATGAAGTGACCTGATCCGTCGATCGCTACGAAGCGTGTATCAGCGAGACGCGCTGAGAGCTCCCTGGCACTATCGATGGATTGTGATTGATCGCGAGTGCCGTGCAATTGAAGGACAGGGATCTTGATGTCCTCGTAGGTACCTCCAAGGAGGCGGAGACCATCGATGGTGTACTGGCGGCGAATAAAGGTAAGAAAGGCGTTGCGTGTGCCGCGGACCCGGTACGCTTGCTCGACCTTCTCCTGATGATCCTGCGAATATGTTTCGAGGACAAGGTTGTTCCGATCTAGCGCCAAGAGTTCGCCGATTCCTGGCAGTAAAGGAACCATTTGGGCGGGGTCCATCTCGAAACCGTGGCCGGTGAGTATTACCCCGCGAAAGCGCTCCGGATGATCCGCAGCGAGCGTGGCCGCAACGACAGCCCCAGCGGAGTGGCCAAGAACCACGGCGCGCTCAATTTCCAGGGCGTCAAGAACGTCGATAGCCTGGCGTGCCCAGAGGGCATTTCCATACTCGAAAGGGTGGTCCCGGTCGCTTAAGCCGAATCCGTAACTGTCATAGGCCACGACGCGGTGTGACTCAGCGAGCAGGTTGACAGCTCCCTCCTGCCAGTCTGCAATGCTGCCGCCCGATCCATGCACTAGCAAGATGACATCACCTTCGCCAACATCGAGGATGTGCACGTCTCCGGATCTCGTCGACAGGAATGAAGTGCCAGGACCCCAGGGCGCCAGCGCGCGTGGATCGGTCTCCGGCTCCAGGCGAAGTGTGAGCAGCTTTCCAGCGATGAAGAGCGCGCCGAATACCAGGATGATGGCCAGTACGAGGAGGCCAAGGACCTTCAACCAACGATACCATCTTCGAGGTGAACCCCCGTTTTCAATGCTGCTATTCTTCTGTGCTTCTGCCATCAGCCCTCCTTCGTTATCCGTCCAGCGATATGCCGACACTCCAATTTAACGTCACGTGCGAGTTTTAAATACCTCAACAAAATGTCATATTGAGGTGAAGTTTAACCCTTCACTACGCAAAGGATAAACTTCGCACGAAGTATCCAATAACCCACAGCCTACCAAAGCTTAAGGGATTCTTCACTCCCCTTCGCATTCTCAGGACTCGGGCTTCGCTCGTTCAGAATGACACATAGTACAGGTTTGGGTCAAAGAAAGAATTAACTTGCATATAGGGTTAACTATTTATTGATCACGATTGAGAGGTCAGATAAGCGCGTATGTCTAAATATACACTAAAATTGTCTAGTTAACGAAATAATTCATCGGGCAAAGACGGATTGGAATGATAGAGGACAAGTCCTCAATGTAAATTTTTGCCCAGATGGGGAGTGGGTTGAACGGATTTTTTGTCCTAAGAAATAATTAAATGTACAATAGAGCTGTTATTGTTGCCGAGCCGGGGATAATTGGTAATCAATTGACTCCTGAATAATTACCGCGGTACTAAGTCTTCATGCCTCTATTGTGGCTTTCGCTCGCTTTCATCGCGGGTATCCTGGTTGCTACCAGGATGCCTCTATCAACACGCGCCTGGTTGATCATCGCCGGGGTAAGTCTCGTCGTAGCGCTGGTTATCTATTGGCGGCGCAAACGCTTTGCCTCTCATTCCAACAATGACCAACAGAGGGGGGATCAAATTCCCTTTGCTATTTTCCTGCTCCCTTGTGCGCTTGCTCTAGGTGGGGCGCGCTACCAGTTCGCCCAACCGGATTTGGGTGCACCGGGATTCGTTGCCGCATATAACGATCTGGGAGCGGAAGTAAGAGTGGTGGGTACGATCAGCAAGCCGCCTGTTACCACCGATGACCTGGTGAGGTTGAGATTGGACATAGAAGGGATCCAACTTCCCGGAGAGGCGGATTTCACCCCGGTGGAGGGTCTCTTGCTGGCTAACGTATGGGGAGAGGGGGATTGGCGTTATGGGGACCGGGTCATGCTGCGGGGTGAGCTGACCACCCCACCTGAATTCGAGGATTTCTCTTACCGGGCTTACCTGGCGCAACAGGGCGTGTACAGCGTCATGGATGATCCCCGCATCTGGCGCAGCTCTTCCGGTAATGGGAATCTGATCCTAAACGCCATTTACAGCTACAAAGAGCATGCCAAGGCTACACTGTACCGGATGTGGCCCGATCCGGAGGCCTCAATTTTTGCCGGTATCCTGCTCGGGGATGAAAGCGGTATTTCCGAAGACCTGGATCGGGCCTTCAAGGACACCGGCACTTCGCATATCATTGTTATTTCTGGCTTCAACATTACGATTCTTGTGGCCCTCTTAATCGGGGTTTTTGGACGCTTGCTCGGCAGGGGACGAATCGGGATTTTCAGGGGGGCGATCTTCGTACTGATCGGGATAGCAGCCTATACGATCTTAGTTGGAGCCGACGCAGCGGTGGTCAGGGCAGCCATCATGGGGGGGATGGCGTTGTTCGCCAGCCTGATCGGTCGCCGCCAGGATGGACTCAATACGCTGTTTTTTGTGGCTGCCATCATGGCCGCGGTGAATCCAAGCATCCTGATGAACATTGGTTTCCAGCTGTCCTTTGCGGCCACTTTGGGCTTGATCCTGTACGCTGAGCCGCTCAAGGAGGCTTTTGAAAGGCTGGCGTCACGTTTTGTAACGGTAGAGAGGGCACAGAGGTGGTCGCGGCCGGTGGGTGAATACATCCTGTTCACCTTGGCAGCCCAGGTGCTGGTGCTGCCGATCATCGTCTATAACTTCCAGCGCCTTTCGCTCAGTTCTCTGATCGCCAATCCATTGATCCTGCCCGCGCAACCGCCAGTGATGATCCTGGGCGGGTTAGCCCTGCTGGCGGGTACGATTTACTATCCACTCGGGCAGCTGCTGGGGTGGCTGGCCTGGCCGTTCATGGCCTATACCATCCGCGTGGTGGAACTCATCGCTGAGATGCCAGGAGGCGTTCTTGAGCTGGGTGAGGTGAGCGCAGCCCTGGTGATCGCTTTTTACGCGATCCTGTTCGGGATCACTTTTGGTGGAAGAAAATCAGCTGGCCTTGCGCGCAAATTGAGGCCGGGAATAGCCCTGGTTGGATTGGCCGTATTAACCTTGCTCGTCTGGCGGGTGGCCCTGGCTGCGCCGGATGGGAGGCTACACATGACCGTGCTGGACGTTGGCACTGGCGATGCCATCCTGGTGCAGACTCCATCAGGGCGCAGTATCCTGATCGATGGCGGACCCAGCACCAGGCGTCTCTCCGCTGAGTTGGGGCGGCGCTTACCATTTGGTCGGCGTCAGGTTGATTGGTTGGTGATCGCTGCGGCGGATGAGGGGCAGATCGGCGGTCTGGCACGCAATCTAGAGCGCTTCCCACCCCAAAATGTGCTCTGGGCAGGGCCGACTCAAGGCAGCAGACCGGCGCGAGATCTGCAGGAGAGATTTGCCCAGATGGGCATCGATCCTATCAGTGCCAGGACAGGGCAAACCCTCGAGTTAGGAGAGGGAGCGGTCTTGCGCCTCCTGGCAGTAGGAAAGCGGGGCGCGGTGCTGATGTTGGAGTGGGGGAACTTCCGGGCACTGCTCCCAATCGGCCTGGATTTTGATCTCCTCGATGGAATGATGGATGAAGATAACCTGCGGGGGGTGACGGCCCTGCTCCTGGCGGAGAGCGGCTATGCGCCGGTCAACCCGCCGGAATGGATCGACTGGGTACATCCCAAGGTGGTGCTGCTCAACGTCGCTGCGGGAGATCAACAGGGACTCCCCTCGCCAGAGACGCTGGAGGCAACCGATGGATACAACCTGCTGCGCACGGATCTCAATGGGTGGATCAAACTGAGCACGGACGGAGAGCAGATGTGGGTAGAGTTGGAGAGGAAGTAGAGAGGAATTGAAGGAGGCTTAGTAGGGTCTGCCTGGTTTTTTGTAAAGATCTGATACTTTGTCATTGGAGTTTAGAAAAACGCTTGAATTTTGGATGATTTTGCACTATAGTATCTATATCTGTTCAACTTTAATGACAATTACGCTATGGGGTGGAAGGTGAAGCCACGGATATGCCACATAGAAACTGTACCCAATGAAGTCTGACATGCAGATTATCAGAGCTTTTCTTTGGTGGTTTTTGATTCGATGTACAGACAGGAAAGGAGGTGCTCTTCCGGATAGGATATTTGGTTGGATTTCTAACCCGGTCGTTTCCATGTGGATAGCAGGACACGGCTGAACATCTACCCACAAATTTTAAGGAGATTAACAATGAAAAAAGTTATCCTGGTGACTGTGCTTGTGCTTGTTTTGGTCCTGAGTGCGGTCAGCATCGCCGGTGCAGTTACGGATGGTGAGCTGGACGGTGACGGGCACCCACACGTCGTCTTGTTATTGATGGAGGTCGGGGGAGAGCCGGCGTACCGCTGCAGCGCCACATTACTGTCTCCCACCGTTGTCTTAACGGCCGGACACTGCACCTCCAACTATCCAGGCGAACCCTATTCTGGGATGCGGGTCTTCACAGAAGCGGATGTCGATAACGGTGATAACAATTACCCTTATAAAGGTAAGAACAGCGTCGAAGCGAAAGCCTGGTACGCGCATCCACTTTACGAAACAGCCCCGTTCTTTGTCCATGACGTTGGTGTTGTGATCCTGAAGAAACCGATCTATCTGGATACGTACGGTGAGCTTCCCGAAGAAGGCCAACTCGACCAACTAGTATCAGAAGTGAAGAAGCCAAAGATCACATTTACATCCGTGGGATACGGCCTGCAGAAAAGCTTCCCGGATGCGGCTTCCTGGAAAGACCAGGCTGACCGCGTGCGCATGGTAGCATACCCCAAACTGCTTCAAATCAACACTGGCTTCACCTATGATTTCTCGTTGCTGTTGTCCAACAACACGAATACTGGTGGAACCTGCTATGGGGACTCGGGTGGACCCAACTTCCTGGGCGATACGAACATCGTCGCCGGGGTGACTTCCTATGGCCTCAATTGGACCTGCGGCGGCACCGGCGGCGTCTTCCGAATGGACAGGCCAGACGTGTTGGAATTTGTCAATTCTTTCTTGGAATAAGATCATCAAAGCAGCAGTGGGCAAACTGGCTGGCGATTCCCGTCGGCCAGTTTTTGTTGGCAAAACTCTTTGAGGTTAATTTAGACCAAAGGGTAATGCTAGTTGCATACAAATCACAATCGGAGGATAGTTATAAGCTTAGATGGCGAGAAAATGTAGGAAGTGGTGGAGAGAGTATTTATAAATTATTCACTTTCCCTAACCTGGCCTCGATAATGCAAGAAATATCTGTGCTGATGAGGCAGTAGAAATTATTCTGGTTCTGAGAAGCTTGGTTCAGTCGGTTCGGTCACCTCATAGTCGCGTTCCCAGCCTTCGTTTTCCAGCGTGATGGACTCGATGGCGATCGCATTACCATTGGCATCCAGCTCGGGCAGGGCCTGGAATTCCGAGACCCAGCAGCGATAGACGATGTAGCGGTGCACCAACTGCCCGGCCTCGTTAAAGAGTTCAATGGCGATATCCTTGCGAAAATCCTTCAAAGATACCTCTGCTCCTGACCCGGAACCATAATTCCAAACCTTGTTAGCCCACTGCTCAAATTCTGGATCATGGGTAACGCCGCGCTCCAGGATGATAGGGGCGAATTTGGTTCCTCCTGGTGATTTGCGCACGATGCTGGGATCGCTCCCTTCACGATGTTCGACCACCTCGGTGGTGCGTTTGAGGGCGCTGACTTTGCTCACACCGGCAACATAACGCCCATCCCACTTTACTCGAAACTTGAAGTTTTTATACGGATCGAATCGTTCTGGGTTGACACTGAATTGCGGCATGGTGCGCTCCCAATATTTCTACTTATCTGGCAATTTGTTAAACTGGATAAAAATGAATCTGGCTGGCTATTTCCGGGCAAAACCCACAAAGACATGGAGTCCCCTGTTTCCGGGGTGGTTTGCAAACACGGGTCGCAAACAGAATTAAAATAAGGGGAAGCAGGGGACGATAAATCCATTATACAGAAATCAAAGCGCAATGTCAAAAATTCCCGAAATTTAATACTTGAAATTTGGATAATTATCATGTAAAATATCAAGATAGTGGGTTATAGTCTACTAATACTTGAAGGTCCTGTCAGAACATCGCCTCGGAAATGGGAGGGGATACATTTTCAACTTTTACTCTATGGATAAAGGGTGAAGTAAAAGGAGGTGATAAACACAGAAATTTCTTTATTCAAGCATAGGTTGTAAATGCAAAATTGGATCGTGTCAGTTGGTAATCAATCTGAACCACGATTATTGTGATCGAACAAAGAACAATCTAGTGCTATCCATGACAGTTTCTTAAATTCCACTAAATCAAATAGGAGAAGTAAATAATGAAATATGTAAGAGTTTCCATGCTTATTGTCTTTGTGTTGTCCCTCTTGCTGGGTGTATCAACAGTGCTGGCTCATGACCCTGATACGGCAGACGACGGCACTGAACATGAGCACTCAATGCTCGAAGGCGCCCGGCGCGACCCCAGCGCGGCGCTGATGGCGCAGGATGCCGCCACGGCAGACATCGTCAGCAGCGGGCCTTTTGCGAAAGTCACCAAGAACCTGGCAGTCTCAAGCGAGGGTGAGCGGAACGTCGATAATGCTACCACGGACGTCTGGGCTCACAATGGCTACGCCTACACCGGCACGTTCAACAGCCCGTGTGGTGGCGATCCTGAGGCCGGCGTGTGGATCTGGGACGTACACAACAAAAACAAGGTCTCATTTGTTGACGTCATCCCCTCCCCAATTGGCAGCCGCTCCAACGATGTCAAGGTGGCGACGATGAACTCCGGCGACATCCTAGTTCACAGCAACGAATCCTGCGCTGGTGGCCCCGGCGGCTTTGAGGTCTACAACGTCGACGACCCGTCCAACCCGGTGCACCTGGCCCACGTCCAGACCGACGACGTGAACGCCTTCCTGCGGGACGATTTTGGCTTCGTGGACTTTGGCGTGCACAACCTGTTCCTCTTCACCCAGGGCAGCAGTGACTACGTGGCAGCCACGGTCGAATCCGAGTTTGGCAACTTCCAGATATTCGATATCACTGACCCGACAAACCCATCGCTGGTTGGTTTCTGGGGCGCCGAGCAGACTGACGCAAGCAAGTCTGATTACCCAGCGCCGTGGCCATTCGAGGACTACTCGACATTGGCTGACTTCGGTAAGATCCTGGATGTCGATGCCTGGCTGTTTGGCGGCTTCGGTGCCTCGCAAAACCGCTTCCTGCACGACATCACGATCACCGCCGACGGCACCCAGGCCTACCTGAGTAACTGGGATGCCGGGCTGGTGCTGCTGGACATCAGCGACCCAACCAGCCCGAGTCTGGTTTCGGTGGCCCTTGACCTGTCGGCCGACGGGGACATGGAAGTCAACAGCCACGCGGCGTGGATGAGCGAGGACGGCAGCATCGTCGTCGAGACCAACGAGGATTTCGCTCCGTTTGAGTCGATATTCACCATCGACACCGGACCCAACGCCGGTCAATATCCCTCTTCTGAAGGCTCGTTCACGACCCCGATTGTGTCGCTACCCGGATCGGCGATGAGCGGTCCGACGACCTACGTGGGGCTGGCCTGCACCGGCGGCGACCCCGTCCCACCGGCGACGGGCTCTGGCCAGATCGCGCTGATCCAGCGCGGTGTCTGCCGGTTTGACGATAAGGCCACCAACGCCATAAACGCCGGGTACTCCGGCATGGTTGTCTTCAATGATGAGGCCCGCGGCGATGCCCTGGTGACGATGGGCGGCGACTCGCGTGACATCCCAGGCGTCTTCGTCGGGCACTCGACTGGTCTGCTGGTCGCCGGAGTCGCGAGTGCAGCTGACTTGGTGATAGGTGCATCTGGTGAGGACATTACTGCTGCCACGGTGCCCAACGGCTGGGGGCAGGTGAGGATCTGGGACTACTCGGACCCGGCCAACCCTGTGCTGGCCTCGAGCTTTGACACTGTCTGTAGCGCCACGGTGATCGACCCGAGCTGTGATCCTGCTGGCACCTACTCGGTCCACAACGTGATCGTTGAGACGCTGGGCAACCAGGTCAAGGCCTACATCTCCTGGTACTGGGACGGCATGCTGGTCCTGGACATAAGCGACCCCTACAACCCGGTTGAGGTAGCCCGCTACACC
>JBFFIU010000138.1:0-9124 GCA_041556275.1 Anaerolineales bacterium | reverse complement strand
TTCGATCGAGGTCTTGATCCCCGATTTTAAAGGCAGTCTAGAAGCATTGAAGATCGTCATGGACGCCCGACCCGAAATCCTCAACCACAACGTGGAGACTGTGCCGCGCCTTTTCAAGCTCGTCCAACCACAAGATCGTTACGATTGGGCAGCGGCCACACTGAGCAACGCCAAGCAGCTCGACCCCGAGGTGCTCACCAAGTCCGGCATCATGATTGGATTAGGCGAGACGATCGATGAGGTGAAGTCAGTGATGCGTGATCAGCGCAGCTGGGGGGTGAACATCCTGACCATCGGCCAGTACCTGCAGCCCAGCAAGAAACACCTGCCGATCGCAAATTACTATACCCTGGAAGATTTCCAGGAATTAAAAGAATACGGGACCGAGATCGGATTTCAATGGGTGGAGAGCGGCCCCCTGGTGCGATCGTCTTATCATGCTGCTGAGCAGGTGCGCGCCTTGAGTGTAGTGCATCGCCAGCTCTATGGAGAGCATTAGACTCGCTTATTAACGAAATACCTCCGCGATTATTCAATAGAAAAGCGGATATCTAAATATCGGCATTCCCCAACATTAATACTGAATTTTCATTACAAGGAATACTTTTTCGCTTCTCTAATCGCAGCGAGTAAAACCCTGTGATCAGGAAAGTCTTCGCAATAGTTATAGCGATAAGCCAATCTGACGATCCCCTTGGAGTCAATGACAAACTCTCCAGGAAGCACCCAGGAATTGTCGACCAGTGGACGCCCGGCTTCTTTGCGTGTTTTTGCAAGATTTACACCAGCCTCAATATCCCTGTCGAGGAACTTTTCGGGAGCATCATACAAGATCTGAGATTCTTTACCTTCTAACAGACCAAAAGCTATATAAACTTGATAATTTGGATCAGATAGTACAGGCATTGGACTTAAATTGTATTTCTCAGCATAAGCAGCCCCACGCTCTGGCTCACCTTGACCAATGATCACCACATTCGCACCTGCTTCTAAATACTCGGGATATTCCCCTTCCAGCCTGGCAGCTCGATCCATCCCACACCCACAGCCATAATGACGCCAGAAGAGGATTAAAGCAGGCTTATCTTGCCAAAAATTTTTCAGGCTGACTAATTTTCCAGTTGAATCGAGCAGCTCAAAATTTGGGGCAGGATCCTCGATCTGTAGTGGCAGACTAGCCCACTTTGTGCGCTGTGGACCCCTCTTCCACCCTTCCATCCATTCTTGTTCTGCCGCCTTTAATTGATCATCAATATCCGACATAACAGGTTACTCCTTGCTATCGCCTAAATGAACTAAAACCGAGTTCATTAAGAATCGACTCAGTTTTTGGGTTATCGGGAAATATTTTATCAAATATATTCAGTTGCTTGACATCCTGAAGGAGCTACGAGAAAGCAGACATCGTGGCGCGAGCCGCCCAGGTTAATAAGGGTAGCGAGAAAATACCCAGCACGATAATGCCAATCCCGGCAACAGCAGCGGTCAGATAGACCCAGTTATCGCGCTGGACGACCGGCTCACCCGGTCGCATGTACATGTTAACAACAACGCGCAAATAGTAGTAAGCCGACACAAGCGAAGTCAGCACACCGATCAAAGCCAATCCAACAAAGCCGCCATCGATCACCGCGCGGAATAGATAAAACTTCCCTACGAAACCCAAAGTGGGCGGTACGCCAGTAAATGAGAGCATCGCTATCGTCATAATAGCTGCCAAGATCGGGTACTTACGCCCCATACCCGCATAATCTTCGATCGCCAATCCTTTTCCTTCAGCTTTCTCCAGGGTGATCACCACTGCCCAGGCTGCGAAATTCATAAAGGCATAAGCCAATAGGTAGAACAAAGCTGCAGCCACTGCATCACCGATCACATCCTCCTGCCCGTATGGAACCAGTGCCATGAGAATAAACCCAGCCTGGGCGATGCTCGAATACGCTAACATGCGCTTGATATTCTTCTGCGCGATGGCAACCACATTGCCCAAGATTATTGTTAACACAGCTAATCCCCACAGCACGGCAGTGAAATCAACCGCCAGAACACCGAATGAACTGACAAAAATGCGCAATAGGGCTGCGAAACCACCAATTTTGGCGCCTACTGCCATGAATGCCGTCACTGAAGATGGAGCACCCTCGTACACGTCTGGAGTCCACATATGGAAAGGAACCGCCGCAACCTTGAAACCCAGCCCAACCAGGATCAAGGCTGCCCCAACAGCCAGCAGTGCCAGGTCAACAGAGCCGCCTTGTATTCCCTGGAAAATATTGTTCAATCCTGTCTGTCCACTGGCTCCAAAAACGATCGCCACACCATAAACCACAAATCCGCTGGCAAAGGCACCCAAGAGAAAATATTTGATAGCTGCTTCTTCAGATTCGGGCCGAGGCCGGGCGAATCCTGCCAGGACATATAAGGGGATCGAGAGCAGCTCAAGCGCCAGGAAGATCACGATCAAGTCTGCTGCCAGCGCCATCAAGATCATGCCGCTGATGGAGAACATCAGCAAGACATAGTACTCGCCACGCTGGATGTCAAGTCGGGTTAAATAATCATAGGAGAGCATAACTGCAACCAGACCACTACCGAGCACCAGGATGGTTAAAAATTGGGCAAATCCATCCACTATGATCATGCCCCCAAATGCCTCGCTATTCATCCCGGTCTGGGTGATGGATAAACCCAGAGCTACGATCATGCCCACCGCGGCCAGAATAGCTGTCCAGGCCTTGCGTTCTTTGGGCACAAATAAATCCACCAGCAACAGGACGCATGCCCAAAGGATCACAACTACCAGGGGTAAAATTTTGGCGAGATTTGCTGCTAATTCTGCCAGGGTCATTTGAGCCTTCTTTCGTTCATTACGGCAGCCCAGCCATCGCCGCAACTTGAATGTTTTCAACCAGCTTTGCTACCGAAGCTTCCATCAAATTGAAGAACGGGGAGGGATACAAACCGATCCAGAAGATGAAGATTAACAAAGGTACCAGGGTGACGATCTCACGCAGGTTCATATCTAAAAGCACACGATTTTCTTCTTTGTCCACTGGTCCCAGAAAGAGCTTTTGAAACATATAAAGCAAGTAGACCGCTGCCAGGATGATGCCTACCGCAGCCAAGGCCGCGAACCAGGGAGTATTGAGCACTTTAGAGCCAAAAGCGCCTAAGAGAATGGTAAATTCGCCGACAAACCCATTCAAGCCCGGCAAGCCCATCGATGATAAGGTGACGATCAGGGTCAGCACAGCGTATACCGGCATCACTTTCCATAATCCCCCGAAAGAATCCATATCACGTGTATGGCGTCTTTCATAGATCATGCCGACCACAAGAAACAAGGCTCCCGTACTGATACCATGATTGATCATTTGTAGGATGCCACCCTCAATCCCCTGGAGGTTGATGGCAAACAATCCCAGCATGACAAAACCAAGGTGACTAACCGAGGAATAAGCTACCAGCTTCTTGACATCTTTTTGCGCATAAGAAACCATCGCGCCATATATGATACCGATCACAGCTAATACTGCGATCCAAGGCGCCAGCCTGACCGAAGCCTCCGGGAACATGGACAGGTTGAAGCGCAGGAAGCCGTAAGTTCCCATCTTTAGCAAAACGCCTGCCAGGATGACTGACCCTGCGGTAGGTGCTTCGACGTGAGCATCCGGCAACCAGGAGTGCAGCGGCCACATAGGCACCTTGATAGCAAAAGCGGCCGCGAATGCCAGGAATAGCCAGAGCTGAATATCACCAGGGATCACACCAGCTGCAATGATTTCAGGCACCGAGAAAGTTCCTTGTGAGATACCCAGCCACAAAATGGCTAACAGCATCAGGATCGAACCAGCCATGGTGTATAAAAAGAACTTGATTGCCGCGTACACCCGATTTGGACCACCCCAAATACCGATCAAGAAATACATCGGCACCAGGGTGAATTCCCAGAAGATATAGAACAAGAACAGATCAAGGGATAGGAATACACCCACCATACCGACTTCCAACAACAGGAAAAAGAGCATGAACTCTTTCACCCGTTCTTCTACAGCAGTCCATGTGGAGAGGATCGAGATGGGCGTTAGAAAAGTCGTCAGGAGAACCAGCAAAATGCTCAATCCGTCAATTCCCAAGAAATAAGAGATCTCCCAGCCAGCCACCTGGATCCAGGGGATATTAACCACCATTTGCAGATCAGGATCTGCCGGATTGAACTGAACCAACATCCACAACGATATCCCAAAGGTGAGCGTTGAAGCGATCAACGCTATCCAACGAATGGCATTGCTGTTTTCCCGATTGATGAACAGGATCACCAACACACCCACCAATGGGAAGAAGGTGACCAGATTCAGCGGGTTAAGCAAGAAGTCCAAGAAGTTCATAGCTTGTCCTCAGTCTATAGTTTATTAATACACATTTCTATAAGTAATCCTCTTAATCCGGTATCAGAAGATCTAAAAATCTTAACGCAAGATCAAATATCCGATGATAATTACAACACCCAGAAATACCGACAGGGCATAATTTCGAACAAATCCAGTTTGAATCATTCGTAGGCTACCTGCGAAACGAACTGTTACCCTACCCAGACCATTTGCAATCCCATCGATAACACCCAGGTCAAATGGTCCAGAAAGGAAACGCGCCAATCCGTTATACGAACGAACGATGACGCTATCATGGAACCAATCATGCCAGAAGCGCCAGTCTATTACATCGGCCATGAAGTATGAAAATTTGATGTATGGGTTAATGAATAATACCCAATAAAGCTCATCCACCCACCATTTATTCTCCAATGCCGTGAAAATTGGACCAAATATCTGGCGCAGAGGATCATCAGGTCTCTTCTCAGCAGGCAGCTCTTGCTGTTTCTTGTATCGGCGATCATAAATGAACCAGGCAAATACGAGACCCGATAATGCGACAATGGATGCTACCACCGCAGTGAGGAAACTGAACTCGACTGGATGAATGGTTGTGACGGTGTGTTCTAACCAATCCGTGAAGGTATGTATTCGTGGCAAATTCAAGATACCACCAATTGCCGAGAAGAAAGCCAGCAGGATCAAAGGGAAAGTGATAATGGCACGATTTTCTTTTGCATGAGCAGTCGCCTCTGAGCGCGGCTTGCCGAAGAAGACCATCAGCAACTGCCTGCCCATATAGAATGCGGTCAGGATGGCAGCGGCTAATAACAAACCGTAAACTGGCGGGTCCAACATTTGTTGTTCAAGCAGGATCTCATCCTTCGACCAGAAACCGGCAAAGGGGAAGATACCTATCAAAGCCAATGACCCAATGATGTATACCCAGAAGGTTGTTTTCATCCTGGTGCGCAAACCACCCATATTGCGCATGTCTTGTGGATCAAATTCACTCCCACCCTCCCCCTCGTGCTCTCCATGCTCAAGGTGGTGATGTGCATGTTCGATCCCAAGAATGACCGATCCCGCACCCAGGAAGAGCAGAGCTTTAAAGAAGGCATGCGTCACCAGGTGGAACATTCCGGCTGCATAAGCACCAATCCCGACGGCGGCCACCATGAAACCTAACTGGCTGATCGTTGAGTATGCCAACACCTTCTTGATATCAAATTGTCCAACTGCGATCGTTGCTGCAAAGAACGCAGTGAGACCTCCCACCATAGCGACAATAAACTGCGCCTGCGGGGCTGAATTATATAGTGGGAAAGAGCGCGTGATCAGATATACACCCGCTGTGACCATCGTCGCTGCATGGATCAACGCCGAGACAGGTGTTGGGCCAGCCATCGCATCTGGCAACCAGACGTATAACGGAATTTGGGCTGATTTCCCTGCAACACCAACTAACATAAGCAATGTTATCGCCAAGATCACAGTCTCAGCCACCTGGGATGTTTGTGCGAAAACTTCTTCAAAGTTAAGAGATCCGAAAGCCCAAAACATAATAAAAATTGCTATCATTAATCCAAAATCGCCAATTCGGTTGGTGACAAAGGCTTTCTTGGCTGCCAGGGCGTTACCGATGCCGTCCTCTCCCTTTTCAAACCAGAATCCGATCAACAAATATGAACACAAGCCGACACCTTCCCAACCAACAAACAACATCAGATAGTTGTCGGCGCTAACCAGGATCATCATAGCAGCGATGAATAGATTCATGTAGACGAAAAATCGCCGATAGCGTCCTGGGTCATTATTGAAACGCACATCATCGTGCATGTATCCGATGGAGTAAATATGGATCAGCGCCCCCACGCCAGCCACAACCAACATCATTGTGACAGATAGTGTATCAACCTGGAACGCCCAGGCAACATTAAATTCTCCAATACTGATCCACTCCGCCAGGGGAACAACCGCTCCTTCAGGGTGACCTATGAGTGAGTAACCAAGGAGAACAGCTACCAGGAACGCCAACCCGGCTGCTGCACTGGCTATCCAACCTACAGCCTTTTCCCCCATCCATTTTCCAAAGATAATATTGATGAGCAAACCGATAACTGGTATTAAGACAACCAATGGAACCAGGTAAAAAAATTCGGGACCCGATGAAGCTGCTTCGCTTAAGAACATGTATCAGCTCTCCAAAGTCAGCAAGGTGAATGATTTCATAATTTGGACCGTGCGTTTATCAGCGATCTCGTCTTCCGGTTGATGTCTCGATTAACGTTTCAGGCTGCTCATATCGTCAACGTCAATACTCTGTTTGGTTCGAAAGATAGCAACGATCAATGCCAGACCCACCGCCACCTCAGCTGCAGCAACGGTGATGACAAAGAAAACGAAAACTTGCCCACTGAGAGTATCATAGAGTCGGGAAAAGGCCACAAATGCCAAATTTGCCGCATTAAGCATCAACTCAACTGACATAAAAATCACAATGGCATTTCTGCGGATCAAAACTCCCAGAGCGCCGATCGTGAACAATATTGCAGAAAGTATAAAGTAACTTATTACTGGCATTTATGAATGCTCCTGTTGCCCTTCAGACACTTCTGATCGACTCTATTCTCACGAGGGATTTCATCGTTTCTGATCCTTCGTCAGTACGATTGCACCAATCATCGCCACCAGTAAGAGCACCGATGTGATTTCAAAAGGTAAAAGATACTCATTGAACAATAAGGTGCCTATCGCTGTTGGGCTGCCATAATCAGACAGAAATGTATTGAAACTCGGCAGAACCCCCTCCTGAATCGCAAGGGAATAAATGATATAACCCGTTTCCAGTAGTAAGATCAAACCGAGAATTATAGCGACCGGCTGCTGCCAAATTAAGGTCTGCTCTTTCCTTAATTGTTCAGCTCCCAAAAGCATGATAACGAACAGGAAGAGCACCATGATGGCACCGGCATAGACTGTTATTTGCGCCATTGCCAGGAATGGTGACCCCAGCAGAAGATAAAAAACGGCGATCGTCCCAAAATTGATGATCAGGAATAGAGCTGAATATACCGCATTGCGGCTGAACAACATGCTCAGCGCAGAAGCAACCGCGACGATCGCCAGAACCATGAATAGAAGGTAATCAGAGGTCATTGCTCACCCTAGTTGATTGACGACCAGAACTAAATCCATAATTTAGAACATCAGTCAGTCGGATCCTCCATAATTGGAATGGATCTATTGAATTGTCCCGGTTCCACTTCCTGGGGAGTTGGTTTGCCATCTTCAGGGACAGGAACAATTAGCATTTCTTTAGTATAGATTGCATCGTGGCGATCCGTAAAGGATAGTTCGTAATTATCACCTAAGATGATCGCTTCAGTCGGACAGGCATCTTCGCAATAGCCACAGAATATGCAGCGCAGCATATTGATCTCATAGGTGCTGGCATATCGCTCGCCAGGTGAGAATCGTTTTTCATCTATGTTCTCCGACGATTCAACGAATATAGCGTCTGCTGGGCAAGCCGCAGCGCACAATGAACATCCGATGCACTTCTCGAGTCCATTTTCATATCTATCGAGAAAATGCCTTCCCTTAAAGCGACGTTTCACTGGAATCTTTTCTTCAGGATATTGAACCGTCACTGGTTTTTCAAGCATAGACTTGAGTGTGGTCATCAGCCCACGTGCAAGTCCTGTTACTGCACTCATCCTAATCCTCCAATCAATACCACTAAAACTGCAGTCACGAATACGGTTGCTAAAGCGACGGGTAACAACACTTTCCAACCAAATGCCATTAAACGATCGTAGCGCATGCGTGGTAAAGTCGCCCGCAACCAAATCAGACCAAATAACAAAATAAAAATTTTGATGAAGAGATAAACTGGACCCAGTATCGGAAACTGGTCAACAAACGGACCCCGAAATCCGCCCAGGAATAACGTCGCACCAATGGCGCTGACTGCGATCATCTTTACATACTCAGCCATGAAGAACAAGGCGAACTTCATACCTGAATACTCAGCATGGTAACCCGCAGTTAATTCCTGTTCTGCTTCCGGCATATCAAATGGCGCCCTATTCACCTCTGCGACCGCGGCGACAAAAAAGATTATCGCTCCAACCGGTTGGTACACGATAAACCAGATCGGATTCTGAGCATTGACAATATCCAGTAAGCTCATTGAACCAGCCAGCATTATGGGAATAATAAGGGCTAAGCCCATCGCCAGCTCGTAGCTGATCATCTGAGCAGTTGAACGTAGTCCGCCCATCATGGCATATTTGTTATTCGATGACCATCCGGCCAGCACAATTCCATATACAGAGATAGAAGCGATCGAAATCAGATATAGCACGCCGACATTGATATCAGTCAGGTATAGGGGGATCTCACGCCCAAAAACTGTTATCTCCGTTCCCCAAGGGATCACAGCCAGGATAACCAGCGCCGGGAACACAGTGATCATCGGGGCAAGAACGAAAACGATTTTATAAGCCTGGCCAGGGATCACCTCTTCCTTGAAAATTAATTTGATCCCATCTGCCACCGGTTGAAACCAACCTTTAGGTCCAGCCCGGTTAGGACCAATGCGTACCTGGATACGTGCCAGTGCTCTGCGCTCATAAAAAGTCAGGTATGCAAAGCCAGTCACACAGAAGAGTAATATGATGACGGATTTTACTGTCCATTCCAAGATCAAAAAGTAATCCATGAATATATCCCTTTACGCCACTGCA
>JBFFIU010000137.1:0-9235 GCA_041556275.1 Anaerolineales bacterium | reverse complement strand
TGCCTGGATTCGTTGGCGCATAAATTTCCTGTATCGATAGAGTTACGCTTCTTGAACCTGGTGGCTTAGCATAAGATCAGCGCGCAAGATCTCAAGCTGGTGAGGCTTGTCGACATCCATGCCCAGTTCTGCATAGGGACTGATAACGACCTTGCCGGTGATATCCATACGCTTTGTCACCCGTTTAACTGCGCCTTCCATAGTTAACTGGCGCGACAAGAATAAAAGCAGATTATCGTACCCGAGTAAGGCAGCTTGTTTAAGCACGTTCTTACGTGCAGCCACAATGCGATCCCACAATTCCTCTTTGGAGTTCACCGTGCTGGCTCGGATCATATTCAAGTCTCCCCCACATACTTCAGCATCCTTCAATCGAGTATAGGTGCGCTTTGAGTCCGGAAAGCGCTCCTCCATCACATGGCGCGGGATCACGGTGTAGTAGATATCAAGATCGGTGCCCGCGTTCGTTTTCACCATCCAGTCAACCATTTCAGAGGAGATTGCGGGGATATCAGAAGAGACGGTTAGAACATGCTGGGCATCCGGGTTCAGCTCAAGAATCTTCTCGATGCCCGCTCTCAGGTTCTCGAGCATACCTCCCTGATTGGGTACATAAGCCACGGATTTACTGCATTGCAACCCGCTTTCTTCAGAGAGACTGACCAAAACTACTTGATCTATCCTCTCCGCTCCTCCGATCGCATCTAAAACCCATTGCACCATCGGTTTACCAGCGATATCAAGTAGAGCCTTGGGTTTCCCCTGGGTAAATTCGTAAAGTGGATCACCGGGCTCGGGGATCCCCCCAGCGATAATAATTGCATCCATAATTAATTTAACTCCTGCAGTTGAGGCTCGAAACCCAATTGATCGATCAATTCTTGCAGCTCCTCATGTGTGAGCTCGCGTCCTTTGCCGGAAACCGCGATCAGGGCAGCTTCCATCATATTTGCCCCAAAGGACCGGCCGTCTAAGATAGGAGTCATCGTGACCAGATATTTTACACCTGCACCTTTGAACAGCTCAACATCATCGCGCGTGGTCGTATTGGTTGCAATAATCTTACCTTCCAGACGCTCAGGCATGTGGCGTTTTATGTAATGGCAATCACCTGAAATGACCGTTGCCCATAGGTAATGATCTTCCCATTTGGGATCACGTTTTTCTTGCTTTTCCCCCGTAGGATATACCCACTCAAAAGGAAGTCTTCCAACAATCGGCATCAAGAGGGCATAAAAAGTCTTCAAACTACTCGGAGAATGAAGTGCAAAAGGCAGACCCAATCCAAACATCAAATCGCCAAAAATACATTCATAACCTGCATTCACGAAAGACATGGTCATACCCCACCTGTCACCGCCTAATGTTAAAAATGCTTTCTTCTCTTGAATGTAGTCTCCGATATGTTCATCCATATAAGGCGCGATCCGTTTCTCAAGCGTGTTCTTCAAACCCGCACCATCCACAACGGGCGTCTTCTTGATGAAGCGCACCATCGGCTGAACGGAGTAGAGAGGGTACCATTTCTGATCAACCATTGCCCCCAGATCAGCACCCCCAACCCCAAATGCATCTACTTCACCATCCAGATCCTTAAATAGCTGGGCAGCTTTTTCCATATCCCCATCTGTACCTATGCGTTCGATCCGCACTTTCTCTCCAAGCAGCTCGACATCAACTGATTTGTCCCGTTTAGATGATCCTATGCTGATGCTGACCGCACGTTTCATAGCATTCTTCTCCCTTGGCTAATTCCAATATTAATCGGTACATCTTGCAGGGGTTTATTGGACAGATCAATCTAGTCGCTATTCCCTTGCGCACCATATCTGAGTATACACCGAACTATACAAAATTGATAACCCCAGCCGAATTCTAAGGATGCGTCTCTTAGCGAAGGTCAATATTAATCTTATGCTTAGATTGCCGGTAATAACTTTAATTCAGCTGGGTTATAATCTGATACGGGGAGAAGAATCGTTCTAAATTTAATCCAGGAGGCACTAAAGTGACCCTACCAAATTATGCATATTTTAAAGGTAAAATCGTCCCTTATTCAGAAGCAAAAGTAGGCGTATTAACACACGGATTTAATTACGGCACAGCTGTTTTTGGTGGTCTACGAGCTTACTGGAATGAAGAGCAGGAACAACTCTTCTTGTTTCGGGCGAAAGAGCATTTCCAAAGATTGTTACATTCAGCAAATATCATGTGCATCGAGCTCGAGCACACTGCCGATAGCCTGGTGGAACTGACCCTTGAATTATTGCAGGAAGAAAATTATCGTCGTGATGTCTACATTCGTCCATTGGCATACAAGGCAGATGAGATTATTGGGGTAAAACTACATGACCTGCAAGATGAAATCACAATCACCGCGGTTCCTTTCGATAATTATGTGCCAAACGACACCAATGCTCACGTCACTTTTTCATCCTGGCGGCGTATCGATGACAATACGATTCCTGCTCGTGGAAAAGTGAGCGGTGCATATGCTAACTCGGCTTTGATCAAAACAGATGCGGTAAAGGCCGGGTTCGATGAAGCATTAGTGCTCACCCAAGAAGGTCACGTTTCCGAAGGCAGTGCCATGAACATCTTCATGGTGCGCAATGGTGATCTGATCACTCCACCAATCACAGATAATATCTTAGAAGGGATCACCCGTCGTACAGCGATTGAACTCGCCAGAAACGAGTTGGGCATAACTGTCATAGAGCGCACCATTGATCGCACAGAAGTTTACCTGAGCGAAGAGTTCTTCATGACTGGCTCGGCTGCACAAATTGTCGCAGTGACACAGGTAGATCATCGCCTGATCGGTTCAGGCATGATGGGGCCTATTACTTCCGGATTGAGGGATCTTTACTCGCAGGCTGTGCGCGGTCGCCTGCCTGATTATCATCACTGGAACTCAGCCGTTTACTCTCCAGAACAAGTTGGAGCAGCTCGATAAGCTGAACCGATCAGGAGATCGGCCAGACCCTAGAAGCTCTCTTAGGAAATAGGGCTTCGAGAAGCGCACTTATTTGGTCGCTTTTCGTCCAACAGTCTGCGAAGGCGTATTTGAGCTCCTCCAGGTTTCGATATCCGAAGACCAATTGTAAAAACGTCAATTCGGAAAAACCTGCATCCCCAGAATGGCCGTGCGGTGTCGGATTCCAATCATCGACCTCAACAAGCCGTCCTTGTTTAAAAACCAGCCGCAAGCCAGAGTGGTAAAAAGTAATCTTCAACACACCGCTGTAGCCGACCAAAAAAGAGTCCGCAAGTCTGGCCTCGAGTTCCGAAGCGATATGGCGGATAAATGCGGGCAGGTTCGGCACTCGTAAATACCAGGCGTATGGATGCCGCACCCGGGGGAGTCGATCGGGGATCACTTTGTAAACGGGATGTTCACCCCCTAACCAGAAACCAAACTCCCCAAATTCCTTATCCTCACCCGACTCGGTTGGATATTCTTCACCAATCGAACATAAATAACGGATCACCGTGGGGGTCACCGCTGCCCATGAAATCCCGGGTTTAATCTCATATCCCGTGGCAGCCATCATTGCTCCCCACCTGAATGCGGAATGAAGAAAATACCCAACTGGATCTCCACTCTCAGTTTCGATGATTTTTATCTCTGTGCGGTTTACATTCTGGGGGCTTTTACCATTGAGTTCATAACGCCAAGTGCTTTCATCTCTGACACAACTCACCAGGTAACGCTGGCTTGCTTGAGCGTAAAGATCGACCAGAAAAGTGAGATCGGTCTCACTTGCCGGTCGGATGCGGAAAGGTTCATCCTGACCCTCATCAAGTTGTGGGATTTGGGATCTGAAACCAGCCCGTCCCCCTCCCAGATCTAATGCCATCTCATAACCAAATAGGCGGTAATAATATGGGATACCAGTGATTGCTTGGAGCATCTCGCCGCGTTTACTGCTCCATTGGTGGATTTGTTCAAACTGGGCTCGAATCAAACCTCGTCCACGGAACTCCGGATCAGTTCCGACTAATTCCGGTCGCCCTACCTTGAAGTTAATTCCAGCATACGACCAGGTTTGCGAGATCAAATTCAATGACGACACAATCGTATCGGTCTTGGTGTCCACCACCAGGGTGAAGTCGCTGATTTCGAATGTTGGATGTGGGCGTTCGAACAAATCGCGCGTCCAGACCGCTACACGTTCTTCTGGTTCTTCCGAGTCGTCCGGACCATGAATACGACCATTAAAATCTGTCAAAGCATCGCTATCCTGGGGAGTAGCGCGTCGCAGTATCAACCCATCACCTAAATCTTTTAGATTATCTTTATCGGACTCAGTTTTCTGGTTCATAACGGCAACTTCGTTCATGAATTCAGGCTGGCTACCAGACAGGTTGTATTTTATCGCAAAGGAATAAATTTTGTATCAAGTGAGCGGAAGGTTCACCGTAAATGTTGCCCCCTCTCCAGGTCGACTGCTTACAAAGATTTGACCACCATGTCTGGAGACAATTTGATGACAGACAGCTAAACCTAATCCAGTGCCATGACCAGTTTCTTTGGTTGTAAAAAAGGGTTCGAAAACACGAGAAATGTGATCTTGTCGGATCCCTGGTCCATTGTCTGAGAAATCAATCTGCACATGCTCCTCAACCTGGCGGGTTGTGATCTGGATTTGGCCAGGGCCTGGATGGATGGCGTCGATGGCGTTGATCAGCAGATTCAACCAGACACCCTGCAAGTGATCCTGACTGGCCACTACCGCTGGTAAATTCTGGGCGGGTTCGAATTCAAGAGTAATCGAGCGCGAGTCCAACTCATGTTTCAATAATCTTATAGTGCGGTCAATTGTCTGGTTAAGATCGATCGGATTACGCGCGTACCGTTCACGACGAGCGAAATCAAGCAATGCGCGCACCGCTTGAGAGGCACGGTCGCTGCCTTGGATGATCAGCTCCAACATCTCATGGAGATGCTTCTCTTTATCGGGGATCTTGCGCTGTAAAAGCTGGGCATTGGCCAGAATAGTAGTCAAGGGGTTATTGATCTCGTGAGCAACACCGGCTGCCAATTGACCGACTGCAGCCAGCTTTTCAGATTGGGCCAGCGAAGCTTGCAGCTGCTGGCGCTCGGTGACATCCTCCTCAAAAAGAAAGGCCTGCACTATTTGCCCGGAATCATCCCTTATCGAAAATGCACTGATCTCGAATTCCAGGTTATCTCCGTCATTACCCCTTCGCATTTCTATTCGCCGGGTGGTCTCTCCGGACTTCAATGTTTTCTCCACCAGACAATCTGGACAGGGGTTTTCTCGCTGGTAAAGCGCGCTATAACATTTCTCTCCCACCAACACTTGAGGGGAAAGTCCAACAAGATCTGCCCGGCTCATATTGACAGCCACCAGCGTGTAATGAAGATCAACGATATAGATCGAAGCCGGGCTGCTGTCAAATAAGGCGCGTAATGTATTGCGCGAGGCGATCAGCTGTCCCTGGACAGTTTGCAGCGTTTCAATTTTCTTTTCTAAGTGGCGAATTTGCCTGGCGTTGATAAAGCTGCGAGCGACCGAATCTCTGATCAGGTTTAATAGATCTGGATTTGATAACTCTTCATCTGCTCGAATCTCAATTGCACCGATCGCCTCATCCCCATCTGCCAACAGAGGCAGATAGAGCGCTTTCTCCATCGTAGCATCTTGCAATGTGAGGTGGTCTCCATTATCTATCGCTTGCCCAATCCGATTAATCTCATCCAGAGATATCTGCTGGCTTCCACATCCCCCATTCGAGCTCCAAATGACCTTTTGTTCGGATAGTTCTTGCGTCTCGCTTTTCTCAGAGAGAAACAAAGAAACCGATTGTGCCCCCAATAGGAGACCGATATGCTCAACTATGAACTCACGTCCCTCATTTGTTTCCGCATCTGTAGATGTTAAATCGGAAATAAATCGTAACAATGCATGCATATTGTCTTCACTGAGAGAAAGGGAGTTCGCAGCATTTCCGTGTCTTTGCGCTGCGGGAAGAAGAGAATTTTGCATAGAGTATGCTGAAGAACAAAATTTGGACCGCTTGTGATTCAATTCGACGCGGATTTATTATCTATGGTGTACCCGTAACCAGGCACTGTACAAATGAATTCTGGTGATCTTGGATCAGCCTCAATCCGCTCGCGTAGATTCTTGATATGCACGCGCACCAGATCCGGACTACCTGTATCGCTGGGATACTCCCAAACTTCATCAAGAAGACGAGCCGGAGTGAATATCTGCCCAGGGTGACTCATCATGTGGTAGATCAGATCGTATTGAATGGGCGTTAACCTGACTTTTCCACGATTAGGTGTATACAACTCATAGGATTGGGTATCAAGAACATAATCTCTAGCTACCAGGGTGAAATTCGATACAGGTGTTTTTTTCTGAGATTGGAGTTCTTGGAGTATTTTACGAGCAGATTCAGTGAGCTGATCTTCTTCGAGCACATTTGGCTGAAATCCAGCTTTGTGATTTGTCCGCCGTAGAATAGCGCGCACCCTTAAGCGCAATTCGTCAATGTTAAACGGCTTGGTCAGGTAATCATCCCCACCTACCAGGAAGCCGTTTACTTTGTCCTCATCCTTGATCTTTGCGGTAAGAAAGAGCACTGGAACCTCTGATAGTAGCGGATCCGCGCGCATTGAACGGCATACCTCATACCCATCCATTTCCGGCATGATTACATCCAGGATGACCATATCCGGCAGGTGTTTGCGAGCTACCTTCAAACCATCCAAACCATTATCAGCTAAGCTGATCTTAAAATCATCGTTTCTCAGACTACGCTCGACAGTCCGGGAGACCAGATCGTCATCTTCGATGATCAAAATGTGGGCTGTACTCATTTCTTTTTAGATTCTTCGTATCCTCCCCAACACGACGATAACAATCGCCTCGAGGATTTTTCCATAGCCCTTAAACTTTACCCCACCCTTGTGAAGAATAGCCCCACAATCCTGTTAGGTTACCTTATTCTTATCTTCAAATCCCAATTGGAACAGATACTGTGAAATCATTATCAAGCGCGGTCAATATGATCGATCAGAGACAGCAGGTCTAAGGAATTACAATTATTCCCCATTTTATTTCTAGGAACCCGACACTTTTACTCTGGGTGTCACTGCGATGGGTGCAAAGCACCCTGAAGCAGTCTCCTCCAAAGTGTTGAAATGTATAAAATCAGGGAGATCGCGTCGGTCCCCTTCGACTTTGCTCAGGACACGGGCTTTGCTCCCTCGCCTAGCAAAGAACGCTAGAGTAAACCAATGACAATTTCAAACTGTCAGATACTATAAGTAGTTGAACAAAGTAGTAGTACAGACATTAGCCGAATTTGGTATGCTCCTTCAAAACAAAAAGGAAGGAGTTGCGGAATGACTACCGAATCGGCTCACAGCACATTACAAACTTCAGATCAAATTGTCCTCTACATGGCCTTCGAGCTGAGTCAAAAACAGTGGAAGCTGGGTTTCACGATTGGTATCGGTCAAAAACCTCGGGTACGAACCATCACGGCCAGGGATTTGGATGCCCTTCAATGGGAGATCCGAAAAGCCTGCCAACGATTTCGATTGCCTGAGAACACGCCAACCTTGAGCTGTTACGAAGCCGGACGGGATGGCTTCTGGTTGCATCGCTATCTGCTTGCTCATGGGATTGCCAATTTGGTGATTGATTCGGCCAGTATTGAAGTCAATCGCCGTATGAAACGAGCAAAGACCGATCGGTTAGATGTGGACAAGTTGCTCACCATGTTGATGCGATATCACCTCGGTGAACGGAAGGTATGGCGAGTTGTCACGGTGCCAGATGCCAAGACCGAAGACAGACGGCATCTGCACCGTGAGATGGCTACTCTGAAAGTAGAACGCACACGCCACATCAATCGCATTAAGGGTCTCCTGGCGGGACAAGGTGTGAGCATGCCGGTCAAGGAAGATTTTCTAGACCGCCTGGGAGCGCTCCGGCTGTGGGACAGGAGTGCCTTGTTGAGTGGATTGCATGCTCGTCTGATGCGTGAATATCAACGCATCCAATTGATCAACCAGCAGATCCACGAGTTGGAAGCTCACCGGCGAGAAATCTTACGTACCTCACAGCGGGCTGATATTCAGCAAGTACGCCAACTGATGGCCCTGCAAGGCATCGGCATAAACAGTGCCTGGCTTTTTGTCATGGAGTTCTTTAGCTGGCGTGCCTTCCGTAATCGACGAGAAGTGGGTGCCTTGGCTGGATTAACTTCCACACCCTACCAAAGTGGAGGGACAAGCCAGGAGCAGGGCATCAGCAAGGCTGGAAACCGCCATATTCGAGCAATTGCCATCGAGATCGCCTGGTGTTGGCTCCGTTTCCAGCCTAATAGCCAGTTGAGCTGTTGGTATCAACACCGTTTTGGCCACGGCAGCAGTCGCTTACGGCGCATCGGTATTGTTGCTCTTGCGCGCAAACTGCTGATCGCAATGTGGCGCTACCTGGAAACGGGCATCCCACCGGAAGGGGCTGTGCTTTAACCCTAGTAAAGGGTTCGAACCCTCTAATCCTCGGGTTGTTTTAGCACTTTTGGGCTGGGAGGAGCTACCCGACTAAAGCCACCGGGTTTCCTTTTGAGAAACCGACTGTCAGATGGGGCTGCTCCATTCCCGTTTCCGGGATCGCCGCCGAGCGAATAAGGAATTGGGTGTCTGGCGTCTAATCGTCAGCACGGATAGAAGGTTGTTCGAGGCAGAAATTGCCCAACGCCGATGGAAACGCCCAGCTTGTTTATTTCGGTGCCTCCTGGAGGATGATTTATTGAGGGCTGATAGAAGTTTGATCTATGCAATCATTTGGTGGTGTTGAGAGCCAAATATCTCTTCGCTGATCAAATATCTGCGAGCATCAAACACCGAATACCAACCCGAAAAGGGTCGGGCGTGTGGTTACGTCAATTGTTAAAGAGCTTGACAAATTTGGCTATATAGAAGGTAGCTAGTTCTTTTATGCAGATCAATAAGCCAAATACCAAAATGATCTGATCGCGGTTTGAGGTCTACCTTGACGGGAGTATTAATGTGCCTGATAGCATACCTGATCGGAGGCGCTTGCCACTTTGCCGACCAGATGGTATTAAGCATCAACCATACTTGGCGTGCCTCTCGCAGTAGATATTGACCGCCTTCCGTACGAATTCAGCCCCGCCTTCACGGATTCTCTCATAATTGGTGGCGAAGCGTGGATCCTGCACC
>JBFFIU010000136.1:0-9282 GCA_041556275.1 Anaerolineales bacterium | reverse complement strand
ACCCAGTCACTGCCCCCCACAAAAGCCCCAAGGATGTACGGAAGGCTGGTCAGAAAGGCAACCAGCACTCCAAACCAGAGCACCCAACGGCGTTCTGCAGCGGATACCGCGGTCGTTTCATTTGCCTTCAGCATGGTTTCCTAATCAAAATCATCTTTGTTTTCCAAGTTTGGTTTTGAGTATAGCACCCAACAGATCTGCCCGGCTTGACGGTTTTGTTAAGAACATTGCCAGACAGTTTTTCCCTAATATTAAATCAATCGGTTTTACTGTATAATGTGAACAACGGCACAAAGTATGCACCCTTCCTATAGTAATTGGAAGGTCTCACGATGGCTCATTCACCTCACTATGACATCGTTATACAATGAGTCAGCAATACATGTCCTTGAAACCCGATCGGCACCGCTGAGCGGGGGTATGAAAATGGTGGATAGGACTGGATGATGAGAGTCTACGCCCGAACACCCCTTGATCTCGATAAAGCCATCATTCCGCGCGGCCAGGTTTACCTGATTCCTGAACGCTGTAAAGGTTGTCAGATCTGTGTTCGATTTTGCCCCCAAGACGTCTTGTGTATCTCGGAAGAGAGGAATGCTAAAGGTTATCGCATCCCTATGGTTTCAAATGGTAAGGAAACCGAATGTGTGAACTGCGAGTTTTGCACCTTGGTTTGCCCTGAATTCGCCATTTTTACACTCCCATTGGAAGAAGCACCGCGTGATTGACCACAGAGTGCTCACCGGGGCGCATTTCATGAATGGCGACGAAGCCTGTGCTGAAGGTGCTCTTGCTGCTGGTTGTAGTTTCTTCGGTGGTTACCCGATCACACCTTCAACAGAGATAGCGGAGCACTTAGCCCTTCGCTTACCGGAAGTTGGTGGGGTTTTCATCCAGATGGAAGATGAATTAGCCAGCATAGCGGCTATTATTGGCGCATCTGCTGCTGGGGCACGCTCGATGACTGCCACTTCGGGACCGGGTCTGAGCTTGATGATGGAGAACCTGGGATTGGCGGTAATGCTTGAAATCCCCTGCGTGGTAGTGGATGTTCAGCGCGGATCACCATCTACAGGATTGCCGACCATGCCCGGGCAATCGGATGTGATGCAAGCTCGCTGGGGTTCCCATGGCGATTATGAGATCGCTGCCTTCAGCCCCTGGTCACCTCAGGAGATGTTCGATCTGACTATACATGCATTTAATATCGCCGACCAGTTCCGTACGCCGGTCTTGATCCTAAGCGACGAGGTAGTGGGCCACATGATCGAACGGGTTGAGATCCCGCCGCAAGATCATATCGAGCTATGGGAACGCAAACGACCCAAGGAACCTGATAATGGACGTTATGATCCATTCTCGGTCATTGATGGCGATCTGGTGCCTCCTATGATGCATGCCGGAGAAGGATATCGGGTGCATTTCACTGGTTTGACCCACGACGAACGCGGCTATCCGGATATGTCTCCAGAGACGCATCACAATCTGGTCACCCGGCTGGTGAATAAAATCCGCTGCAATGCTGATCAGATCATACGAACCGAGGGGTATCATCTCGAGGATGCGCGCATTGTGGTTGTTGCTTATGGATGTACAGCTCGATCGGCGCGCCGGGCGATGCGCGAAGCAAGACAGATGGGTATCCCGGTCGGTTTGCTGCGCTTGATCTCCCTATGGCCTTTCCCCGATGACCTTATCGAGCAGATCGCCACTGATGTTGGCACATTCATCGTAGCTGAGATGAATCTGGGTCAGATCAGCCGGGAGGTGCAGCGAGTCATCGGACGACCAGTCAAGGGCGTATTCCACGCCGGGGGCGAGATGATTCCACCTGATCCGATCCTGAGTGCCATCCAGGAGGCAGCTGCATGACTTCGGTGACGATCACGGATAAACACCCCCTGGATGAGATCATCCGTGCGGATCGCATGCCGCATATCTGGTGCCCCGGTTGCGGGATCGGTATCGCCATGCGTTGTTATGCCCAGGCGATTCTCGATTCTAAGGTTCCCGTAGAGAAGCACGTCGTCATATCAGGTATTGGCTGTTCGGGTCGGGTGGCCGGTTATATGAACATCGACTCGTATCACACCACGCATGGCCGGGCGATCCCCTTTGCAGTGGGGATGAAGCTGGCAAATCCAGAGTTGATGGTGACTGTATTCAGTGGGGATGGTGATTTGGCCGCAATTGGCGGAAACCACCTGATCCACGCTGCCCGGCGCAATGTAGATGTCAAGGTGATCTGCGTCAATAATTTCAATTACGGCATGACGGGAGGCCAGGTAGGGCCAACCACTCCCCAAGGTGCACGGGGGACTACCGCACCTTATGGCAACCCAGAGCTGCCTTTTAACCTGCCTTATCTGCTAGCCGCTTCGGGGGCAAATTTTATGGCCCGCTGGACCACGCTCCACGTTCGCCAGCTCAAGGAGGATATCCTCTACGCGTTCAGCCGACCGGGATTCACTTTCATTGAAGTGCTGGCTCCCTGCCCGGTTGGATTCGGTAAATCGAACAACATCGAAGATGGACTGGAGGAAATGGAGCTCTATCGCCAGCGATGTGTATTGGTTCGAGATGGCGATGTACGTGCGGATGATTTGAACATCGATCTTCGAGAGGATAGACCCATCTATATCGGCAGGTTCGCCGATCGAGAACGACCTGCATACAGGCCGGTCAGGTTGGAAATGGGATGAGAAAAGAGATCCGTATCGCAGGGTTTGGCGGTCAAGGTGTTGTGCTGGCCGGTTATATCTTGGGTAAGGCGCTGTCTATCTATGCCGGTCTTGATGCTGTGATGACCCAGTCGCATGGTCCTGAAGCCCGGGGTGGAGCTTCGAGCGCTGACCTGGTCGTAGCGGAGGAACCGATCGCCTACCCCTTCGTACAACAGCCGGATTATCTGGTAGTGCTTTCACAGGAAGCGTATACAAAATTCCGGCCAACAGCCAGACCAACGGTGGAGGTCTTTATCGATAAAGACCTGGTTGTTCCCCAAGATGCAGACCTGGTTTACTCGATTCCTGCCACTCAACTGGCGGAGGATTTGGGACGCCGGATCGTCGCCAACGTTGTCATGTTGGGTTTTTTCACAACTACGACCAATTTGGTTGATAGCCAGGCTATGCATAAAGCGCTGGAGAGCTCTGTCAAGGCAAAAACATTATCCTTAAACCTCCGCGCTTTCAAGGCGGGTTGTGAATATCCTGCAATAAAGGAGCAGATAGGATGAGCGATTCGGTCCTGGTGATCGGTGGCGGTATCGCTGGCATCCAGTCTGCGCTCGATCTGGCTGAAGCGGGTGCGCGGGTTTATCTCGTCGAGCGGCAAGCATCAATTGGGGGTTTGATGGCTGTATTGGACAAGAATTTCCCCACTCTGGATTGCTCGATCTGCATCGAAGCGCCAAAAATGTCGGAGGTCGAATTACACCCCAATATTGAGATCTTTTCACCGGCGGAGGTGATCCGGGTTGAAGGAGAAGTGGGGCATTATCGTGTCCAGGTGAGCGAGAAAACGCGCTATGTGAGCGATGAATGTACCCGCTGTGGGGACTGTACCACTGCCTGCCCGGTAGTATTGCCAAATGAATTTGATTCAGGGATGGCAGCCCGCAAAGCGATCTATACGCCCATCCCGCAATCGGTGCCGGGGACTTACCTGATTGATATTGAGAATTGCCTGAACCAACCCCCAAATTATCTGCCTTGTGAACGCTGCATTAAAATCTGCCCACCCCAGGCGATAGATTTCTTGATGCCGGAGGAAAGTATCACGACCATAGAAGTGGGAGCGATCATCGCTGCCATCGGCTATGATATGTTCGATCCACGGCGTATGCCGGAATATGGCTATGGGACTCATGCTGATATCCTGACTGCATTGGAGTTTGAGCGCCTGATCAATTCAGCTGGACCGACAGGCGGGGAGATCATCCGTCCCTCAAACGGAGAACACCCGGAGAATATTCTCTTTGTTTTGTGCGTCGGCTCGCGGGATCAGCGTTTCTACCATTACTGTTCGCGCTTCTGCTGTATGTATTCGATAAAACATGCCTACCAGGCCATCGATCACGGTATCCAGGATGTGACCGTGCTCTACATGGACATGCGTGCTTATGGAAAAGGTTTCGATGGTTTCTGGGAACGTACTGAAGCGGAAGGAGCCACATTTACCAGGGGAAGGCCAGCTCGTATTTCGCCCAATGAGGATAAAAATATTCAAGTTATCTACGAAGACACTGAATCCGCGACGCGGATAGAGGCGAACTATGACATGGTCGTGCTGGCGAATGCGGTCATGCCTCAAGAGGGTCTAGCTGAGTTGGCTGAACGTTTAGGGGTTGAGCTGGATCAAGACGGCTTCATCCGCGCCCGGGAGATCTTGGGGGGCCTGGTTATGACTACCCAGCCGGGGATATATGCGGCTGGATGCATCTCTGGCCCGAAAGACATCCCGGATAGCGTCTCTGAGGGCAGTGGGGCAGCTGCCTTAGCGCTCAGCCACCTGACCAAACGCTATTGGCCTGAACCGATCGAGGTGGAACCCCTCCAAGGCATTGAAAATCCAAGGGTTGGAGTGTTTGTATGTCATTGTGGGAGTAATATCGCCGGTGTGGTTGACGTGAAGCAGGTGGTGGATTTTGCCCAAAATCTGCCGGATGTCGTGTATGCTTCGCACCAATTGTTCTCCTGTGCAGGCAATACTCAAAAGGAGATTGAGGAGACGATTAAAACCGAGCAGATCAATCGTGTTGTAATAGCTGCTTGCTCTCCTAAAACCCATGAATCGATCTTCCGCGGGGTGATGCTACGGGCCGGGCTCAATCCCTATCTATTGGAGATGTCCAATATTCGCAACATGGATTCCTGGGTCCACAAGCGCGACAAAGCGGCTGCCACGCAAAAGGCGAATGATATGGTTTGGATGGCGGTTGAGAAGGCTCGCCGTCTGACGCCGTTGGACGTTTCGCACCTCCCCTTGATTCAGAAAGGGTTGGTGGTCGGAGGAGGCATCGCGGGGATGACCGCGGCAGCCGCTTTGGCAGACCAGGGTTTCGAGACGCACCTGGTAGAAAAAGGTAGCCGTCTGGGAGGGATGCTGAACTGGTTGGATGAAATCGCTCCCGCGAATATCCACGCCTCAACCTTGCTGGAAGCAAAAATCCAACAGGTGGAGAAAAGTGGTGTACAGGTCCACCTGGAAACGGGTATCGAAAACATCGGTGGTGTTGTGGGCAATTTCCAGGCAACTCTGGATGATGGCACTCACCTTGAGGTTGGGTCGATCGTGGTCGCGACCGGTTCGGAGCCATACCAGCCCAATGAGTACAATTATGGAGGGGATAAACGAGTTATCACGAACCTGGAATTAGAGGAGATGCTGGAATACGGTGTTCCTGAAGGGGAAAGGATCACCTTTATTGCCTGTGTTGGATCGCGCCAGGGTTCAAATGGTTGCTCTCGTTATTGCTGCACATCCATGATCGCCCAGGCTCTGCGACTGCGCAAGCTGGGCAAGAAAGTCCGCGTGCTCTACAAGGAAATGCGCACTTATAGCCGGCAGGCGGAGGAGCTGTACGAGCAAGCGAGCCGGGCTGGTGTGCAGTTCTTTCGCTATGATCCGATCCTTCCCCCACAGGAGGCGATCAACTTCACGGAGGATTACCTGGAAGTGTACGACCATATGCTGAGGGCGAAGCTGCGCATCCCCACCGACCTCGTCGTCCTGGTGATCGGATTGAGACCTACACAGGATAACCTGGCTGAGCAGTTGAAATTGTCGCGCAGTGATGATGGCTTCTACATGGAGCTGCATCCCAAATTAGGACCGGTCCAAACTGCGGTCCAAGGTGTCTACCTCGCTGGGACGAGCCAGGGCGCTAAAGACGTGCGTGAATCGATGGCCCAGGCTTTGGCAGCAGCTGGAAAGGCTGGCGCACTTTTAGCTCACGGCTCCATTGAGAAGGAGCCGTTGACCGCACGCCTGATACCTGAACTGTGTGTAGGTTGTATGCGTTGTGTCAAGGTCTGTCCATACAGTGCTATCGAGCAGATTGGTCCGGCCGGGAAGGATGGTACGGTCGAGATCATCGAAGCGGCTTGTATGGGTTGCGGTACCTGTGCTGCCGAGTGTAATTTCTCAGCGATTGAGATGCCTTATTTCACCAAGGAACAAATCTTGGCCCAGATCGCTGCCTCATTGGGGGATAAACCGGAAGAGAAATGCGTGGTCTTCACCTGCAATTGGTGTTCGTATGCTGGCGCAGATTTGGCCGGGATCGAGAAACGTCAGTATCCCACCTCGTCGCGTATTATTCGCACCATGTGCTCGGCCCGATTCGAGGAGGATTTTGTTGCACATGCATTTGATCAGGGTGCCGGTGCAGTATTGATCACTGGATGTCGTTTGACCGAAACCGGTTCGGATTGTCATTACAATAATGCCAACAAGTTGACCTGGAAACGTTTCAAATACTGGCAGCGGAAATTCCAGCGCAAGGGTATTGATCCGGAAAGGCTGCAGCTGCGCTGGATTTCAGCTGCGGAGGGCAAAGAATTTGCCGAGAAAATGGCTGAGATGGACAAAGTTGTTCAACGCTATATTCAATCTATACAGCAGCCTGAGATCGCTTGAGGAGATGGCCAGTGCCTGAGGTCAACGCAGATTTGCCAGATGATGTCCTGATCATCGACGATGAATTGTGGGAAGAGCTGCTTGCGCTGACCGATGGGGCAGCTGCGGAGTGTTTCCAGTGTGGTGTCTGTACCGCAACCTGTCCCTGGGGGTTAGTCAGGAAGAAGCCGCTGTCTGTGCGGACCCTGATGCGGCAGGCTCAACTCGGTTTGCGTGCTGGGAACAATAGTTTATGGTTGTGCACAACCTGCGCGCAGTGTCAGGCGTATTGTCCGCGCGGGGTGAATATCGCCGAAGTGTTCAGAGGGCTGCGAGCTATCGCCTGGAAATACAGGCAAATCCAGGCGGGCCTGCCGTCCTTGCTGTGGTCGATCTATTGGAACGATAATCCCTGGACGCAACCACCCTCCCAGCGCGCCCAATGGGCGCAGGATCTGGACATCCCAATTTTCAATTCGCAGATGCATGATATCTTGTTGTACGTTGGTTGCACCTCATCCTATGACAGACGCGGGCAAAGGATTGCAACTGCACTAGTTCAATTACTCGATGCAGCCCAAGTCAAGTATGGATTCTTGGGGGATGAAGAACCCTGTTGCGGTGAAGCCGCGTTGAGCGTTGGTCATATGCCGTTCTTTGAAGAGATCGCTGGACAAACCGCAAGGATCTTTGATGAACGCGGAGTTTCAAAATTGGTGACGATCTCCCCGCATTGTTACGATGTCTTCAAGAATCACTACCCTCCTACCAGGACCGGTTTTCAGCCCCTTCACTATACCCAGTTTATTGCCCAGCTTATAGATGAAGGGCGCCTGAAATTTGAGAGAGTCCTTAATTCAAAGGTTACGTTCCAGGATCCTTGTTACCTGGGAAGGATCAATGGGCAATTTGATTCTCCTCGGCAGGTGTTGAAGGCCATACCTGGAGTCGAATTGCGCGAGATGGTTGGTAATAGGGAAGATGGGCTGTGTTGCGGAGGAGGGGGAGGTCGTATGTGGTTGGAGACCCCGGTAGGAGAAAGATTCTCCGATCTACGTATCGAGCAGGCTCTTCGGACGGGCGCGGATGAGTTAGTGACGGCCTGTCCTTTCTGTGTTTCCTGTCTGGAAGATAGCCTGAAGATATCGAACGCCGAGAACCTAGAAGTCCTTGATTTAGCAGAGATCGCTGCCCAGGCGTTGATTAATTAAACTTATAGGCAGTGTATGAGTGAGAACAGGAACTTGATTTCATCACGATGCGGGTTTGAAGGTATGGAATAAAGGGTAACTTGATGGTTTCTTCTTTATATGGAGTAGATCAGGAGACCAGATCGATCTGGGTTTATCTGGAGGGATCTGCTGAGCATCTGGCAGGAGTTTCCTTGGAGCTCATCGCCAAAGGCCGTGAAATGTGCGATCGCTTGAGCTGGAAACTGGTCGGTCTATCTTTAGGTCATCAGGTCGCTGGTTTGATCGAAGAGGGGTTTGCCCACGGTTTAGATCAGATCTGGCTCGGCGATGATCCCCTGCTTGAGCATTTCACTATTGAGGCTTACTCGTATGCTGCACACCAGGCAATTATGGCAGGCACACCAAGCGTATTTTTATTGGGTGCCACTCCGAACGGGCGCGACCTGGCAGGTCGACTGGCGGTTCGCCTGCGGACGGGGCTCAACGCCGATTGCACAAACCTGGAAGTAAGGCCTGATACAAATAGGCTGGTATGCGAGGTCTCCGGGTTTGGTGGTGGTGTGCTGGCTATGATCGAGATGGCGCATCACCGTCCGCAAATGGCGACAGTACGTCCAGGTGTATTTTCACCGGGTGAACCGGACTTCAGCCGTGTGGGCGAAGTCATTCCGCTCAACTTAGAATTTTCGGGGGATTTGATCCAAACCCGTTTGATCAAACGATCGATCGGGGAAGAGATCGACCTGACGCAGGCACCGGTGCTGGTGGCTGGAGGAAGAGGTGTGGATGGCGATTTCGAAATGTTGGCTGAATTAGCCAGCCTGCTTGGAGGTGAGGTCGGCGCGACGCGTCCGCCCGTAGATGAAGGACACATCGGGCGTGAGCGTCAAATTGGGCAGACGGGGGTGGTCTGCAGTCCGAAGATCGCCATTTGCTGCGGCATTAGTGGCGCCTTCCATTTTGTGGTTGGGGTGGAGAAAGCGGATACGGTGATCGCCATCAACTCCGATCCGGAAGCACCTATCTTTGAATTTGCAGATTACTGCATCGTCGGGGATGTACATCAGATCCTGCCATCTTTGATCGAAGCTTTCTCAGCTGAGCGGGAGGTGTCGATTGTCTGAGCTGCATATTGTGGTATGTGTGAAAGTAGTCCCCAAACCGGAGGAGATCCGCGTTGATCCAGCCACTCATCTCCTGGAGCGATCAAATGTGCGCACTGAGATCAATCCTCCAGATATGAACGCACTCGAGATGGCATTGGAGCTGAAAGAGGTGCATAGAGGGCGGGTCAGCATCCTCTCGATGGGACCAGCTTCCTTTGAGCAACATTTGCGCGTAGCGCTGGCAATGGGTGCCGACCATATTTATCTGCTCAGCGACCAGGCATTTGCTGGAGCAGATACGCTGGCGACCACCTATACCTTATCGCAGGGGATTCGCAAAATTGGGTCGGTAGATTTGATTT
>JBFFIU010000135.1:0-9283 GCA_041556275.1 Anaerolineales bacterium | reverse complement strand
TGTATATAAGCATTTAATAGATAAGATCTTCATCCACAGGGAGGTGAGCGAATGAAGGAGTTTTTTGAATCTACCTACGGTGACCGCATCGCCCCGGTCTATGATGAGTGGTTTGGCGAATACGATCCCGCGATCGTCGATAGATTATGCGAACTCGCCAGAGGAGGAAGAGCGCTCGAACTTGGCATCGGCTCCGGTAGGATCGCCCCTCCGCTTCAAAGCCAGGGGATCGAAGTTAAAGGGATCGATGCTTCCGAGGCGATGATCGCCAGGCTGAAATCAAAACCGGGTGGAGCAGATATTCAAGTCAAGCTAGGGGATTTCGCTGATGTGGACGTCGCAGGGCCTTTCGAGCTGATCTTCGTGGTCTTCAATACCTTTTTCGCCTTAGGGACTCAAGAAGAACAGGTACAATGTTTCAAGAACGTCACGAACCAACTGACACCGGACGGCGTATTCTTGATCGAAGCGTTCGTGCCGGACATGGCGCGTTACATCGATCAGCAGACAGTCAGGGTAAGCAGTTTGGAGATGGACGAGGTGCACCTGGAAGCTTCCCAGCTCGACATGCTCAACCAGCAGGTCTCCAGCCAGCATATCGTCTTATCCAAAGAGGGCATGAAAATGTACCCGGTCAAGCTGCGCTATGCCTGGCCTGCTGAATTGGATTTGATGGCTAAATTAGCGAATTTGACTCTAAAGGAGAGGTGGGGGAGTTGGGGAAAAGAGCCCTTCACCAACGAGACCAAGCGCCATATTTCAGTTTATGGCGGGGTCCAGTTGACAAATTTTGATCTGGTTAAGGTTTTAAAGATTGATAAATTTTAATGTCATTTCGAGCAACGAAAGGAGGGAGAATTCCCACATAGGTATCTTGCAAGTGGTTTCTTTCAGGGATTCCTCCTCGCAATGCTCGTCGGAGTAACTGTGTCAAAAGTAAAGTGTAAATTTAAGCTGAAATTAGAGTTGGTGGCCTCCAATCTGCCTGATCTCGGATCATAGCGTTCATTATGGTGAGCAATTTTCGCATACAGGCAGTGATAGCAACTTTGAAAATCTTTCCGTTCTCCGTCAAGCGATTATACATACGTCGAATGTTAGGATTGTGGACTATAGCTGACAGGCAAGCCATATACAGTACTCGGCGTACACCTTTTCTGCCACCAAAGATGCGCCGCTTGCCTCGTTTTTTGCCACTATCTCGGTTGAAGGGGGCAAGTCCGGCCAGTGCGGCGATCTTCTGGCGGTCGAGCTGGCCCAATTCAGGCATTTCGACCACAACCGTGATGGCAGTGATAAAGCCGACACCCGGGATGGTGTCCAGACGATCGGCCAGCGCCTTCAATTCGGGCAGGAATGCGAGTAGTTTTTTGATTTCCTCTTCAAGGGCTTCGATCCGGGAACTAATCCAATCAATGTGCTCCTGTACATCAGCTTTCATGCTGCTGTGGGTGGTTGCCAGGCGATTTTGTTCAGCTGTGCACATCTGCACCAGTTGTTCACGTCTGGAGACCATCGCTTTCAAGCGGATTTCATTGACTTCTTTTGCTTCCATTGTTTCTGGCTGGATTTTGAAGGCATACTCAGCGATCAGACGGGCATCGATTGCATCGGTTTTAGCCAGTTTCCCGGTCGCTTTGGCCAACGCCCGCACCCGGGTAGGATTGACCACTGCAACTGCAAAACCTCTCAAAATCAATTCCTGTACAACCCGTTGCTCATACCCACCGGAAGCCTCCACAGCAACCAATGCTGGGATCCATTCCACCAGGCGATCCACGATCTTCTCTAGCCCGGAATCGTCGTTGGGTACCTGCCATACTTCTTCTGCTCCCCAGACTGCCACATCTAGCCATGTTTTACCTACATCTATCCCAATGTATTTCTCACCTTGGGTTGTCATTGGTACGATTCCTCCGTATAATCAGGATGAGCCCTCACTAGCAAGGATACGGCCTCTAACGGCCACTCAACTGTTCGGGCTTACTTTGAATTTGGACACGGCGGTCGCACTCCGAAACGGTCTCTTGGACCAAATGACAGTCGGCCTACCGTGTCCTTTCTATTATCATACTAATGACACGTTCTTGCACCGGACTCTAAACCCGAACTGACGTTTACTAAGAAAATAACTTTTTTACTTCGATGGTGGGGATGAGGATATTACTGATCAACTTATTGTAAATTTGGATAAAAACCTGTCCGGGATATTTCATTCCTTTCTGAATTAACCAACTATGCGTACAAATGGATAATTTCAGTGGATTCTCTTTTCGAAACCTTCCCAATACGGTTCTCGCAGCTCCCGTTTCAGGATCTTTCCGGTCCCACCTTTGGGAAATTCTTTTCTGAACTCCACCGATTTCGGCGCTTTGAAATTAGCGAGACGCTCCTTCACGTAGGCAATTATTTCTTCTTCAGTAACTACAGAATCCGGTCTAAGAGCAACTAAGGCCTTGGGCACCTCTCCCCATTTTGCATCTGGCACCCCAATGACTACTGCCTCAAAAACTGCCGGGTGATTCTGGATCACCTTCTCGACTTCTACAGAAGAGATATTCTCTCCACCGGAAATGATGATGTCTTTCTTGCGATCCACGATGGTGATATAACCTTCGTTATCCATCACAGCCATATCACCGGTATGGAACCAGCCATCAATTATGACTTCATTGGTGGCTTCTTGATCCTTAAAATATCCTTCCATCACATGGTTTCCCCTAACAATGATCTCACCGATTGAGTGATCATCTGGGGGAACATCATTGCCGTCAGCATCCACAACACGTATGCGAACCCCGAGATTAGGAAGCCCGGTTTTCACCTGGTAAGATTGTTGGATGAGGCGATCCTTTTTCAGATGTTGTTTTGGCCTGGAGATTGTGATAAAAGGGGTAGTTTCCGTCAATCCATAGCCTCCATAGGCCCGACAACCGATCTCTGCTTCGATGTTCTTGATCAGTGAAAGGGGAGATGGCGCTCCACCGATCACGACCTCATCCAGGCTGCTCAAATCATATTCTTTCAGGTCGGGATGTTGGAGCAAGCCGTTAAATATGGTCGGCACTCCCAGGATTTTGGTCACTCTCTCTCGTTCGATCAAGTGCAGCATTTCACCAAAATCAACTTTGCGAAGCATGACATGTTTGCCACCTACAGCGGTGAGGAATTGCGGTGTTCCCCAGCCATTGACATGAAATAACGGGACGACATGTAATAATGTGTCTTCTTCGCTAACCTGGAATCCATGGATCGCGGACAGCGTGTGCAGGTAAAGCGTCCGGTTGGTGATGGCGACCCCCTTCGGAGGACCGGTGGTTCCAGAAGTATAAAATAATTCAACTATTGCATTCTCATCCACCCGATCAAGATCGATTACAGCGGTGGGGGATGCTTTCGCCAGTAAAGCTTCATAATCATCGGCCCAATCGATGTCTCCCTCAGGCTCAAAGACGATGAAATTCTCTATACCTGACAATTCCTCGCGCATGCTTTCGACTAAAGGCAGGTAATCCCAGTGAAAACAAAGCACGCGTGTTCCAGCATGGTTGAGTATATATTTGATTTCATAGTGGCTGAGACGGATATTGATTGGGTTCAGAATGCCTTGGATCTGTGGGACAGCAAAATAGGCTTCAAGCAGTTGGTGCGAATTGTAAGTGATTAAGGAGACAACTTCACCTTGACCAATTCCGAGATCGCTGAGAGCGTTGGCAGAACGGTTAATGCGCCTGTCATAGTCTCTATAAGTGAAGCGCTTCTCGCCATCAACGATGCCGAGCTTAGAACCGAATAGGGAAACCGCACGTTGGCGGAATTCCAGGGGAGTGAGGGGGACATTCATTGCTTAATCCTATGAAATTCGAAACGTTATCGTGTTCCACAATGGAATTCCAGCATAAATTAAGTAAAAAGTTTATACAGGAACCGCACCATGCTCGATCGTTAAGGAAACAACATCTTGACTGGGAACTTCCTTGGAAGCCACTCCTCTTTGTACTGCCAGTGCAGCCGCTGCACCCATTGCCTGCCCCATTGCCATACAGGTGCATTGTGCTCGGATTCCGGCGAAAGCAACCCTGTTTGCCGATACATTCCGGCCTGCCACAATTATTCTCCGGCTGCCTTTAGGAACAAGCGCCTTGAACGGAACTTTCGGGAGAAGATCATCAGACTCTAGAAACTGGACTTCACAGCCCTTTTCCTGACTGTGCATATCAACATAGTTAAAGGCATTACACACCTTATCCTCAAAATCGACAGCCTTGATAAAATCAGTTTTAGTTATCACATATTCACCCAGAGTGTGAAACGTCTCCCTAGCGACTGCTTGGGGTGCCATCATTTTTAGTACAGCTCTTTCGCCACCAGGAATTGATTTTCTAACGAACTTGAACATGCGCAACATTCGCATACGTCCTTCAATATTTGCCCGCGTCTGGCCATCAGCATCATAAGTCTCTGCATCATATATATGCGTTGCGTTGTGACCGCCGTGATCAAGGTAATATTTGAAGGGTTCCATGTTTGCGTACGCAAAGTCGCCTTTTTGCAAATCGCCGTTCTGCATGGCTTCTTCATATAATGTTTGAACTTCTTCTTTCCAAACCTGCTCATACTCAATACCTTCAATCTTATACTGGAGTGCGCCCGGCTGGGAAACTTGCGATTTAAGAACTTTTAGTCCCAGTAATCTCACCACATCAGCATCTCCTGTACAATCAATAATCTCCTTTGTTTTCGTAATACGCTGAATACCACGTCCTAAGGAAGTGATCTCCCAAAAATCTCCAACGGCATTAATCGCTGCAATAAACTCATGGTAATGAAGGATCACTCCTGCTCGCTGGGCTTCTTCCTCTGCCACGGCGGCATAAATCGGGACATTGATATAGCTGTAATGACCGGGTGATTCTACTGGCCTTCTTTTCCTGTAATCTGGAACATCAAGCCCTTCTATTTGCTTAGATTTGGAATACAGTTCCCAGGGGATACCTTGGACGACTGGTCCATATGGGCTGAAGAAGTGGTTCGGCATGTATACACCACCCGTGGTCATTGTGCCGCCCAGCATGCTCCCAGCTTCGATCACTGAGACGGTCACTCCAGCCCTGGCAGCTTGAATAGCTGCCACGTGTCCTGCAGTTCCTCCTCCAGCAATAACCACGTCAACTGTTTCGTTGATTGATTTCATTGCAAATATCTCCAATATTTAGCATTTTTTGCAGCTCTAATAAATGCAGAATTTCCACTTAGATAAATTATACAGCGATCAAAATTGAATTTAATCGGTTATAGGGGTTCTTTGTGGCATCTACTTTCAGATAAATCAAATGTCATCCTGGAGATATGACATTAATCACACGAATTACGGCAAAAAATTGTGCTATGCTTAAAAGACCGACGGGTCGGTCTCCTTCAGCCAAGTTTTCCTATTATGCGATTAAAAGACAGGATTACCCACGAATCACTAAAACTGTTTTCGGAAAAGGGATACCTCAACACCTCTATCTCAGACATCATGGAGGCGGCCGATACATCGAAGGGTGGATTCTACAACCATTACGACAGCAAAGAAGCATTATTTTACGAGGTTTTGGTCATCGCCCAGAGTATTTGGCGCGAAAAAGTTCTCTATGGCCTGGATGAGATCGATAGTCCATCAGCAAAGGTGAAGAAACTCCTGGAGAACTACAGGGATCGCTACCTGAAGGATGATTATAATTTTCCCGGGGGGTGCATCTTCGTCACATTTTCTGTTGAATTCGATGACCAACGACCGGAATTAATGCAAAAAGTGGCCCAAGGGTTTGTTGGGCTAAAGAGAATGTTGAAGAATTTACTTGAAGAGGGGAAAGAGAGAGGCGAATTACGCTCAGAAGTTAATACAGATCGGGCGACTGAAATGATATTCTCCGGGATGATCGGTTCGTCCGTGTTATATGGTGTGGATAAATCTAATACCAGCCTGGATAAATCGATCAACGCTTTGATTACCTATCTTGATGGATTGGCGCCCACTGATTTTGTCGTAGATCTAAATGTTGATACAGAAAATCATTTAGTAGAAATATAGCATTGGTACAATTAAATATACCTTTTCTAAGTGTTTGCATAATGTGTTAATGGCAGGAAAAAACTGAACATACGAAGTTGATTAATCTAGCCACGAAGATACTTTATTTGGTTTAAACAGCTGGTTTCAATTACCGAATTGGAGAAAGAACATGGCTTCTCTCGTTGGTCGCAGGATTGTTCTTGCTGTGGTGACACTCTTCATCATCTCTTTGATTGTATTTCTGGGTGTTGAAGCCTTACCTGGAGATACGGCGACTGCGTATCTTGGCCAATCGGCGACTCCGGAAAGTTTGGCTGCTTTGCGTGAAGAGTTTGGTCTCAATGCCCCAGTTCACCAACGATACCTGGACTGGGTTGGCGGCGTATTAAGTGGTGACTTAGGGGACTCGATGTCAAAAAGGAAACCTGTTTCTGAATTGATTGGCAACAGGTTCCGCAATACACTCGTGTTGGCAACTGCTGCCGCGCTGGTGGGCATACCCTTGGCGATCGTATTAGGTGTTATTGCGGGTCTGATGCGCGATAAATGGCCGGACGTCTTAGTTTCAACTACCTCCATTATGGGTATGACACTGCCTGGATTCGTCACTGCGACGATCTTGATCTATTTTTTCGCCATCCGCCTGGAGTGGTTTCCAGCGATCACACTGGTCCCCTCGGATGTTCCAGTCCTCGAATTATTGCCCAATATTGTTTTACCAATCATCACTCTCACCCTGATTATGGTTGCCCATATCTTGCGCCTGGTGCGCACCAATATGATCGATGTGTTGACGAGTGACTATGTGCAGATGGCGCGTTTGAAGGGCGTACCATACTGGCAAATTGTTTTTAAACATGCCTTACCCAATGCCATGCTGCCCACCATAAACGTGGTTGCCCTGACCTTAGCCTGGCTGTTGGGGGGTGTTGCCATCATCGAGTATGTGTTCAACTATCCAGGGATCGGAACGCTCATGATTACTGGCATCACAGACCGAGATTTTGCTTTGGTCCAGGGAATAGCCATCATATTGGCTGTTATCTATATTTCATTGAATTTAATTGCAGATCTTCTGTCTATGGTTCTCAATCCCAGGTTGAGAACCGCGCGTGGACACTAGATGTAGATATACGAGCATTTACTGGTAATTTCTTTATCTGGAGGACCAAATGACAGTCGCATCGCCACCAGTGGAAAAGACAACAACAGTCAAGCGCCGCAGCCCATTAGCGGAAACCTGGGAGAATTTGCGCCGCTCCTGGGCAGGCATGCTTGGATTGATCCTGATCATTCTGCATCTCTTTATCGCCGTGACCTCCCCTTATTGGCTTCCCCAGGATCCGTTTGAGATGAATGCTGATATTAGAAATCAAGCGCCATCGGCGGAACATATCTTTGGAACGGATAAACTTGGTCGAGATGTATTTTCCCGCTCCATGTTGGGCGGTCGGGTTACTTTGGTCGTCACCCTGATCGCGATTGTAATCGCCATTATCTGGGGGGGCTTGTTGGGCATCGTGCTTGGTTTGCTCAACGGTCTGGCTGATGAATTAATCATGCGCCTGGTAGATGCGCTGCTATCGATCCCCTGGCTGTTATTGCTATTAATAATCATCAGTGTCATGGGGACTGAAATGTGGGTGCAGACATTGACCTTTGGCTTCACTTATGGGATTCTGACCATCCGTGTAGCACGGGCAGCGACACTGGACTTTGTGACCAGTGAATTTGTTTTAGCAGCTCGGGCAAGAGGAGAGCGCAAACGCACCATTGTCATGAAGGAATTATTGCCTAATGTTCGAGATGTATTATTGGTTGATGGTTCCATGAACTGGTCCTGGATGCTGCTGGGATTCACTTCGCTCTCCTTCCTGGGTTTTGGGGTCGCACCGCCCACCCCAGATTGGGGTTTCATGATTGCCAAGAACCGTGAGATCATGGCTATTCAACCCTGGGCAGTGTTTGGACCCGTAATTATGTTGAGCACATTGATCATCGGCATCAATCTCTTTTCAGACGCATTCGCTAAAGCACTCGGTTTGGACCGCAGCCAGGGCGCACCCGTATGAGTGAGTGTCTAGTTGATATCAAAGATTTAACAATTGGTTACTACACACAGCGCAAGAAGCTGGTGCATGTCCTGCAGGGTGTTAACCTGCAGATCAAGCCTGGAGAAACGCTGGGATTAGTCGGTGAATCCGGCTGTGGGAAGAGCACGCTCGGTCAGGCCATGATGGGCTATCTGCGCTCAGGTTCCCAAGTATTAAATGGGTCAGTGGTATTCGCCTCCCATGATATGTTCAGCTTGACAAGTCGTGAGCTGGAGTCAATACGAGGCAAACAAATCGCGCTCATCCCCCAAAATGCAGGCGACTCCTTGACGCCAACGTTGCGTGTCGGGTCGCAAATTATTGAAGCCATCGAGTTAAACGCCGAGCTCAAGGGAGAAGCCGCAAAAAATCGCATGGAAGAACTGTTAGGACAGGTGCGGCTTCCCCATCCGGAGGTATTGGCAGGACGTTATCCCCACGAACTCTCTGGTGGGCAGCAGCAGCGCGTGGTTGTGGCGATGGCATTGGCTGCCGAGCCAGAGATGCTCATCCTGGATGAGCCAACCACTGGTTTGGATGTAACCACCCAGGCCCATATTCTCAACCTGCTGCGGGATATTGTCGCGGAGATGGGTACAGCCATGATGTACATCAGTCACGATCTGGGCGTGATCGCCCGGGTCAGCGACCGGGTTGCCCTCATGTACGCCGGTGAAATCGTAGAAGATACCATCGTGGCCGATATGTTCACTTCTCCTGCCCATCCATACGCGCGCGGCTTGTTGGAGTCAATTCCTCGCCTGGCGTTGGCTGGAATTCCCAATTCAATGCCTGGTCAACCCCCGATTCCTGGCACGCTGCCAGGTTGTTCATTCGCACCCCGCTGTGGATTTACCAGCGATATTTGCACGACCGAGCAGCCAGATTTTCAATCTATTCCTGGGACAAAACATCTGGTCCGCTGTCATAACTGGAAAGAGGTTCTGGCCACTGATTTTTCCCAGGAGCTACAGCAGGTATTCCACTCTATTGAACACACAGCTCAAAATGAGTTAGCCATCGAACTTTCTGGAGTTGAGATTTCATATTATCGTCCCAGTTTATCTAATCGCTGGCGGAAAGAAGCAGAACCCCCAGCAACAGTGAGCGATATCACCTTATCTGTCCAGCG
>JBFFIU010000134.1:0-9331 GCA_041556275.1 Anaerolineales bacterium | reverse complement strand
GGGACAGCAAATAACGGAATGGACTGCTCTTATTGGTTGAATAAGTGTTTGGAAGCGTGAATTCGGCTGAAATTGATGAGCTCGTCATAGTTTGAATGAACCCTGCATCCTAATTATATTCTATCTGTTGCATTGGATATCTAACAAAATCATCGTCATTCCGACAGACACAGTCAAATAGCTTACCATAAATGTAAGAGCTCTCAAATTGATTGAATAATTGAAAATTGAAACAGATGAAATAATCCCCTTGATTTCAATTGCATATTGGTCAGCTGAGTTCGTCTGGTACTTATTCTAAGCTGCCGTTATAATTAGGAAATTCTTCATGTTTCCTTACGATGTATTCAAGTCACAAGGGAATTAAATGAGGCTTCATCCCCTTATACATTAACAAAAATCAGAGATATACCAATGACTCCAGACATCGCCCTTACCCTCGGTATTATTCTCATAGCAGTCATCTTATTTGCCACCGAGAGATTACGCGTAGATGTCGTCGCTTTATTGGTGCTGCTGGCGGTAGCCATCACCGGGCTGGTAAGCAAAGAAGAAGTCTTTCTCGGATTTGCCAATTCGGCGGTGATCACGATCTGGGCTGTCTATATTGTATCTGGGGGACTATTCAAGACCGGGGTAGCCGATATTCTCGGCTCACTGATACTGCGCTTATCTGGCGCCAGTGAGGCCAGGCTGATCGCGGTTATTATGATCGTGTGCGGTTCAATGTCTGCTTTCATGAACAACGTTGGTGCAGTAGCCGTGCTGATGCCAGCAGTGATCGGAATCTCCAAGAAGACGAAAATTCCAATTTCCAAACTACTCATACCGCTGGCATTCTCCTCCCTGCTGGGAGGAAAAATGACTCTGATCGGTACTCCAGCCAATATCCTTGCACAAGGCATTCTCCTAGCCCGTGGGCTTCCCGCATTCAGTTTTTTTGAAATCACTCCGATGGGCGCGATTGTGTTGGCAACTGGAATCATTTACATGGTCCTTATTGGACGCCACCTACTCCCAATTCGAGAAACTGCTGCTGATCCACTATCTTCAACCCAATTCCGGGAATATATCAGCGAAGTCCAGGTTACCTTGGAAAGCCCTCTAAGTGGGAAAAACTTGTATGAATCCGGCCTCGGAGCTGATTATGACTTGACAGTAGTATCCATTATCCGGGATGGAAAGCCACTAATCGGGCTGCACCGGGACTTCGTCATCGAACCGGATGACCATCTGATCATTGAAGGTTCAGCGCAAAATCTGATCACGGCACGAGACGAATTGAACTTCGAGGTTGAGGCGGAGACAGAGATCGACCTGGCTGATTTGGATACTGATCAATCGTATATATTTGAGGCCACTTTGGCTCCCCGATCCACAATGGTTGACCGAACCCTGGATGAATTACGTTTTCGTGACCGTTTTGGCTTCACCACCCTGGCCATTTGGCGCCAAGGAGATGTGATCACCGATCACCTTCGCGATATTAGATTGCGTTTCGGTGATTCGCTTCTACTCCAGGGACCTCCAGGGAGAGTACGTGCGCTGCAGGATGGAAAAGAATTTCTGGTCCTTGAACCAGTGACGGTCGAACGCAACCGAAAGAATAAAGCACCCATTGCGGCTGGGATCATGTTGTTAGTGATCCTGCTGGCGATCTTTACTGATGTCGGGATCGCCGTGGCAATGGTGATCGGATCGGTCTCGATGGTGCTCACCGGCTGCTTGAACATGGATGAAGCATATGAGAGCATAGACTGGCGCACAGTATTCCTGGTTGGCGGTATGCTTTCTTTAGGCATCGCGATGGAGAACACCGGCACTGCTGATTACCTGGCTGGATTGCTTTTGGGGGGGCTCGGTGGTTTCGGACCGCTAGGATTGCTGGCCGGGATCTACCTGCTCTCTGCCCTGATAACCCAACCCATGTCCAATGCAGCAGCCGTCGTATTGATGGTGCCTATCGCTGTAGACACTGCGCTGGGATTGGGAGTCAACCACCTGACTTTTACTATGGCCGTGGTAATCGGTGCTGCGACCAGTTTTCTTTCACCAGTAGGACACAAAGCCAACGTGCTGGTCTTTGGTCCCGGAGGTTATCGGTTTTTCGATTATCCCCGCGTGGGTGCGGTGCTCACCGTCGCCCTGTTCATCGTTTCGATGATATTCCTGCCCATCCTTTGGCCGTTTTAATCGATGAAGGGTTATCTTTGATTATCTCTTTAGCTGCATGTGACAAACACAGGAAACAACCCCCCAAATTTCAGTATCAATTCATTCACTCTGAGTGGGTAAATATGGCATCTGCGGGCCCTTTATGCCCAAAAATTCGGAAAGGGCGGCATCCATAGCTGTGCGGTCATCCCAGGGATATTCGACTTCACCAAAACACATCGATTGTTCATGTCCCTTTCCGCAGGAGATGACCACATCGCCAGGTTTTGCTAACTCGATTGCAAAGCGGATCGCATTCCCCCGATCGGGAACACGCCAAAACGTCTGATTTTCCTCTCCTTCTTGAGAAACCGCGCCATCAGCCATTTCTGATAGTATTCCACCCAATGATTCGGTGCGGGGGTCTTCCGCGGTAAGAACCGTCAGGTCAGCCATTTCAGCGGATATTTCAGCCATAATTCGTCTTTTCTCCCTATCACGCAAACCTGCAGAACCGAATACTGCGATCACTCTACCTGATGTGAGCTGCCTGGCTGTTTTCAAAGCATTCTGCAATGCATTTGGGGTGTGGGCAAAATCTACTATCGCCAGAAAATTCTGACCCTTAGCGATGACTTCCATTCTCCCCGGAATGCCTTCCATCGTGGCGATGGCTTCCTGGGCGAAATGGCTTTCCACTCCTAACCTAACCACTGTTGCTGCAATCGAAGCCAGGCAGTTTGAGACGTTATAGTCTCCCACCAAATTGCTGACAAACTGCATTTGTGATCCATTCACGATCGCTGTAAACTTTAAACCAGCTGGATGGGAAAGGATCTCAACACCCCTAACATCTGCAGAGGTTCCTAAACCATAGGTCACTACGCGAATTTCAGGCGATAGATCCTTGACCAAATCCAATAGGTAATCAAAGGAGACATCGTCTACATTCAGAACCGCCAAGCGTGGATTGCCATGTTCCTTTTGCGGAGTGGCAGCCAGTTCTGTGAACAACCGCCCTTTAGCTGCCCGATAGGCTTCATAGCTGCCGTGATAATCCAGATGCTCATGGGTGATGTTGGTCACCACCGAAAGGTCGATATCGCAAGCTGCGACTCGCTGTTGGGCGAGTCCGTGCGAGGTCGCCTCAAGGACGACATGAGTAATACCAGCGGCAACCATCTCAGCGAGATAACGCTGCACATCGGGAGCTTCGGGCGTCGTCACATGAAATCCGGTATCCAATATCTTCTCGCCGATCTGCGCATTGACGGTAGAAATCATTCCCGCCCTGATCCCCGCCCTTTGCAGGATATGATAAATCAAGTTACTGGTGGTTGTTTTCCCGTCCGTGCCGGTAACTCCAATTACAGTTAATTTCCGAGCAGGAAAATCATAAAATGCTGCCGATATTTGAGCCAAAGCATATCTTCCATCTTTGACTTTGAAGTAAGGGACTTCAAGATTGGTGATAGTTTGGGTGCCAACCACAGCTACAGCCCCTCGATCGACAGCATTGTCAATATATTGGTGCCCATCCGAATTCTCCCCCACTAATGCAACAAATATATCGCCAGGCTTTACCTGGCGCGAATCGAGCACAATCCCTGTGACCGTTGCATCGGGTATATCAACCCCAGATGAATCCGGGAGATTCTGGATCAGATTGCGAAGATTAACCTGGCGCATACATTGATAAAACACGCCCAAGGAAAATCCTTGGGCGTTGATGAACTTAAAACAAGTAATTTCTAGGAAATGAAAGCACCTGTTCTCTTTAAATGTTTACTCGTCTAGTAAAGACTCTGGCGCATTGACTCCAACTGACCACTTACTGAGCCATCCAAAACTTTATCACCGACCCGGATGATCAAGCCACCGAGAATTGCAGGATCGACGCGGAAGGTGACTGTCGCCTGATCGCCGATCTTCGACAAGACATCCTGCTTGACCGCTTCTTTCTCCTCTGATGTCAGCGGGAGGGCGCTGGTCACTTCAGCTGAAGCGCCACCAATGGCTTCACCTTCCAGAACAACCACTTCACCAGATTTCACACCAGAGAAGAATTCATCGATCAACACACGCTGCCGCTGTTCATCGAGTGAAGCGTTGATCAATTTTTGAGCCGCAGCAATCGCTAAAGTTCCAACCTGACCACGCAATTCACCGAGGATGCGATCACGTTCACCCTCTACTTCTGCTAATGCCTCTTCACGCTTCTTTGATGCATCAGCCTCCGCCGCGGCCACTATCTCCTTGGCTTGTGCTTCAGCTCGTTCATTGGCTTCACGGATGATTTGGCTGGAATTGGTTTGGGCTTCAGCGAGTAATTGTTGGGCTTCTTGCTCCGCGTTCTGCCTGGCTTCTGAAGCGATACGGGCGTCTTCCAACCCTTGAGCGATCGCAGTTCGCCGTCTTTCTAATAAACCTAAAATGGGTTTATAAACCCAGGCACGCAGGACGACAAATATGATCGCGAAATTAAATATTTGCACAAATAGATAACCTAGATTAAGTCCTAATCCTTCCACTGGGGTGCTCCTTTCTTAAAAATAATATCTCTCATTTCAGATTGATGTGGGATAAGTAACCACTTTCCATTCCTTGCCCACATGCACCTCAGGTTTAACCAACGAACAGGATTAACAAGGCAACCACCAGACAGTAAATCGCGACTGCCTCTGTAAAGGCAATTCCAAGGATCATGTTCGTCTGGACATCACCACTGGCATCTGGATTACGAGCAATACCCTGTACTGCCCCATTGACCAGCATACCGATTCCAATACCTGCCCCGATTGTTCCGACCATTGCTAAACCAGCTCCGATTAGTTTTGCGGCTTCGACTTCCATGTTGTTTTGTTTACCTCCATGCTTGATTGCGGATAATTTGATTTCGATCGGGTGAAAATCACCCGGTATGAATATATTAGGCGTGGGCTTCTTCTCCAGATTCTTCTTCGTGATGTTCACCATGGCCTTGTGTGGCCTGCGCCATGAAAACCATGGTCAGCATACCGAATACAACGGCCTGGATGAGACCGACAAAGAATTCCAATCCCAAGAACAGCGATTGAACAAAAACAGGGATCAACGTTCCGATAACAAATAGCAGTACTGTTCCGGCGAAGATATTACCAAATAAACGGAAGGAGAACGACAGCAGCTTTGAGAACTCTGATAAAAGCTCAAGCAGACCCACGAAAAAGTCGATCAAACCGAATATTGGTCGCTTGAATATGCCACCCACATTTAAGAATTTGGTGAAGTAAGTACCACCTAAAGCGCGGACACCCATCACCTGAGTCATCAAAACAGAAATCAAAGCCAACGCGACTGTGAAGTTCAAGTCAGTTGAGGCGACCCTCACAAAGGGAACAAGTGTGTATCCAGCATCGTGAGCTTCTGCTTCTGCTTCCGATTCAGCTTCAGCTGAAGGTCTCACCAATGTATATACTCCCGGGATAACTTCTTCGATAGGATTGCCTTCATGCTCTGCATGCTCAATCCTGCCAATACTATCTACACCGGGGATTAATTCCATCCAGTTCACCACTAGGACCAACAGGGTTATAGTGGCAAAGTAAGGGAATATTCTCTTTGACCATTTTCCAGCGGTTGATTCGGTGAGGTTGTTGATTACCTCGAGGATAGCTTCGATCGCGCCCGGTATGCCCTTTGGAATTAGTTCACCGCTGCGAACAGCTCGGGAAACCGCAAAGGCGATCAAGATCAAGATCACATCTGCAATTACCGTTGCTATCAAAGTATTGGTCAGGTAAAAATTCCCAAACAGAGGTGAAGTGGAGACATTTTCCGCTGGTAATTGGATATGCGGCAGGACAGGGGCATAAAGAAAACGAACTGCAACGAAATTGAGTATAACTAATACAAGGATAATCCAACGATTGACGCCATAGCGCCATTTCCTAGGTGGTGTTTCCAAGATCTATGCCCTCCTGTTCTTCCTTTGAATTATTTGCGGATGGCTTTGCGAATCGGGCGGTGACTGATCGCACCACCCAAAACATTACAACCAAAGTTACTGGCACGCTGGCGATCATCAGCACCACTGTGAAAACGGCTTCACTGTCAAATTGATTGTCGAGCCAACGACCAATAAAAAAAGCGGCAAGAATTATTATAACGGTCAAACATCCCACTTGACCAGTAACTGCTGCCAATGTCAGATTAAGTGAGCGCAGTGCTTCCTTTTTATCAGGCTGGTCACTTGTCTGGCTCATGGCGCGCAGATTCTAACACAGCCCGATAATAGTCGTCAATGTGCAAAAAAGGACAAATACAAGTTAATTTGTCAAAAATCACAAATTCCATAATCAAAATCTTATCCCAATCCTTAAAACAATGCGGATGCTGCTCTTGTGGACCACTGAACCCAGGGGCCAAATAAAGTGCCAAGAAGAATGATCCCGATCACCAACACTGTCAATCCTAAAGCAAAGGGTCGGGTTAATGGCACGGGTTTATCCTCGTCCTCAGATCGGTAAAGATAAACAACTTTCAAGACGATCAAATAATAATATAAGCCTACAATTGCGTTCAAGACGCCAATGATCGCCAGCCAAACCAGGCCAGTTTTGACCGCTGCTGCGAACACGAAGAATTTGGCGACAAATCCACCCAGTGGAGGCATACCTGCCAATGAGAGAAAAGTGACCAGCATAATCAAAGCCAAGGCTGGCGAACGCCTGCTCAATGCTGCATAATCGGATATTTCATCAGAACCAGAGATACGCCAGAAAGCAGCTACTGCGCCGAAGGCAGCCAGGTTGGTGACGACATAAACGATCAGGTAGAAGACCACTGAGCTGATACCCAATTCTGATAAGGCCGCTACACCGATCAGCGCATATCCGGCATGAGCGATCGATGAATACGCCAACAAGCGCTTGATGTTTTTCTGGGCCAGTGCGATCCCATTGCCAATCGTCATCGTGAATACTGATAGCGCCGATATAACGATAACCCAATATGGGATCACTGCAGGATCAGCATAAGCTGTCAATAAAACTCGCATTAACACCGCGAAACCGGCTGCCTTTGAAGCAGTTGAAAGGAAACCTGCCACAGGTGTGGGAGCGCCTTCATACACATCTGGGGCCCAAAAGTGGAAAGGAACAGCTGATATTTTAAAACCGAAACCCACCATGACCAAAATCAAAGTCCCTAGCGCCAATGTCAGAGTCAGATCTCCGGTTACAACTTTCTCGGTGATTTCGTAGAGATCGGTTGTTCCAGTGAAGCCAAAGATCAGGCTGAAGCCATAGAGCGTGATGGCTGATGTCAACGCGCCGAACAAGAAATATTTGAAACCGGATTCGGTAGACTTAATATCGTCCTTATAGAAACCAGCCAGGATGTAGAGCGGGATCGAAGTGACTTCAATCGCCAGGAAAAGCATAATCAGATCTGCAGACGAAGCCATCAGGATCATTCCCATGGTGGAGGTCAACAAAAGCATGTAAAACTCGCCGCGTTGCCCGAGCTGCTTTGTCTCCATGGCAAATAAACAAGTGGTTGCTGCACCAAAAAGAAACAGTAAGGAAAATGAGAAACCCAACCAGTCGTGACGCAACATGCCACCCCAAACCAGTTCAGATTCTTCACCAGGTCGACCAAACACGGCGGTCAAGACAAAGATGACCGTCAATCCACCAGCAGTTAACCATCCCAGACCACGGCGCTGTTCATCGCGCCAGATAAGATCGAAAACCAATACGATCAGCGCCAAAACAACCAGGCCTATCTCAGGCAATATCGCCAGGATCATGGAGGAATCAATGCTACTGATCACCTAGGCACCTCCCAACAGGCGCAAAATATTCTCTACACCCGATGCAACCAACGGGACCATTATCGCTGGATATACACCGAGAACGATCAAAATGCCACTTAGAAAAACCAAGGCAACTTTGTCCAATATGGTGACATCCCCAAAGTGACCAACAAATTCATCCGGCATCTTACCGAAAAACACCTGACTGGTAATCCGAATGATATAAGATGCGGTGATGACGATCGATATGACTGCGACAATTGCGATCCAGGGTTGGTAACGCCATAATCCCATAAAGATCGGGAACTCGGCGATAAATCCCGAAAATCCGGGCATGCCCATTGATACCAAACCCCCTACTACAAAGGCTACCGCCACCACTGGCATCAGGCGAGAGAAACCACCTAAGCGAGGAATCTCACGGGTGTGGGCTCGATCATAGATCATTCCAACGACAGCAAAGAAGAGGGCAGTCATTATGCCGTGAGAGAACATCTGCACGCCAGCGCCAAGCAGTCCCTCTCCGTTCAGGGTGGCGAAACCCATCAATACCAAACCCATATGAGAAACCGATGAAAATCCAATAACATATTTGAAATCCTTCTGCACCATGGCGATGAATGCACCATAGACAACGTTTACCAGGGTAAGCAGAATAATCCATGGCAAGTGGAAGCGAGCTCCTTCAGGCAGAAGCATAATTCCGACACGCAATGCCGCGAAAGCACCCAGTTTCATCAGCACTCCAGCATGAAACATTGATACTGCGGTAGGCGCTGCGACGTGACCATCTGGACTCCAGTTATGAAAGGGGAAGATGCCTCCCAATACAGCGAAACCAAAGAAAACAAACGGAAACCAGAACTTCTGAAATTGAGGTGAAAATTCAGCCGCCTCAAGCGCCAACATATCAAATGTACCCAGCCCAGACGAGAAATACATCGCCAGGATTCCAACCAGTGCGATAACTGAGCCAATAAATAGATAGAGAGTCAGCTTCATGGCAGCATATTCCCGGGTGACTTTCCAGCCCCAAATGGCGATCAGCAAATACATTGGGAAAACTGCAATTTCGTAAAAGAAGAGCAAGCCGAATAAATCCAATGCGGCGAATACTCCAAATACCCCGGATGCCAGGATAAATATGAAGGCGAAGAACTCACGCGGACGGTCATCCATCCCCCAGGAGATCAACACACCGGTGAACATGACAATGCCCGTCAACAGGATCAACGGAGTGCTGATTCCATCCACGCCGACAAAATAAGAGATCCCAAAAGCTGAGAACCACTCGTACTTCTCAATGAATTGGTACCCACCAATAGATGGATTGTAGCTGAAATAAACCCACCCAGAGAGCACCAGGGCGAAGAAAGCAGC
>JBFFIU010000133.1:0-9332 GCA_041556275.1 Anaerolineales bacterium | reverse complement strand
TGGATGTTGGGCTTCCATTTTCTATTCATAAGATCTCAAAGAATTCGTCTGTGCCCAGAAGCGGAAGTATTTCATTGGCTAGTGCGGCTATACCTGTTCTCCCCCCAATCTCGATCCAATCTTCGATGCCGCTTAAGTAACTCATCCTCTCCGCACGAAATGTCCGTTCCTTCTCATCCATCAGAACAAACCTGAGCACAGCTTCATATCTTGCCTGACGATTTAGCTCATCCTCCAAGCGCTGCCTCTTACTCTCTCCAATGCTCATCCCGGAACGCTCAAAGATCCCGATCACTACATCCGGATCTGGACCTGCAAATTCATATATCTCGATCCGCTTTCCTCTCACACTCAGACGATATGCTTTCCTCTGCGGGTGTTTATCTAACAGATTTTCTATGGTTTGAACTTCGTCATCCTTTATCTGGACAGGACGTATTTTGGCCAGGGATACTCTTCCATTGACGCTTTCACGGATTTCGTAGCCTTCCGGGATTTTACGACATGGAGTTCCACGGTCACTGGACTTGGCAAAGTAATATTGGAAGGTCCCGTAAATCGTCTCTCTTTGGTAAAGAGTATACCGATCGCCTTTCCAATTCGTATACGATACTGGCATTTTGGTCATTCCCTTCGAAAGTCGAGGATGGCAGCCCAACGGGTTGATAACCTAACAAATTTATGCGCGCAATCCGCCAAATTCATCTTCTCTGAATCAAAATAGATATCTTGTTTGGATAAAGTCTTTCACAGGGACATTATCAGCGCACAACCTATATATATAAATACGGCAGCATACACATAAGAAATTAACCATAATCGATTATATCAATAAGATGAATCAAAAGCCGAACAGGTGAAGTGGATTACTTTTGAACGAAGCCGTGTGATTGAGGGTAAAAGACCTCGTTTTTGAAGTTCATGTGTACTTCTTCAACAGCCTGGAATCTTTATGCTATACTTGAGGCGCAAATCTTATTGGTCTATTGAAAACGGAACAACTATGCCTCTTTACGAATACATTTGCCTCGATTGCCGTACTCAATTTGATGCCCTGCGCCCGTTCAGCGAGGCCGATTCCCCGATCGCCTGCCAAGAGTGCCAGGGCGAGAACACTTCCCGTATGCTCTCCCTGTTTTACGCCCATTCAGATGGACGTGCCGTCACTCAGAGTGCCCCCGCATGCGGTACTTGCAGTACCCACACCTGTAGTACCTGCGGGGTAAACTGACCCTATTATTCCTGATTCTCAGCACATTAAACCCCGCCGAATATCCCTGATCAGCGGGGTTTTTTCGTTGCAACTTTTAAGCATTATTTGCGTAGATAAATATAGATACAGAATCAGGAGAGAATATTATGTCTAAGCAATACAAACAGCTTTACCGATCGCGTCAGGACCGCATGATTGGTGGTGTGTGCGGCGGGCTGGGGGAATACTTCGGCATCGATCCGACTCTGGTGCGCATCCTTTTCGTCTTTGGAGCTTTTTTAGGAGTTCCTGGGGCGCTTGCATTGGTTTATTTGGTCATGCTGATCCTGGTGCCTCAGGATCAGCTCTCTGAACCAGCCATGTAAGTCGCTAAAACCAATATCGCATCCCGCTTGGGTTCCGCCTTTGTGCCCAAGGGATTGCTCCTCCAACCCACATCCGGCAGACAAGCTGCCGGATGTGTCTTTAACTGTCTGACTCCAGCCGTGCTATACGTTTGTTCAGTCTTTGTCTGGTGGCTCCAGGTGTACGGAAACATCCGTAATGCTGACTAATTGACGATTGAGTTCTTGCTCCAGTTGGGAAGCCAGCTGGTGCGCTTGCGTGACAGGCAGATCCGGTTCGACTGAGCATTCCAGAGACAAATAGACACTGTTACCGTCGGCAGGGTTGCGGTGCAGGCGGATGTTGTGTGGATTTGACAACTGGGGCATCTGAGCCAAAATGCGCTCAATATCCATTCGAAGTTCATTGCTTCCTTCGACTGGCTGTTCACTGGATTGCTGTACTTGGTTGGTTGCAAGTTCTATATGTGTGTGTACTCCCTTGACTTCTGGCGAGCGCAACTGTATATCTCGTTCTAATTGGTCTACCAGCTCATGGGCTTCACCAAGCGTTAAGTTAGGATCAACGCCGATGTGCATTTCCAGATATAAGTCATCATTATAGCGATGCGCCCAAACCTCGTGCACAGTTAACCCTAGTTCAGCTGCAGCGTGTTTAAGGCTTGCGAACAGGTCAGCTGCATCACTTTCTGACTGGCGTTGCGCCTCGATGTGGATGGTCACATCACTGACACCTTCCAGCGCCAGGAGGCGGCGCCGAACTTCATCGGCGATTGCATTTGCCTCCCGAACTGTCTTCTCCGGTGAGACACGAATATGCATATCAACTGCTGCACTGCCAGCTGCACCCCGGCTACGCACCCGGTGGAAGGATTCGATCCCTCCCACTTCATCTACAATATCCGCGATCTGGCTCGGATCATACGCGGCTCGATCGACCAGGATCGGTAGAATCTCCCGCAGGATATCTATACCAATCTTGGCGATCATCACAGCCACGAAACATGCCAGCAATGGGTCCGCCTTGGGATAACCCGCTGCTACGAGCAATAAGCCACCCAGCACTGAAAAAGAGATCAGGATGCTCGCCCGGGTGTGATAAGCATCAGCCACCAGCACCTCGCTCTTCAGGCGCCTGCCCTGGCGCAGCTCGTAATAGCTCGTCCCCGCCTGGATCAGCATGCTCATTACTAAAGCTGCCCCAGTCCATATACTAATTTTTGGCACAGCATCGCTCCACCACCGCTCCCAGGCTGTCACCAACAGCTGCCAGCTCGTCAGGAAGAGCAAGAAGGCGATGATCAACGCTGCTACGGTCTCGAATTTGCGGTGACCATAGGGGTGATCGGCGTCAGCTGGCTTTGCAGCTACATTGAGCCCCACCAGTCCCGCCAAGTTTGAGATTCCATCGAACAGGCTGTCCAGTCCATCTGCCACCACGCTGAGCGCACCAGTCGCTAAACCGGCGGCTAGCTTGATCGCCGTCGCCAGGAAATTCAACAGCATGGTCATGATCAGCACCCACCGAATCTTGTGCACATCGCGCTGTTCGGTGTCAAGATATCCATCCTCTATCCATTTTCTGGTTGGCATGATGTGATCTCAAAAATAAATGCTAAGAGCAACCTAATCGTAATTTAGGATCAGCAGCTCAGAGATTGGCCCTCGCTTTGCGGGGTCGCTGCTAATATTCCTTTTCGCCTGCAGGCGTTCGATGCGAAATCCGCGGTACGCCTCTTCGAAGAAGTCATCATTAGGGTTCACGTTATGCGGATCGGAATTGCTCAACATGAGCTTTCCTCCCCTGGCATCCAGTTGGCGGTAAAATGCTGCCAGGCGCAGCTGTTGCCGATCGTCGAATCGACTTTCAGAATAGGCCGTGAAATGTGCGGTGGTGCTGAGCGGCCTGTAAGGCGGGTCAAAATACACAAACGATTGATCATCCACTTGATCGGCCACTTTTTCAAAATCACAGTACTGAATGGTCACCTGGCTCAATAGCTGCGCCGCGCGGCGCAGATTTCCGGCGTTCAAAATTTTTGGGTTCTTGTACCTGCCCACCGGTACATTGAATTCACCCTTGGAGTTGAGACGGAATAGGCCATTGTATCCAGTGCGGTTCAGGAACAACATGTATGCTGCCCGGTCAATCCATCCTGGCTCATAGGTATTAAATTGAGTGATCCGGCGTTGTTCGTTATATCGACACCTGATGCGATAATAGAATTCATGGCGATTTGCCTCATCAAGCAGCAGGTACTGATCCTCGATTTCCCGCAGCTTTGCGATCAATCCCTCCACATCCTGCTTGACGACCCGGTAAACCAGGATCAGCTCCGCGTTGATATCCGCGATCAGACATTCCTGCAGCGGGTAGCTTTGCATGACTCTGAAGAACACGGCTCCACTGCCCACGAACGGCTCGATATAACGCTCCAGCTGACCGGCTCTTAGCTCGTTTGGGAAGTAAGTATCGAGCTGCTCTAATAATTGCCTTTTTCCACCAGCCCACTTCAAGAATGGGCGAGCCTGTTTGGCAGTATTATCCACCGGCAATTTCTTCGAACCCATGCCGGTATTTTAAACGAATAAATGATCAGATGTAAGGGGGGAAATTACTTGGAGTAATGATTACTTTAGGGGTGGTATCGACCCACGGTCGATTCGCTTCAGATCCCTCACAGGCTACCCGGATTGCAGGAGGCGGCAGAATTGGTTGAGAAACCGTTACTCGATCCCACAGCCTGGGAAGCAAAGATCGATATCTGTTTGATCACCTGGGCGCTGCCACAAGATGGGCAGGTCACTTCGTCGATTACGGATGCACTGCGCAGCAGTTCCTCAAACGGGGAACCACAATCCCGGCATACGAATTCAAAGATAGGCATATTCACTCCTGGTCCTTCAACGTCACCGGGCGAAGATCATTCTTTTAACCCATGTGCGTTTATTTTAGCTTGTTCTCCAATAAATTTAGATGCAGGAGAATGAAAAAGGTTACAAAGGTTTCACAAACTCTTTCAAAAGTGGGTGGTCGGCGTACACGCCGTGGTATTCGGCTGGCAGCAGGGCTGCGATACGACACATGATCTCATCGGTGTAATCCTGCAATACCTCCTGGCGGTTCTCTTTCGCCACTGGCAACAGCCTATATGGATCTCCAGCTCTCACGGTGACCGGGGCACGCCTGAATCGCTTAAGATTGGCGAAAAGTTTCTCCTCCTCAGTTCCCATAACCCCCACAGGAAGAACTGGCAAGCCTGTTTTTACCGCCAGATAAGCCGCTCCGAGATGGCCTCGCTGAAGTCCACCGGTTTTAGTGCGCGTTCCTTCTGGTGCGATGATCAACACACCACCTTGATTGAGCCGCTTCAATACCTGGCGCAGCACAGTGAAATCAGCACCGTAGCGATCGACGAACAGTCCACCTGCGGCATTCACCAGCCAGCGCCTGAAGGCATACTTGCGGTGGTATTCAGCGATCATCACGATGATATCATCTCGATCCAGCAGGTAAAAGACCAGCAAAGCATCCAGAGCACCAATGTGATTACCGGTAACGATGAGACCACCATTGGCAGGAGCTTTTTCCCTGCCGACGATTTCGATCCGTAATATCGCCCACAGTAGCAGGCGGTTGAGAAAGCGGGCAAAACGATAGATCATGGTCCTGGCCTGTTCAAGTACCAAGTATATCAAGCCACATTCATACCCCAAAGCCTTTTCGAACCTCATCAATTATCATTGATCCATACCAAATTGTTGCCCAGAATAGAAATCGACTATAAAATGGAGAGACAATCCAAGAATTACCTACACGGAGGAGAACAATGAACTTCGATCCAGAGACCGGTGCCCAATTATTGAAGGCTTTTCTCGAACCCTGGCAGAAAGCCATGTCTGATCCGGCAAAAGCACAGGAAGAGGTGCTGCATAAGTTGCTCAGCGACTACGCCAAAACCGAATATGGTAAACGGCATGGAGCAGAGAACATCGAGAGTCTTACTGACTACCAGCGCGCCTTCCCGGTAAGCACTTACGAAGATTTTAAGGGCATCATCGAACAGGTCATGGCTGGCAAGGTCGAACAATTGCTGTGGGAAGAACCGGTCGGCTGGGCGATCACGCGCGGCACGACAAAGGGAGAGGAAAAGTTCATCCCCATGACGCCAACTGATCTGCATATGCGCATCAACGCTGGTCGCGCCATGATGAATTACATCGCCAGCACTCAACGCTTCGACATCTTCAGCGGGGTAAATCTGAACTTGAATTTCCCTTCTGTGGTCGGATCGGTAAAGGTTGGTGACCGCGATGTAGAATACGGCTACAGTTCCGGCATCTATACCAAGCATGTCTCTGCGAGCACGATGCTCACCTCGGCACCAACTCAAGATGAGATCGATGCTTTGGGTGGCGGTAAGACAGAGAGCGACTGGGAGCGGCGATTTGAACTGGCTCACCAGACATGCAAAAAGCTGGATGTGACGATGGTGGGCGGGGTGTGCCCGACTGCACTGCGTTTTGGCCGCTACATGCATCGCACCCACAAGATTTATCCTAAAGATCTGTGGAAAACCCAGATCATGACCTTGGGCAGCGTCGCTGGGATCAATACCAAGTACCAGCCGGCATTGAATGCCATGTATGGTCCGGCGGCCATCCGCGAGATATATGGGGCGACCGAGGGCATGTTCGGGCAGCAGCTCGATGAAAAGCGCGCCTGGGTACCCAATTATGACCTGTTTTTTTTCGAGGTGCAAACCGGTTCAAAGATCAAGTTGTTACACGAGATGCGTCCGGGTGAGCGCGGAAGTTTGATCGTCTCCACTCCCATTCTACCGCGCTACCGCATCGGCGACCTGATCCTGGCCAAAGAGCCACCCTACTTCCGCTGCATCGGCCGCGAAGAATGGTGGACGCCCCTGCGCTATGGCTGGGACGAATTCATGTCCTTCAACCTAGGCAGGTTGTGAGCCCACTACCTGCGGCGGGTCAGCCCTCCCACGATGACCGATAATCCAATCGCGATCAGCACCAGGGCGATGATCAACTGCCAGCTGATCACGTTGCCCAGTCCAATGCCGATAAAGATAAATGCCAGGATGATCGTACCGGTCACCGAGCGGCGGTAAGCAGGTACCACCAGCCGGATTAAGACTTCGAACAGCAGGATGACGCCAGCCCCAAGAAATATCAGGCCCCAGACAGAAAACTCCCCTGGAAAGCCGATCGTCCATAATGCTTCCCGCTGGTAGAGCAAATCCTTTAGAGCATCTAGGTAACCAAGCTGGTTGAGCAATAGCACCACCCCTGCCCAGATCAGAATGCAGGCCCAGATGATCGCCCCCAACGGATCACGGCGCCACTTCTCGTCCGGCGCCTTCTCTTCCCGCTTTTCTACTTCTTTCTCTTGTTTTTCATCGGTTTTTTCGTCAGTCACAGTGCTCTCCCTTTCATGAACTGTTCAACAATGAATGCCGATCATTACTCCTACCATTTCATTCCAGAAAGCACCAGTAAATATTCCCCTATCCAGTATAGCCCAACCGTTCCAGAGAAGCAAGCCGTTTTCTATCTTACGGACTGCATCCCATTCCACAGGCCAGCCTGTAAGCCGCATTCTGTCCGGCGGTCCTAAACCGCTTGTGTGGTCATCTCTCTAGGCGGCACGTCTCCGTGACGCTCCAGCAGCCTACCCGGGATTCCAGCTTCAAGTAGAAGCAAGGAGGCGAGCCACCTCCCACCCGCCGAAACGAGCTTCATCCCTGCTTGGCCTTGCTCCGTATGGGGGTTGCCTGGCCGCCCTCATTGCTGAGGACGCCGGTGGTCTCTTACACCACCTTTTCACCCTTACCTGGACCTCTGGAGACCAGCGATCCATCGGCGGTATGTCTCTGTGGCCCGATCCGGCAGGTTGCCCCGCCCCGGGTGTTACCCGGCACATCGCTCTATGGAGTGCGGACTTTCCTCGACTCTGGCATGCAGAGCCGCGACCACTCAGCCAGCCTGTGGTGATTCCATGATACCCCCTTTCAATACCTGCGTCAATGAAGTTTTTTGAGAAGGACTACGCACTTTAAGAAAGATTTTCATGGCCGTCATCTCTAAAGGAAGTACGTCGAACTTAATGTGTTCGCGAGCAAAATATGACGACCAAAGGCGCAAATCCATTGTAACAACCTCCTTCCAAATTCGTTTACCTTAAAGCGGGGGCTGCGCCGGTGGCGAGCGGATTGGGAGGGCATCTCATCACTGGAGGGGATTTTCACCGCATCATATTCAAAAGATCCTTCTGTGCAACGAGATCCCAAAGAAAGGGATCAAAGAGGGTGGGTAAGTTTGGTGGAGGATGTCATGTTAGCGGATCTGAAAAAATTTGAGCATAAAAAGCCAGAGATCGTCGTCGCCTGGAACGACAGTGAGACGGAAGCCAAGGGCTGGCTGGTGATCAACTCTCTGCGCGGCGGAGCTGCGGGCGGCGGCACACGCATGAAAAAAGGCGTTGATATGCAGGAAGTGCTGTTGCTGGCCAAGACCATGGAAATCAAGTTCACTGTCTCCGGCCCAGCCATCGGCGGTGCCAAATCTGGCATCGATTTCGATCCCTTCGATCCTCGCAAGGAAGGCGTTTTGCGGCGCTGGTACCAGGCTATCCTGCCCATGCTGAAGTCTTACTGTGGCACAGGCGGCGATCTGAACGTAGATTTCAACGTCGAAGTCGTCCCGCTGACCAGGGAGCTGGGCATCCTGCACCCCCAGGAGGGTATCCTGGAGGGTCACTTGGGTGGCAACGGTAAAGTACAGAAGGCGCAGCGTTTGATGGATGGCACCTGCCGGGTGGTGCGTGATGTCAGATACACCCCCGATCCCGATGGCGGCTTCACCGTCGCTGACTTGGTCTCCGGCTACAGCTTAGCTGAATCCGTGGTCCACTACTACCGGCTTTACCGCGATGGCCATGCCGGAAAGAAGGCCATCATCCAGGGCTGGGGCAACGTGGGCGCAGCAGCTGGTTATTACCTGTCCCAATCCGGAGTCGAGGTGATCGCCATCCTGGATAAATACGGCGGTGTGATCAACCAGGAAGGTTTCGCAGCCGAAGATGTGCGCCGCTTCCTGCTGGAGCGCAAAACGAACAAGCTATCCGGATATGCCCAGATCCCCTACGACCAGATGATGACGCATTTCTGGCGCCTACCGGCTGACATTTTCATCCCGGCTGCCGCCTCCAAGCTGGTCACCAGGGACCAGATCGAGACCATGATCGAAGCGGGGGTCGAGCTGATCGCCTGCGGGGCGAATGTGCCTTTCGCCGACCAGGAAAACTTCTTTGGGCCGATCGCCGAATATGCAGACAACCAGATCAGCGTGATCCCTGATTTCATCGCCAACTGCGGCATGGCGCGCGTCTTCGCCTACCTGATGGGGGACGAGGCTGTGATCGCAGACGAAGCTATTTTCCGGGATATCTCCAATACAGTAGAAGGGGCGCTGGCAAGAGCCTCCAAGAACGGTTGCACCCCGAATAAGATCACCCAAACCGTCTACCAGGAAGCGCTGAGCCAGCTGGTCTGATTTTTCATCCACGCCTGTCCTCGATCGGACAGATCGATGAAATTACGCCAATTTTCACAAATAGTAAATCACAATGGCTTTAGAATTTGTCCCTTTGTGCTTACAACATAACCTTCATAAATAGGGTCAATACCCTAATAATGGAATCTGCAAGATGCTTTCCGCCTTTTCTCGGTAGCGGACAGAGCTGCATCCCC
>JBFFIU010000132.1:0-9444 GCA_041556275.1 Anaerolineales bacterium | reverse complement strand
GAAACATGCGGGACATTTCTCTGCCGTCATGCGATCACTGGATCTGCTGCGCTCATATCCGGACATTGACGTGAAGGTATGCACTCCGGTCACACGCCACAACCTAAGCGATATTCCAGCTATAGCTCAATATGTCGAAGCGTATTCCCATACCACACAGGCCAGGGTTTTCTACAACGTCTTTCAGGCATTCCCGCGTGCCATGTTCTCCGTCAAATGGGAAACTCTGATCGTGAGCGATGAGGAGTTTTCATCGTTGAAGAATCGCATTGGCACGAAAACAAACATCCGCATAAATTACCTGAGTCATGAAACGCTGGATAAACTGTACGTAATGGTCTTCCCCGATGGGAGCATGACCATCCCGAAAGGCGCAGATTACCTGAATTTTGGCTCATTCCTTGAAGTGAATGACTTCGAGCACGCCTTGAACTCCAGCCAGTTCGAATCTGCCAAACACCTGCAGCACTCGCGCGGTTGGGGAAAAGTGTTAACCACTACAGGGCAGGTCGCAACAGCAACCAGTATATCCCAGTCAATTTTCCTTCAAGTCTGAGTCTCCAATGTGAAAGGAAGTTTAAAAAAATGAAAAAACTGAACACAAGTGATGAAATAAATATGTTGCTCCATGCTCCTGCTGCATCGGCGGCGTTGGGAGCGGCAATTACAACGGGACTTCTGTGGATGCTTGCAGAGAGACCAATGACCGGTGAGGAAGTAGTGCAAGCCTTGAATATACCCGGCAAACGAGGTCATTACTGGCTACAGTATCTGCAGTCCTTCGGAATCCTGGAAACTGTTCAACAGGGATACATCACATCCTCTGCGGTTCAGACCGCAATTCTGGACACCTATAGTCGCGAGAGCTGGCAACATCTCGTGATCGATGAACAGGAAAAAGACGCCTGCGTGCACGGTCTCCCACGGTTGATTGGTGCACCTGGCTCGCTGTGGAGCATCCAAGGATTCGTTGAACCAGAAAATTATGTCGATAGAATGCGAGCCAGCCCGGAGAGGGCGCGTGAATTCACCCGTATGCTCTTCGAGGTTCACCAAAACCTGGCAAACCTGGTCGCCGAACTCCTGGATTTGACAGGTGTCGAGCACATGATGGACTTGGGTGGAAATTCAGGGGTGATCTCCATGGCATTACTGCAAAAATATCCCACCCTTAAATCGACGATTGTGGACATAGAGAACGTCTGTGCAGCGGGTCGTGAGATTGTGGCAGAGCAGGGCTTTTCCGACCGGATCACGTATTTCCCTGCTGAATTTGAGGATGACGAATTCCCATCCGGTTTCGACCTGGTATTGCAGTGCGATGTCGCCGTATATGGCGATGATTTACTCAAAAAATTGAATCAGTCTCTAAAACCAGGCGGACAATTGATCTTTATCGATCACTTTTCCCCGGCGGAAAATCTCGCGCCCCCCACAAGGATAGAATGGACCTTTCTGGATTCCTTGCACGACCCAGATTTCAGATTCCCAACAATTGACGAGTTCAAACACCAATTAGTCAAAGCAGGCTTTGAGGTTTCGCATGAACATCAAACCCTAGGTAAAGGAATGGTTGTGCTCCAGGCGTGGAAAAGGGATGTATAGGAGTCATGATGGAAATCCTTGAATACAACGATGTCGACCCGTTAAAGGTTATGTACCTAACCCAGCTGGCGCTCGATTTCGCGCTGACACCGGAAATGGTCGCGCGTATCCGCAAATCCGATCCACGACCATTTCCCTGCCTGGCAATTTATGCTGTGGAAAATGATATCGTCTTGGGGCAGGTAGGCATCTTTAGTTTACCGATGATTTCAACCGAAGGAAGGGAAGACGTGGGCGGTATCTGGGCTGTCTCCACACATCCGCAGTACGCGGGTCGAGGAATCGCCTCCCGTTTACTGGATGAAGCGCACAATCGCATGCGAGAGACTGGGCTGCGCTTCTCGACGCTTGGCACAAATCGCTATCGCGTGGCATATAAACTCTATCGACAGCATGGTTACGAGGAAACAAAAGTTTGGGCGACCGCGCTGGCGCCCTGGGAAACAGCGCACCAGCCCACACGCTTGCGCGCCCAACCTCTAGGTACAGAAGGATACGATTTCGTCGATAAAATTTACATGGATATTGCTCATGACTATCTCGGATTTGCCTGGCGCTATATTCCCTTTGCCCGTCTGCGGCGGGTGGTAAATTCAGCAGATATCTGGATCTTAAGGGAGAATAACCGCGTTATTGGATATGCCTTGACCAGCCCAGATCAAACCATATTGACGATCAGCAATCTTGTATTGCAGAGAAATATCGATGCCGCGGAGGCTACCGCAGCTGTCGCAGCAGAATTGAAGTCAGCCTATATTCAAGTGAGAGTCAGTCGTCCTGTCGAGATTACCAGCCTGCGCGGCGCAGGATACCATGTCTCCCACCCAACCTGGGATGCATTCATGGTAAAGCCTCTTGTTCCCGAGGTAACTTTTGAAGACGCTCAGCAACTCTTCGGCATCGGTACGGATCGTTTTTTGATCTCATGGCTGGATACGACTTAAAAACGCTGCCCTTCAGCACAGAAGGAGTTGCCATCAACCGTAAATAATTCTGTGAGGAATTAAAAACTAATGGAAATTAATATGCTTGGAACGGGTTTCATAGACAGAGAGGAATTCATCCGCCTGGATTATACAAGTGATTCAACCTGGATCATACATAAAAAGAAATATATAATTGTGTTAAAGCAATATAGGCCAGAGAAGATCTTGATAGATCGCAACCAAAGAGTCTCTTGGGGAGAAATAGCTGCCTTTGGCAGAGAGATTCGTTTGGCTAACATTCATGCTTCAGGAGAAATTCGGGCTCCAAGTGCGAGAAAGAAACCTCAAAGCAACGCATTCCTGAAATCCTATCCTTTGGGTATCACACCAATATAGCTGTGTGCCAAGGAGTTCCCAAACCGAACAACGAAGTAGCGTAGTCGAATTAAGTACTCTATAGAGATTATTAGGTGATACATATGGCAACCAAAGACGCCTATGCGAGTAACCTTGCATCTCTCCCTACGGGAACTTTGACCTTTCTATTATCTGATGTCGAAAGTAGCACCAGATTGTGGGAAGAGTATCCCTTTCAAATGAAGGCAGTTATGGCTCGCCATGATGAGTTGATCGAGTCAAGTGTGGCATATTATCTGGGCCAGGTGGTAAGACCACGCGGAGAAGGTGACAGCCGTTTTGCTGTCTTCCAACGCGCCACGGATGCGGTTTTAGCTGCCAATGATATCCAGCAACAACTTTACCAAGAAATTTGGGAGATTCCGGAGCGATTACGCGTCAGAATCGCCCTGCACACAGGGGAAGTCGAATTGCGCGAAGGTGACTATTATGGACCTGCTGTCAACCGTTGTGCAAGATTGCGCAGCCTTGCTCATGGAGGTCAAACCCTTCTTTCTCAGGTCACCTTTGGACTGGTGAACGAATGTTTACCCCAGGAAATAAGACTGCGCGACCTGGGTGTATATACTCTCAAAGATCTCAAGTATCCCGAACGCGTATACCAGATTATAAACTCAGGCTTGCCCTCGGATTTTCCATCCCTGAGAACATCGCACCGTTTCATCGAAAACCTACCGGTTTCACTTACCAGCTTCGTCGGACGAGAAAAGGAGATTGCAGAAGTAAAACAATTGTTAGGGACTAAGCGTTTGTTGACAATTTCTGGCCAAGGAGGTGCAGGAAAAACAAGATTGGTGGTTCAAGTGGCAATGGAATCGCTCGAACAATATGATTACGGCGGTTGGTTCATCGACTTTGCGCCACTTTCAGATAAAACCTTGGTGCCCCATGAAATTTTGAACACCCTGGGCTTACGCGAAGAGTCTGGTAATACCCCATTAGATATGCTGGCTCAATTCTTCCAAGATAAGTCTGCATTACTGATCCTTGATAACTGCGAGCAAGTTTTGCAGGGGGTTGCTCAGCTGGCGGAAACATTAATTAGGAGAACAACCGGTTTGAAAATCCTGGCAACCAGCCGCGAACCATTGGGAGTGGCGGGTGAGACAGTATGGTGTATTCCCTCACTTTCTACTCCTAGCGCAGGAGATGAAATAACCGTTGAGAAATTGATGCAATACGAAGCCGTTAAACTCTTTGTTGAACGCGCTATTGATGCCAGACCTCATTTTGCGCTTACAAATCAAAACATGCACCTAGTCGCACAAATCTGCACAAGACTGGATGGCATTCCATTAGCGATTGAGCTTTCGGCGGCGAGGATAAAAGCATTATCGGTTGCCGACATCGCAGCCAGACTGGATCATCGTTTGCAATTCCTGGTTAGCAACCAAAATGTTGTTCCACGTCAAAAAACATTACGCAATCTGATCGATTGGAGTTATGAATTGCTGCCTCTAAATGAACAAGCTCTGCTCAGGCGCTTATCAATATTTACTGGTGGCTGGAGACTTGAAGCAGCTGAGCAGGTATGTTCAGGTGAAAATATTGAATTATTCGAAGTGCTTGATCTGCTATCTCATCTAGTGGATAAGTCCCTCGTGATCGCTGAAATTTCTGATGTTGCCACACGCTATCGTTTGCTTGAGACGATTCGCCATTATGCACATGAACGCCTTGAACAAAGCCGAGAGACATCCGTAATTGCCTTTAAACACGCGTTCTATTTTACAAATATGGCAGAAAGATCGTACGAAGAAATTTGGGGTAAGAATCAAGGATATTGGCTAGAAACTCTGGAGGCGGAGCATGACAACTTGCGCGCCGCCATGGAGTGGATGTCCCAGGAGGAAGATGCTTCTGAGATGTTTCTGCGCCTGGCAGGTTCCCTTTGGCGTTTTTGGTGGATAAGAGGTTATATAAGCGAAGGGCGAGCTCAGTTAGAATCAGCGCTAAGATTGAATCCCCATGCTCCGCAAGATTTACGGGCAAACGGCTTACGAGGAGCAAGCAAACTAGCCCTCCAACAGGGAGATTATAGTCAAGCATCAGTGATGGCACAAGAAAGTCTTGACTTATTCAGGGAGCTAAGAGACAAGTGGGGGATCGCACGCCAGCTCGAAGTGCTGGGCGAAGTCGCTTATTATCAGGGGGACTATCCTCAAGCAGTTGAGCTGCATAATGAAAGCCTTTCCATCAGGAAGGCAATAATGGATAAAGAGGGTATTGCAGTTTCCCTTCGGCAGCTTGGGGTGATCACCCGTGATCATGGAGATTCTCAACATGCCAAGGAATTATTCGAACAGAGCTTAAACCTTTTTCGTGAATTGGAAGATAAGATATTCACCGCACAAACCCTCAATAATTTGGGATTAGTAGAACACTCACTGTGTAATTATGATCGCGCCACAACACTGTTCGAAGAGGCCATCTTTCTATACCGTGAATTAAACGACAATTTTGGCGTTTCAGATGTGCTTCAGAATCTAGGAAATGTCGCCAAAGATAGAGGTGAATTGAAGCAGGCTAAGTCCATCTGCGAGGAATGTTTGCGGCTAAAACAAACCCTCGGAGATAAGCGGGGAATCGCTCACGCTCAGGCCACGCTAGGAGAAGTAGCCATTTTCCAAGGTCAATACAAGCTTGCTTCTGAACTGATTGAGCAAAGTTTATCTATTTTCCAGGAGCTGAGGGTAAAACGCGGTGATATGTTCTGCCTGGGGTTGCTGGCATTTGTCGCCTACTATAAAGGGGATTATGAGCTTGCCACCTCTCGAACTGAAGAGTGTATGAAGATCTCAAGAGAAATAGAAGCCCCACGAGCAGTAGCATATTGTACAGAGGTTCTTGGGCTGGTTGCTTTTGCCCGCAATAGATTTCAGGAGGCAGTCGATCTACTCAATGAAGCAATAAAAATCTTCGATAAGATTGGTGATCGCAGAAATGTAGCCATTGCTTGGATTAATCTGGCTAGGACGGCTTATCGCCAAGGCAAAATCAAGAATGCCAGGAAATATATTGACAAAAGCCTAGCTTTCTCTCACAAATTGAGGACCGAATGGACTCACGGTTTAGCGCTGGAAATATTGGGATTGATCCAGCGTAAGCAAGGCGACCATGATCAAGCCCTCCAGCTTTTTCAGCAAAGCCTGGAAATATCGGTTATTCAGGATAATCGACAGGGTATTGCCAATTGTTTTGGCGCAATCGCAGGCTTGGCAATCATAGCCAATCAACTAGTCGAGGGGATGAACCTGTTTGCTGCCGCACAAATGATCAGGGAGGAGATTGGGGCGAGGATGGGGGAAGGGGATCAAGAAGAATACAATGAATATTTAAACCTGGCTCGCCAGCAGTTGGATGACGAACAAATCCAGAAAGCCTGGTCGCATGGCTATTCCTTAACTTTGGAACAAGCGATCGAGGTTGCTAAGAGGATTTCGCCACCTAAGCTGGCTTAGATTCGCGGAAAGCCGATTTTCCCTGAGGTAACCTTTGAAGACGGATAGACAGCCTCTATCATCAGCACGGATCGGTTTTCAATCTCCTGGCTGAATAGTAAGTAAGAACCGCACAATTCCACATACAATAGATTATTACTGCCAATCTAATACGTCAATTGATATAAAATACTGCCTTTATCTAATCTGGCCTGCCTCTGCACAGAAAATGGGCTAGGATGTTGTTTTTTTGGGAGAGCGCAACGGGACAATTATTCACCAAATTGACTGCAGTCGGCGAAAATGAGTAACTTCCTTCAACATGGTTTTTTACGACCTGCGGAGAGGGTGGGATTCGAACCTGCATTCCCGAATGGCTTCTAGTCCCGGACTTGTTCTGGGAGGACAAAGTGGCCCTAAGACCACAACGGTTTTCGAGACCGCCTCAATCGTCCACTCTGGCACATCTCCGGTTGCTGGCACCAATGATCTTAAATGCGTGCCTCAGGAATAAGCCAGCAGGCGGGCGATATCCCCCTGGATCTCCAGGCCAGCGTGGCGACCACGGCCGCTGAACACTACCCGCCCATTTACCTCCCGCAAACTCACCTGCACCTCCGCCCCTAATGTCTCTGCCACGCGCAGGCCCATATCGACCTGGGTCGGGCCGCGCAGCAGTCCGCCGCTCTCTCTCACCGCGGTCAATTCCAAAATATATTTCGCATCGCTGATCAGCAGCTCTGCCCGGTCGTCCGCCACACTGAGCGCCTCGATCTTTGCTCCGGTATATGTCGCAAAACGATACAAAACTCCATTCAGCCACAACCCCACGATAAAACCGCGAAAGGAGCTGCGCAACCAGGGGATGATCGCCGCTGAGGCGGTAAGGCTGATGCCGGGTGATTCGAAATGGTTGGATTGGAACCAGATCCAGGCTTGCGGGAAGGACTTACCCCAGTCTTTCTCGATGTAGCCGCGCCCGGCTTGGAAATCGATCTTATTACCGTCGATCGTCAGCCCCCCTTGGATGGCGTGATCGAAACTCAACACGCCATGGTAGGTTTCCATGAACGGCGCCCAGGCGTACCAGCCCATGATGCCCGGAGAACGCCAGCTCACCGGCCATCCGACTGGACTATCAAATTCGAGAGATCCCTCGATCTGACCACCCTCCTGGTTGATCTGCAACTCAACTCCCTCCAAGGAGAAGCGGTTATCCGCGATGCGCACTTCGAACTCTTGATCGGAAGCCCAGAATTCTTCCAAGGGGAAGCGGTGATAAATGGCTTTCAGGTTGACCCCATCCAGCACCTGGACGAAGGCATGCCCATCCTCCCCCAGCTGTATCCCTGGGATGACCGCATAACGCTGGCTCTCGTCCGCGCTGACCAGCTTATAGTACCAGCCCTCGAAGAAGGGCGGGCTCTTGCCATGCCCGTGGTACATCTCCGGGCGTAGTGTCCGGTAGATAAAATTCTGAATCCTGTTCAAGTTCTTAAAATCTTTTGAAGTCGTCCCCTCGCAGATCATTAAACAAGATACGAGAGGATATCCATTATCACCAGATTATACAAGAAATCCTTGCTGCTGCGATTATTCTCGGCAGAGTGGACAATCCAACATAAAGGAAGAGTCCCTTGGAATATAATTCCCAAACCTTGATTTTCCACACCCCAACTGCATTCCAAATGTATGCACTTATCATGCAATAATACAAAGCCTTGGGCTAACTCCCTCCGTTATAATTCAACCTTAGCCGATAGATATTCAGGTTACAGGTGATGTGGGTAGTATACAGCCCGGAATCCCCGGACCAGATTTCATGCATCTATCGGATACCCTACAGTGATAATTAGTCATCAAGGAGTCACATATGAAATTGACCGGGAAGAAAATCGCTTTTCTGCTTGCAGAAGGCGTTGAAGACTTAGAATTCTATGTACCTCTCATGCGGTTGCAGGAAGAAGGCGCTGACGTCCTAGCAGCTGGACTTGACCTAAAGCCCATACACGGAAAGAATGGTTTAAAAATCACTCCTACGGTCAGCATTGAGTCGCTCAGCAGCAATGATTTATTTGCTTTAGTGGTGCCGGGCGGCTGGGCTCCTGATAAATTGCGCCGTTACCCTGTCGTAACCAACCTGGTTAAGGAGATGGATATCGCAGGAAAGCCCATGGGGATCATCTGTCATGGTGGGCTTGTACCGATTTCAGCAGGCATAATGCGCGGTCGTCGGGCGACTGGCTCACTGGGGATCAAGGATGACCTGGTCAACGCTGGCGCAACTTGGGTGGACGAGCCCGCTTTTCGAGAGGGGAATCTGATTTGGGGGCGGGTTGTAGCCGATCTACCGGCTTTTTGTCAAGAGTTGGTGGCAGCCCTGGTGGAGATGTCAGAGACCGAGTAGTAAGTTAAATTGGTCCCCACCTAGGGAGTTTTAACACCTGCGGACTTGTGAACATCTTCCAGCATCACAGCCCACCATCCTGTCATTCTGATGGAGTGCAACTCACATCGTTTCTTCAGAAGTTACGCAACTACACCCACAGAGTATCGAGGGGATTGAAAAAAACTGCCTACCAATCAGCATGGCAGGTTCTGATTGTGAATTCCCCTAGGTGTTCCGCAATAAATCCACTTCACGCGTGTGTATCACTAAAAACCCTCCTTGCGGCTCTCTGCCACATTAATCGCTATCTTCGTAGGTGAAATTCTCCGGAAAGGTAACCGACGACTTCCACCAAGCAGCGGTTGTCTCAGCATCTACCGTCGCAAAGTCCAGGGGATTCCAAATGAAGGCTTGTTCCATCTGTTGACCCAGGGCGAGGATCCGCTTGCTCCCCTCTGTTTGACTACGACTCCACTGCGCCAAACTATCATCGACACTGTCATGCTCTTGCAATGCGGCAGTCAGGTCTCTGGCATTATTGAATCCTTTGAAGATCCCAGATCCGGTGAAGGGCTGGACAACTATACCCGCATCCCCAATCAAGCATAATCGATCCAGGGCATATGCAGGAAGGTCTACTGTGTAGATCAATTGAGCATAAGTATGT
>JBFFIU010000131.1:0-9475 GCA_041556275.1 Anaerolineales bacterium | reverse complement strand
TCTTGATATCCAGGATACTGTTAATGGCTGGGCTCAGATCCACATCCTGGAACCGAATGATGTAGTTTCCGATCAGGTTGCTTTCTCGTTATCCTGTGGCCCTTAGAATGCCTTATGGCGCTGAAAGATGAGATAAAAGCGGCCGCGAAGGATTTAGGATTCAGCTTGGTGGGGGTGACAGATCCAGATCCACCTGCTCATTTTGATGTATTCGAAGCATGGCTGAAAGCCGGGCGGCATGGGGAGATGAGTTACCTGGCGACCGAGCGTTCAAGAGTGCGGAGAGCCGATCCCCTTAAAATCCTTCCTGAATGTCGATCGATTCTGGTCCTTGGGATGCCTCACGCTGTACCTGCACCTGCTCAAGTTGAGAAAAATGGTAAAAGCAGCTTGCCGGGACAAATCGCAGCTTATGCCTGGGGAGAGGATTACCATGATGTGATCCCAGAGCGATTGAAGGATTTGATGGCGTTCATTGAGGATCGACTGGGAAGATCCATTCCCAACCACTGGTACACAGATACTGGACCGATCATGGAACACGATCTGGCGCAAAGAGCTGGCCTTGGATGGATTGGAAAAAATACCTGCCTGATAAATCCTTCCCAGGGTTCATATTTACTATTGGCGGTAATCCTATTAGGGATTTACCTGGAACCCGACCCGCCATTCATCGCTGATCATTGCGGCACCTGTCAGCGCTGCCTGGAAGCCTGCCCTACAAGCTGTATTTTGCCTGATCGCACGATCGATGCCAGGCGGTGCATCTCCTACCTGACGATTGAACTGAAAGGTGCCATTCCAGGTAAACTGCGCTCTCAAATCGGAAACTGGGTCTTTGGGTGTGACATCTGCCAGCAGGTCTGCCCGTGGAACATACGTTTTGCCAACCCAGGAAGGAATGTGGTCTTCGAAGCACGACCGGATGTGGGGAGACCTGATCTGATCACAGAACTGTCACTCTCTCCACAAGAGTTCAACGCTAAATTCAAAGCAAGCCCGGTCAAACGTGCCAAGCGCCGTGGATATTTGCGCAATGTTGCTGTGGCGTTGGGAAATACCAAGCGAATTTCTGCCCTGCGCCCGTTGAAAGAGGCCTTGATAAATGATCCCGAGCAACTGGTGCGTCAACATGCTGCGTGGGCGCTCGGTCAAATCGAGCATGAGGGCGCCATAAAGGCGCTCAATGAATCGCTATCTACTGAAAATGATCCGCTCGTGAGAGCAGAAATACAAGCTTCGCTCGAGAGGTAATGTTTCCCAAGCAGAATATGCACATGGTTACCCGCTGGACACCTTGGATCTTGTTGATCTTGTTTTTGGCTTCCTGTCAGGTACCTCCGGACCCACCTGTTGTCACGAGTGAAAATTTAAATCAGACAGAACAAGAAAAACCACTCGCCTCACCAGAACCATTACCTTCTCTCACGCCTACACAAAAAGAAAATCTCCTCCCACAGCAAACTGATATTCCGACTCCGACTCCTTCGTCCACGGCAACTTTTACACCAACAGATACTTCTCCCCCGACCACGACACTGCTGTTCACTGGAGTGATTGTGCCAGCGCGGTGTGTCCAGGCAGCCATAGATGAGGCAGAAGATAGTGATTATCTCTATGACGAAGTGCGGGAGATGATAAACCAGGCTGACCTGGCAGTGGGGACGCTCAATGCCACCATCAGCGATTACCCACCACGGACTGGTTGTGTGCCAACCTATATCCTGGTGGGGGGCTCTGAGAATGCTGATGCATTAGCGCGGGCAGGTTTTGATTTGATGAGTGTGGCTACAAACCATATCAAGAACTGTGGGCTAAGCAACTGCGGAGATCAAGCTTTCTTCGACACGTTGGAGAACCTGAACCGGGTAGGGATCATCCCGGTAGGCGCTGGTCAGGATCTTCAGGAAGCGATGGAACCGGTGGTGATTGAAAAGAATGGTGTGCGTTTTGGGTTTGTCTCACTTGGGCAGCTTGAACCGAACGTATTTGCCGCTGATGACACCCCCGGCATCGCAGTACTCGATGAAGAGAATTTACGCGCAGCCATAGATGCGGCAAAGCAAGTCTCGGATGTGGTGATCGTCCTGCCGCATTGGGGTCCGGAAGATGTTCCAAATCCAAACTGGTCACAGCGCGACTTGGCGCGGATCGCTGTCGATGCCGGGGCGGACCTGGTGGTAGGCAACCATACTCATGTTGTTCAGGCCATTGAAACAGTGGGTGAAGTAAATGTATTTTATGGGCTGGGCAATTTCGTATTCGATCAGAATTGGGCGCGCGATCACCAGCAGGGTGTAATCCTGTTGGTGACTTTCCAGGGGACCAAGCTGGTCGATTACCAGTTGATCCCGACGCATGTTGATTTCGATGGCCGGGTGCATATCGCAGATCCGGAGGAAGCGGAGGAGATCCTGCTGCGTATTCAGGAAGCGAGCCGGGCCTTGCCATGAGGAATGGTGCTGTTCGAAAATAAAAAGATCCCGCAGGTGTTTGCCTGCGGGATGGTAGAGTTAAGTGCGGGTTAATGATCAGGGCGCTGCAGTTGGAGTTAGAAGAGATGGTCGCGGTGTATTTGTCGGCACTGGGGTAGCAATGTTGACCGGGACGAGGATTATTTGCCCAACGAAGATCTCATTAGCGTTTTCTAACTCTTCGTTTTCTTCCAAAATCGCCTCAACGGTACTGAAGAACTGAATAGCGATCAGTTCCAGAGTGTCTCCGACTGCGATCCGATATTCGATGACACCGCGCCATCCAGTCGGAATGGGAGTCGGGGTATCCAATGAGAGTTCAGGGTTGGGGATGAGTAATTCATCACCAACGCGGATCAGACTATCGGTCATGTTATTTAAGGCCATTAACACCAGGACATCCACATTAAAGTTGGTAGCGATCGAGTCGAGTGTATCGCCTTCAGCAACCACATATATGAAAGGTCCGGAGGCTGTCGGGGTAGCCGAGGCCGTCGGCGTATTCGTCACGGTAGGTGAATTGGTTGCCGTGGGAGTTACAGTTGCGGTTGCGGTTGGCGTCGCCGTTTCAGTGGAGGTAGGTGTTGGGCTGGCGAAGAAAGATAGTGAAGGGGGGGATTCACCAGTTAACCAGAGAATGAGCACCACGATCCCGATCGCGATCAGCACAATTGCTATGCCCCCGATCAGGAAAGGCACAGTGTTTTGTCTCCTCTTCCGATATGAGTCGATCACGTTTTGCGCCGAGTCTTTATCACTCATGTCTATTCCTTGCTTAAATTCTGCAAATTTGTTCCCCAGATTCTACTCGATTTTTGGTTCATTCGCTATGAATAGGAGATGAGTACCATTTGGGTAGGATATAATCCCAAGATTGAGCACTTGAGTATTGGTGTAGATCAATTCGGGAGTGAGAAGTGAAAATTGCTGTATTTGGTAGCGGAGGTGTAGGTGGTTATTTTGGAGGGCGGTTAGCAAGATCCGGGGAGGAGGTCGTTTTTATCGCCAGAGGTGAGCACCTGGAAGCAATCCAGAGGCGTGGCTTGCGTGTCGAAAGCGTTGATGGTGACTTCCGGGTGAGATTGGTACAGGCAACGGATAACCCCCATGAGGCTGGTGTCGCTGATTTGATCCTGGTCGGGGTAAAGGCCTGGCAGGTCCCTGAGGTTGGGATTGCAATGCAGCCGATGGTTGGGCCAGATACATTTGTTGTACCCTTAGAAAACGGGATAGAAGCTCCAAAACAGCTGGCGCAGGCGCTCGGCGTCGAACATATCCTAGGTGGATTGTGCCGGATATCGAGCTTTATTACTAGTCCGGGAGTTATCCGCCATGCTGGCATTGAACCTTATGTGGCTTTTGGTGAGTTAGATAACCAAATAAGTGAACGCAGCCAATCACTTCTGGCTGCCTTCCATAAGGCAGGAGTGAAAGCTGAAATCCCGGCCGACATCCATGTCGCAATGTGGGAGAAATTCGCCTTCATCTCGGCTATCAGCGGAGTATGTGGAGTTGTACGAGCGCCCGTAGGGGTGATTCGCAGCCTGCCGGAAACCAGATCGCTGCTCAGGCGGGCGATTGAAGAGACTCTTGCTTTAGCAAGGTCTTATCAGGTCGAGTTAGCTGAAGATTTTGTATCCGGAATTTTATCCTTCATCGATGACCTGCCGTGGGATACAACCCCATCACTGCAGCGCGATCTGATCGCTAGAAAACCATCAGAGCTGTCCGCCCAAATTGGCGCGATTGTGCGCTTAGGGCGTGAACGCGGCATCCTCACGCCAGTCAATGATTTCATTTATCATAGTTTGCTGCCTCAGGAATTGAGAGCCAGGGGCGAGATTGAATTCTAAGGGAGCTGGCGCACGAGACTGCATCCGTAAGAAACTGTCTGGGATGGTTCAGGCAGTTCACCCTGAAGTAAGGCTTCTACGGCATCGATCAGGTAATCTTGAGTCGGCTCACGCTGGCGGAAGTTGACATCGTCATATGCACCCTGATAACGTAAAATCCCCTCCTGATCAACTACAAAAAAGTGAGGTGTTGTTAAAGCGCGATAAAGGTCAGCAATGACATGATTCTCATCATGCAGAACGAGGGGCAACCCACGCTTAGAGGATTCCTGAGTGATTAGCTCTACGCCTTCATTTACATTGGAAGCAACCGGCAGCAAAAACACCCTGTGCCCCCATTTGTGCAGTTGCTCAACTAATGCTTGATCCACCCTGTGTGACCAGGGACATTCGGCAGACCAGAAATTGATGATCACAATCTTGCCCCGGAAATCGCTCAAGGAGTGCAGTTGACCGTCCATATCAGGCAGTGTGAAGCCAGGTGCGGGATGGTTGATATCGAGATGAAATCCTTCTGGCATAAGGCGATTATAACTCGGATGACCTAATCCAGTGGATCATTGCGGGTTTTAGTCTTAGCTACTCCTGTTTGTCCAGTAAAATCATTTACAAGAATTTGCGAGAGTTCTACTTAGATGCGGTAAATGATCACCATCAACATTGAATTCGGATGAGTCAGTGTGACTGTCCTATGGCCAGAATAATCCTTTTAGAGATCAATCCTGATATATTTAGGGCTTACGCAGTTCATGTCATTGGTTTAATCTAGCGTTCTTTGCTAGGCGACGAGCATAGCGAGAACCTATCCCCGTAATTTGGGGAGGAATCCTGAAAGGACCGCTTGCAAGATACTTGCTAAGGGATTTCTCGCTCCTTTCGTCGCTCGAAATGACAATACCGGCCGTGTCCTTTCTATTATCATACTAATGACATCTGTCCTACCAATTGTGTAAGTGCTAACATTAATAGATTTTGATCTGCGCTGGAGATTAGAGATGGTAGAATTCGCGCCATGAGACGTTGGCAATTTTGGGTTGGGGTCGCGATCAGCCTGATATTCTTGTATTTTGCCTTAAGAGGTTTGCAATTTGGAGAAGTCTGGCAATCTGTCCAAGATGCGAATTATTGGTGGTTAATTCCGGGCGTGTTGATCTACTTATTAGGTGTGATCGCGCGCGCCTGGCGCTGGCACTACCTGTTGAGACCGGTGAAATCGATCCCCACGACAACTTTATTCCCGATCACCGCCATTGGATATATGGGCAACAACATCTATCCAGCGCGGGCGGGTGAAGTCCTGCGTGCCATCGTACTCAAGAAATTTGAAGAGGTACCCATTTCTGCTTCTCTGGCAACCATCGTCGTTGAGCGAGTTTTCGATGGCGTGGTCATGTTGGGTTTTGTTTTCCTTAACCTGCCCGAACTGGCTCGCTTGACAGTTTCCTCCGGATTTATCGGTAACATTCAAACACTGGCCCTGTGGGGAGCAGGTGTGTTTCTTGGTGTATTGGCGCTGTTCTTATTGGCCGCTATGTACCCAGAACGCGCCATCTGGATCATCAAGTGGTTTTGTGGATATGTGATACCTGCCCGGTTTCGCCCTCAAGTCATCAGCCTGGCCGAGAATTTTTTAGCAGGCCTGGCTGCCTTGCGATCTCCGCGTGAGGTTCTTATGATCTTTCTAACCTCCGTGGTGATTTGGCTGCTAGAGACTGGCAAATATTGGTTCGTTATGCAGGCGTTCCCCTTTACAGTCAGCTTCTTTACGCTGATGTTGATGAATGGGATCGTAAACCTGGCGACGACTATCCCCTCGGCGCCAGGGTATGTTGGTACATTTGATGCACCAGGTATCGCTGTGTTGTCCGCTTACGGCGTGGATCGGGCTGTCGCAACTGGCTATACCCTGGTGCTGCATATCGCCTTGTGGGTGCCGATCACGGTGATCGGCGCATATTACATGGCGCGCGCAGGGATCAAGTGGGATCAAGGCATGAGGGAAGTCCATACTAAAGAAGGAGAAGTACTTAAGGCAGACGGGTGAGGGTAGAGTGGTGAAGATGGATGAGAAAAAGCGTGTGGCGATTGTTGGTGCTGGGATCGGTGGGATGGCTGCAGCTTATGATCTGATCCAGGCTGGCTATTCTGTAACGATATTCGATCGAGACGATTTTGTTGGCGGGTTGGCAAGCGGTATCAAAGAGCCACACTGGGCATGGTCTGTTGAGAAATATTATCACCACTGGTTCGCCACCGATCAGGATATCCTGGATTTGATCGCTGAGCTTGGTTGGGGAGATCAAGTGCACTTTCCACGGCCTCAAACGGTCATGTATCACGCCGGAAAATTCTACCCATTCGACTCAGTACTGTCTGCGCTGCTTTTTCCCGGCTTGGGATGGGGGTTGAACAAGATCCGCTTTGGCTTGGTTGGGGTATACCTGCGCCTGACGAATGATTGGCGATCACTGGAAAAAACCACAGTTGATCGCTGGCTGCGCAAGTGGGCTGGTGAAAATATATACAAACTGATGTGGGAACCGCTTGTGATCGGTAAATTTGGTTCCCATTACCAGGAGGTGAACATGGCCTGGATGTGGGCGCGCCTTAAAGCGCGCACAACCCGCCTGGGGACATTCGAGGGCGGTTTTCAGGCCTTTGCCGATCGCTTCGCTGAGCGGTTAAGGCAAATGGGAGTTGAAATTCATCTGGAGACTCCCGTCTCTCAAATCGAAAACCAACCTGGGGGAGGAATTCGATTAGAGATTGGCGATCGCTCTCAAGTCTTTGACCAGTGCTTGGTAACCACCTCACCAACCATTCTGGCAAAAATGACGCCAACCTTGCCGCCAGATTACCTGAACAGTTTGCTGAAGTTGAAGAGCATGGGAGCAGTTGTTTTGATCCTTTCCCTGTCTCAGCAACTGTCTGAGGAAGGCTATTACTGGTTTAACATCCCTAAATCAGCTGGCTATCCATTCCTGGCCTTGGTCGAACACACCAATTTCATTTCCCCGGACAATTTTGGGGGCGAGCACATCGTTTACTGCGGCGATTATCTGGATCCTGAACACGAGTATTTCAGCTTGAGTAAAGACGAAATCCTGAATTTGTTCCTACCAGTATTTACGCGCTTCAATCCAAAATTCAAGCCTGAATGGGTCACGAACAGCTGGTTGTTTCGGACGAAGTATGCCCAGCCGGTGCCAGAAGTCAATCACTCGCAGAATATTCCAACCATCCAAACACCAATCTCAGGGCTGTTCTTCGCCAGTATGAGCCAGGTGTATCCCTGGGACCGGGGGACAAATTTCGCGGTGGAGATCGGTAGAAGAGCTGCGAAATTGATGATCGAAAATGGAGCTGGGCAGTGAGCTCAGACTAAGTGTATTTCCAGGAAACTCATATTCACGAATTTGACGAGAGAACTAGTAAGCTATTGGGCAAGTAAATATGGAGTGGTAAGGATCGTCAAATGGACTTGACTTCCTTTGCACAGTTATTGACTCCCTATGGTCAAGAAGCGCTACAGTTCGCTGAGAACCTTGAACCTCGAGAAATTGATTATCTACTCCATTTTCAAAAACTCAGCCGGGTTTATCCCTCCGAGCTGGCGCAGGCTGCTTTGGAAACTGCCATTTTACGCAACAAAGCCAGGACGAAATTCCCTCAGGCGGAGAAGATGTATTTCACCCGGGAGGCACTCGAGCAAGCCTCGCCTTTCCAGGTGTCCGCTTATCGGGTTGAAAGGTACCGTCACTTCGAATTCCTGGTCGATCTGGGCTGCTCGATCGGCGGGGACACGATTAACCTGGCAGATATTGCACTTACACTCGGAATAGATTCCGATCCCCTGCGGTTGGCGCTCGCTCAGGCAAATGCAGGCGCAATGGCAATACAAGATGAGGTCGTTTTCGTACGCGCTGACCTGGCGCATCCGCTTCCTCTGCGAGGTGATGATCAGATGGGTGTATTCTTTGATCCAGGCAGGCGTGTTGAAGGCCAGCGCGTTTATTCCATCCACCGCTATTCACCACCGCTGAGCATCATCGAAAACTGGTTGGATTTTATTCCTGCACTGGGGGTAAAAGTTTCACCCGGAGTGAATAAAACTGAGCTGGCTTCATTTGATGCAGAACTGGAGTTCATCTCATTGGATGGAAAACTCAAGGAAGGGGTTTTGTGGTTTGGTCCGTTGAAAACCACCCAGATGAGGGCAACAGTGTTGCCCGGCAGGCATAGCCTGATGACAGATGAAATACAGGAAACTTTGCCGCTGAGCGAACCCCTGGCTTACCTATATGAACCTGATCCGGCAGTGATCCGGGCGGGATTGGTGGCTGCCCTGGGGAGAAGGTTGGGTGCATCACAACTTGATGCAGAGATCGCCTATTTGACAGCTGAGAACCTACAGATGACCCCTTTTGCGAATGCCTGGACCATCGAAGATTGGATGCCGTTCAGCCTCAAAAAGCTAAGAGCATATCTGCGTGAACGAGGAGTGGGTAGGATCGTAGTCAAGAAGCGTGGTTCTCCCCTGCAACCACAGGAATTAATCCAAAAACTGCGTTTGAAGGGCGAGGCTGAGCGAGTCGTTTTCCTTACTCATTTGGATGGTCGTCCGATCACGGTCGTTTGCACCCCCAGCTGAAATTCTGCTTGAATTCCACTTCAGTCATAATCCGTGGTGAACAACGGCAGGTGACCCAGAGATAAAACATGCTCCCAGCGGGATTGCTCACCTTCGGTCAAGATGGCTGACTCTGCCACGATCCTTCCCCCAACTTGATCAACGATCTGCTGCATACCCTTGAGGGTTGAACCGGTGCTGATCACATCATCCAACATGATCACTCGTTTTCCAGCCAGCAAGTGGTGGTCCTTCTCATCCAGGTATAGGGACTGGGGTTTGCCAGTGGTAATGGATAGGGTTTCAGCATGGGTTGTATTCCCCATGTACGGGCGGTAGACCTTGCGCAGGACGACATATGGCTTCATGGTCTCAATAGCGAGGGCGTGCGCCAGGGGTATGCTCTTGGCCTCTGCTGTGACCAGAACATCGTAAGCGAGGTTCTCCATTTTATCTGCCAATGCTTTGGCACAGGCCTGAACCAGTTCGCTATCGCCCAATATGTTCAGCACGGCGAT
>JBFFIU010000130.1:0-9629 GCA_041556275.1 Anaerolineales bacterium | reverse complement strand
ATGATAGCTATTTGAAAACACTCGTGTTTATGTAATCTGTCCAGCAGATCGATCAGCTCCGGATCGGGATAAATCTCATCTGGAGTAGGAGCGAAGTCAGCTAATGTGCCATCATAATCCAGAAATATACGTAATTCATCTGCATCTCGGATCTGTCTTAATGCTTGTGGTGAGCCTTTGATATTCAATTTGCTGACCTGGGGTCTATTAGCGACTGGATTGCGTCTTCGAAGATGGCCTGCCACGTGTATTGCCTGCGCGCACGATTTCGCAGCTGTGCGACTGGTGATCGCTCCAGCATTTGGATCAACTGATTTGCTACTTGCTCGGCATCCGCATCTGCGCTGAATATCGTTGCTTCGTTTTTGGCCAATTCTTGCGCGGCAGGGATATCACGACTCAGTATCGGGATACCAATCAGGCCGGCCTCTAATACAGGCATACCAAATCCTTCCCGGTGACTGGGCATAAACATCACATCGCTGATGCGGTATAGATCGCCAACCACCCGCTCATCGATGAGATAAGGTTGATCAGGGTCTGGACCAACTTCGAAAATAAAACGCATCTCATCAGCGACTCCCAATTCATCGCGGAGATCCGTAAGAGATTGATAATAATTCATACTTTTTGGATCATGTGGGTCCGGTGGTCCGGTAACGACAAGCTTGGTTTTTAATCCCATCCTTTTCAACACCGCGAGGACCTCCAAGGCGAATTCGATGTTTTTCGCTTGAGTGACTCTGACTGGCATCAAGATGTTGAGATCACTTTTCATCAACCCCAAATTATTCACCAAAGTCACTCCTTGGTCTGATAATCCGAGTGTCTGGATTGGGTCGACACCGTTATAAACCACCTTGATCTCATCGAGGGGACATTCAAAGAGTCCTGCTAAAGTTTTCTGTCTCTCGATGGAAACTGCGACATAGACGCAGTCGGATCGCTTGGTACGCAAAAGATCCCAGGGGTAACCGGGATGTACTTTGGAACGAGAGCTTGGACTCGTCCAGGAGAAATCATGGCACCATATAATCCCATTTTGAATAACATCCTGATCTAACAAGCGGTGGAGAGCACCAGTAAGCGGAAGATTAAAATGCTTTGTGAAGATATTGTGGATGATTAAATGGTCGAATTCACGCAAGACCGGATCTAGAAGGTCGACTAATTGTGTTTCCAAAGTGCCGTAATATTCCGGAACCCGTCCACTTTCAAGATCGCGATTAATCTTGATGATTTCAGGATGCTGGGAATCAATTTCTGGGATCTTGATGAAGTTTGCCTTTGATGGGAGGGCATTTTCGTGACCACGCCCAGCGATCACAGTGCAGGAATAGCTGGCGCGAATAAATTCATTTAGGTGTGCTTTAATTACCGCCTCGACACCCCCGACAATGGGAGGTGCTGAATAGTGAAGGATGGCAACTGCTTGATCTTTCATCTCGTCCTTACAAGTTGAGGCTTTCGACAACAACCAGTTGTTTGCTGAACCAATCACGAATATCCTCACGCTCAATCAACATGCGAAGGCGTGCGGCGAGTTCTTGACGCTGCTCAACCCCCATGACCAGCGCGTGGTGGATAGCCTCGGCGGTTTCATAGACATCACATGGCGATATCACAATCGCGCCCGATTTGAGTTGCTCCTGTGCGCCCGTGCGCTCGGAAAGGATCAAGACCCCGTCCCGTTGGTTCACAATGGGGCCTTCTTTAGCGACCAAATTCATGCCATCGGCGATCGAATTAACCAGCAGTATGTCATAATACTTCAGTGCTGCAATCGCCCTGGGATAATTTTCTCCAACCAGTATACGAATGGGCTCCCACTCATGGGTGCCGTAAGCTGCGTTTACATGACCGGCAGCAGCCATGAGTTCGTCTAAGTAGGTCTGATACTCCTCAACATCTAATCTAGAGGGAACCAATAGGGCAAGAAAAGAAACTTTTTCATGGTGCTCAGGATATAGATCTAGCATCTCCTCAAATGCCTTAAATCCTCGCACGATATTCTTGCTGGGTTCAATGCGGTCAATGCGCAGTACCAATTGATTTCCACCAATCATGTCCGCAATTTCCTGTTGATAATTGCGAACTTCTTGGCTCTCAGCAATGCTGACCAATGATTGAATATTTATTGAAATAGGGAAGTTGCGAGCGTAAGTAGCGTGATTACGATACCAGACCCGCTGTGGTTTGTATTTTACGCTCGCCCTGGACAAGTAGGTTTGACAGGTTCTTAAGAAATTGAGCGCGTCGGCGTTGGTTTGGAAACCAAGAACATCCGCGGCACACAATCCCTCAAGGATCGCCTGTCGCATCCGGGGAGGCAGGACACCCCAATATTCCGGACCGGGCCAGGGAATATGGGTAAAATGCAAGATCGTAGGGCGATTGCGAGGGGGGATTCTCTCCCGGAGAAAATTGGCGACCAGGTAAAGATGATAATCCTGCAGCATAACCAACACTGGTTTTGGCGTGATCTCCAATTGCTCGATGATCGCCTGAGCAAACAGCCTGTTCACGGCTACATATCCGTATTCCCAAGCATTCCAGGTGTCTCTATTGATCAAGGGTGCATAGGGCACGTTCCACATCGAATGCTGGAGAAACCACAACAATGGATTAGCAATTACATTGTAGTAGCCCTCGTATGCCTCTTCATCGGAAGAGATGAACTTCATGTGAACTGCATCTTCATTATCCGTGAGGGGGATTTGACCTTCACCCCACTCATTATCTTCTTCAGAAATAGCATAAGATATCCAGGTTGCATCGATATCTCGAATAATGCCGGTGAGTGCTGATACCAGACCACCGGAACCGCGTTGGAATGTTAATTCACCATTTTGTTCTTTCTGGAATGTTACCGGACCACGATTTGAAGCGATTATTACAGACCGGCGTGATTTATATTCATCCTGCGGACTATCACTCACTGCTGTCTCCTGGTTCAATAAAGCTGGATTGTCCCTCAAAAGAGCTAACAGAGATCACTAGATCAATGAAGACGGCTGCTGTCCAGCCAAAGGCTTCGGCAGCTTGCACTGGGGGTTCCCCACTTCTTGAATGATAATATTCATGAATACCTTGGTGGCGCATAATCAGCTCGAGGGTCTTGTGGGTCAGTTCATCTGCAAGTCCATCTTCGCCGATCTGGCGAAGTGCCTCAATAAAGAAGTAATTAATATTAACCCATACTGGACCCCGCCACATTGTGTCGGGCTCATAGTGGGGATCATTGAGAGCTACTGAGGGCAGCATAATCTCTCCCCAGAATTCCTCAGGATTGGTCAGGTGCCCAATCAGGCGGTCACGAATATTATCAGGCAACTGCCCGGTCCATAATGGATAAAGGTTAAATGGGGTTACTACCGGGACGCTTTCGTTGTTGTGAGTCGCACGAAAAACGCCGCTTTCCTCATCCCAGAAATCCTGAATCATGCGCTGAACAATCGCCTTAGCCCTGCGCCTCCACATTTGAGCCTCAGCATCCATCCCCAAGAATTCGGCCATCATCGCTAGTGAGCCCATTTGAATGCAAAGGTAGGTATTCAGGTCTGGGGATTCAACTGGCATACCATAATCCCATAAAGGACTATCATCCAATCCAGACGAATAAGGATGGTTGTATTGAACGAGACCATCGACATCATCGTCGTTCATACTGAACCACCAGGCGTTCCAACGTACTAAGGGGACATAAATATCCTGAAGGAATTCAAGATCAGGTGCAGTCTCGTGAAGTTTCAACCCAGCCCAGGCAAGGATCGGCGGCTTGGTGACCTCGGCGTAGATGGGGTGGTCTATCTCGGATACCACTCCATCATCGTAGACCGCATCTGGCAACATACCATCGGGAAGCTGATATTCCAAAATTGCGCGAATTTGATTGCGCGCCAATTGAGGATCAACATGGCGAAAGGCCAAGGCATGCATGGCGCTATCCCACAACCATAGGCCTACATAATTAACTTTAGATGGCATCATGGCTTCATAAACGATACTGCCTTTGGGACGGACAAGATTATTTGCCATAACCCACCAGGCATAAGTGTAAGTGCGCACATAAGTCTCCGCCACTGGCGGTATTTTATCAAACCAGGTTTTCCAACGCTCCTCCGCAGAATCACTTATAGAGGAGAACGGAGGCACTTCTATCTGTGGGGTGTTCTCGCTGCCAATATTTAATGTGATGGTGCTATCGTCACCTGAACGAATTAGGAGTAATATTGTGTAACCGCCCTTCTCTGGCAAAATCTTGTTTTCAACAATTTCCGCATTGGTGTCGTAAGACAAATTACGAATAGATTTGAATTCGCCTCCCTGCTCGGTTACTCTCCAAAACTGCGGGGAAACGTGAAATTTAATTCCCACAGTTTTCCGGGGGGGCAAACCCAGTGCCAGCGTCTGATCGTCTAAAAATGTTAGACCAAAGTCCCCCAATTCGGTGTTGAAAAAGATCATGTGTGGATAAGTGGTGGTCTCAAACTCCAGTGGATCTCCTCTCTCGTCTATGAGGGACAAATCATGGATGAAAGGTGGTCTACGAAGATAGGCTTCAATATCGGCATCGAGTGAAGCCAACCTTTCCGCTAAGCGAATATATATTTTACTCTTTTCGGGATCAAGAAAAACGAGAAGCCGAGAACCACGATCACTAAACGGAACACGCGAAAAATCAAGTTGGTTTCTGAGTAGATTTATACTTGGAGCAGTGAGAATCTCTGGCATAAGAAAACCTGCTATCTAGATTTTTTCCTCCTGCGAACATTAATTAACAAAAAAACCTTTAATTATTTGTCCTCTTAGAAAATTGTCATTGGATCATATCTATTGAGTAACCTTAAACTTAACGATTGTTTATCGATTCTTCAAAATATCCGATTAAGAATATGATAGCACATCAAAACTTCTTTTCTTAGTTTTGCTGATCTTCAGATCCAAGATAACACTCCTGCCTGAAAATTTCACCATCTGATTGATACATTACCAAATTTTGCATTGAATAGAATGAATCATGGGTTAACATACAATCTCTTATACAATATACTTCTCAGAGTAAATCACACATAATTTAGGATTGATAATGGAAATCAATGTACTCATCGCGTTATTGCTGATCACCGGTCTTGCCACCGTAATTCCTATCCTCGCCAAACGCCTGGACCGATTCGGTGTCCCGATCGTGGTATATGAAATACTTGCGGGCATGATCATCGGCATCAGTGGGTTCAACCTTATTGAGCCTTCACCCATATTGACATTTCTAGCCGAGTTCGGATTCGCATATTTGATGTTCCTCTCCGGTCTTGAGTTGAATTTAAGACTGCTAATTCCATCACGTTTCACTACAAATCGTGAGAATAAGTGGACCCAGGCGCTACCTCTTGGAATTTTCTTATTCATGGGCACTCTTTTACTGGCCTTTAGCGCAACGGCTCTATTTGCACCCCAGGGTGCGACAAATAATCCATTACTCCTTGGTTTGATCCTCAGCACCACCTCCCTTGGGGTGGTCGTTCCAGTTCTGAAAGAACGCGATTTGATAGGTGCTCGTTTTGGGCAATACATTCTGGTCGCATCTTCCATTGCGGATTTTGCTACACTACTATTGCTCACTACATATATTGCTATATTGAGACGCGGGCTTACGCTGGACCTGCTTCTGATACCCACCTTGCTGCTGATCTTCATCATGGCAGCGCGTATTTCGCTGCGTTTTACGCAGGGTAGCCGCTTCCAACGGGTGTTGGATAACCTTTCCAGCGCTACATCGCAAATACGCGTGCGGGGTGCGTTCGCCCTAATGGTGGCATGGGTGGTTCTGGCAGAAGCCTTTGGAGTAGAGGTGATCCTGGGGGCGTTCTTGGCTGGAGCTATCGCCAGAATGATATCCGGGGAAGAAGATCAAGATGCAACGGAAAAATTAGATGCCATTGGTTATGGATTCTTCATCCCAATCTTCTTTATAATGGTGGGGGTTCAATTCAACTTGCAATCTGTTTTGGAAGCAACTCAGGGTCTCATACTACTCATATGGCTCTTGGCTGTTGCATTTATCGTCAAAATTGTGCCAGCGCTGCTCCTGAAACTAAGATTCACATGGAGGCAAACTCTAGGTGGGGGCATGTTGATCTCATCGCGGCTATCTTTGATAATTGCTGCCTCTGCTATTGCTTTGAGCATGGGATTGATCAGCGAAACGGTCAATTCTGATATCATTTTGTTGGCGATTATCACCTGCACAATCGCTCCTTTTCTTTTTAACCGAATTTACCCACACCATGAACAACAGCTGAGAAGCGGGATTATCATCGTTGGGCAAGATCAGCTGGCGGAATACATTGTTGAACGCATGCAGCATAGCGGAGAAGCTGTAGCAGTTATCTGCCCAGATCAAAGCCGTGTAGAACCCTTCCAAAATCTTGGTGCAGAAATCATAGATGGATGTGACGGCTATGATGATGCACTTGACAAAGCAGGTGCATCACAAGCCCGGGTTCTATTGGACCTCACCGCAGATTCTGAAGAAACCTTGGAGGTCTGCCTGCTTGGTCGGGAGAAATTTGGCATACCATTAATTGTGTCCAGGATCGCCGATGTTGAGCTTATCCCGGATCTGCAGGAGATCGGCATAAAGGTCGTTCAACCGGAATTGGCAACTGCCATGGCATTAGAAGGTGCCATCCGCTACCCAACCGCCTTCGATGTTCTCCTTCACCGAACCGAAGACATCGCCGTGACTGAGGTCAAGGTGACAAACCCTCAATTCACTGGTACACCACTCAGAGAAATTCGATTGCCGGGGGATGCACTCATTCTCAGCCTGCAAAGGGAAAACAACGTCATGATTCCTCAGGTGGATACCGTTCTAAGATTTCAGGACCAGCTGGGTTTGATCGGGAGTCCAGTATCTGTTGCGGAAGCCGTAGCTATGCTTAAAGGATAAAAGTCCCTTATGCTACCATTTGATTCTATTTTTATGTTCCTGAGGCGATTGTGACAGGGACAATTTGAGATAATCTGGCATTATCTGGCATTCACAAGTCTTAACCAGTCCGAATGTCAGTTGATGTCAAATCAATTTACAGATGCAAATTACCAGTCAGCTTCGCTAATGCTGCCAACAATGTGAACATTTTTTGCCTGGGGACCTTTTTCCCCTTCTTGAACTTCAAATTCCACTCTTTGGCCTTCAGACAACGTCCGGAATCCCACTCCCAAGATGTCGCTGTAATGGACAAAAACATCGCCCCCACTATCCCGTTGGATAAAGCCATACCCCTTGGAGTCATTAAACCATTTCACATTACCATGTTCACGACCAGGCACAACAAGTCTCCTTTCTCATATTTTTTTGCTGAAATTGGTCAATCACTTCTCATAATCAACCAACTGTTCCCATTTGGTGATATCCATACCATACGACTCTCCAGTGATCTCCTACAATGATCGAACGGTATGCCAGCGCACGTTCTCACTTTTATTCTCATGCATATTAATGGGTGGTTGAGTAGCGCGATCGTTGTCTATCTTCCCTAATGCCTTAGCCTCTGAACTCTGCTCCCCCAGCTTTTTTTACCAATTTTTAGGACGGTTTTAATTTTTTCAATCAACCTTTACCTTCGCCTGGCTCTCCTTAATATAAGCATCAAGGTCAGATCGGAGTTTTTCAACATTTTCCTGCGTAATCGAGGCCCATTCTCTTACCAGTCGTTCTTTAAAATGGTTTAACGCATCTTCCTCAGTTTGATTGAGATCTCTAAGAATCTGTTGTGTGGATAGATCGCGGATTATGATGCTGATCAATAGCAGGTCACCATTTGATTGCACCTCATCAATTCTTTTCTTCCAAAACTTTCTCTCAGTCTCCAATTGGCTGGATTTTCGTCTCAAGTTCTTGATCACTTTGTGGATGATATCTTTTGATGCGACGGGCCGGATTCGAGGGTTGTCATCATCGGTGGTAGGAAACCAAAATGTGCTGTTCTTGGTCTTAACCTTATAGCACTTCGTGTCCTCTCCATGAATTGGTTTGATTTCAATCCTCTTAATTTGACCTACACCATAATAAGTGTGGACAATCCAATCATCAACTGAATATGGTATGTTTGAATCCATGAATGTATCTTCCCTTCTTAATAATTCTTGTTTTAGATGACCGAATTACTTGCGTTGGATATGCTCATGGCCGTTATCCGGTTTCACTCTAAATAAAATGCTTGGTAAATCTTCAACGACAGTATCTTTAATTTCATTTTGTTCTTTTTGGTTTCGCCATTCTTCGCTTAGTATCGACGGCGTCTTCTATTTTTTCTCTGGTTGCGTTTGTGTCTTTGAATCGCTTTCTTTTTCGCAATGCGACGCATTTCGCTCTTGGAAACGAACCATCGCTTTCGACGCACAGCAGTTAGCCTTCCACTCTTGGCAACTTTCTTGCGAAATCACCTAAGTAATTGTTGCTGGGATTCGTTGGTTCGTAGTTCAACTTTCGTCAAATTGTTGATCTCCTATCATAAAAGATTAACACTAAAATTGTCACAGATAGATAAATCAAAGCATGTAATTTTAAATTCCCGTACAATGACGAGATAAACGAATGCCAAAATCACCAGAATAACGTAAGCCTGGCAGTGTAGAGTGTGCATACAATAGCATATAAGCTATCAAAAAACCGTATGAGAAGCTTGCGGGATCTTAAACCGACCAGAAAACCCAGCGAAGTGAGACCCATACCCCCTTTTGGTCGTTTAATTCAGACCAATTCTTGGAGTATTTAGATGTAAACCTTGCACGCAACCAGGCCTTATTCGTTGCCAGATATAAAAATAGTATAACATAACCACTAAAATACATCATTTTAAGACAAAATTACAAATATTACAAAATTATATGTATATCAATGTCTCATTACTAGTTGAAATTACCCACACCTAATCTAGAAAAGTTTAGCGGATAGTGCCTCGTTATCGATATTCTTTAACAACACAGGTAAATTGCGCTCATTCCACGCAGATTGAAAAATGAAAATTTTACTCAAATCCTCGACGAGCTCCTCCCACCCCGCACCTTCTCCCTGAATCAAAAACGAAGCTGGCTCTTCATAAGCCAGCTTCGCATTTTGATATTACAGAACTTCCCAGGTACTGATTTGATGCTTATTTTACATTGACGAACAAAATTGGGGTTTTGTCAGCGGTCAACTTAGCGTTGATGGTGACATCTGCTCCAGCGGGAATATTCACTGGCCCCAAGTTCATGCTGGGCAATTCCGTGCCATCAGCCAGGGTTACTGCAATGGTATATGTGCCTCCACGCAGATTGGTTGAGACATTGTCGCCATATTCAAAACCGGGGATGGCCAGGGCGCCATTGATATACACGTTTACAGGTAAAGCTTTATTCAACCCGAGACGGCGGCCATCAATGCTGTGTCGAACCTTGACATCGAAAGTGCCATCACTTGCTTCCTGTGCGGCGGCCGCAGAAGCTTTCACCTTTAAGACTGGCGTATCATCAGCATCGAGCCGCGCATTGGCGGAAACATCGACACCAGCGGGGATCTGTACGGGTCCCACAGTCATGCTGGGCAGCGGCGTGCCATCCGTCAGGAAGACCGTGATGGT
>JBFFIU010000129.1:0-9634 GCA_041556275.1 Anaerolineales bacterium | reverse complement strand
GAATCGCCCAACTGGATAAGCGATCAAATAAATCAGGAACAAATCACCATTTATCAAGCGATCCTGATACTTCCGACCCAGCCAGAGTAATAGAATAACGATACCTAAATTCCACAGTGCTTCGTACAAGAATAGAGGATGATAAGTCGCCTGGTTTTCATATCCAGGCAGCCTGTAAAGAGGATCGATGGTGATCGCCCAGGGGAGATCGCTTGGGCTTCCATATAATTCCTGGTTGAAAAAATTTCCAAAGCGACCGATCGCCTGACCCAGGGCTAAAGCTGGGGCGACAATATCAAGCCAAAATGCAAAATCCAGATTCCGCCGGCGGGTAAAGATGTAAAGTGCAAATACCCCGCCGATTACAGCCCCCGGGATTCCCAATCCACCCGCTCTGATATTGATCGCATCCAGAGGATGTGTGAGATAGAACCTGGTGGTGATCCCGGCTTCAACCATTGATGCGGGGGGCGTGAGGATGTGCCAGATGCGAGCTCCAATGATCCCACCAATCAGCACCCATACCAAACCATCCCAAACCACATCACTGCTTTGTCCTCGCCTGCGAGCTTCATAAGCTGCTAACAGAGCCGCGGCGATTGCCCCGATCATGATAATGATACCGTAATAGAAGATCGTGTATCGACCGATTTGAATTCCCATCTCTCTCTCCTTAGCGAGCGCTCAGTCGGAACGGGTCTGGCGACGGATATCCCAAATTCTTTGTAGTGCAGTAATATTTGCCAATATTGCAATTATCCATAGACCAACCCAAGGGATGTTTAAGACCAATGATGGGGCTAAAACCAGGTAGCGCTCCATGCGAGTCAGAACTCCTACTTTTGTATCATATCCCAGAGACGCTGCTCTTGCCCGGACATACGAAACGAGCACTGAACCACCAGCTGCCACGTATGTCACCAGTGCCATTACCCAGTCGCCTTGTTGGATATAGTAGAAAAGTATGCCACCAAATATCACCAGCTCAGAATAACGATCAGTAACAGAATCAACAAACGCTCCAAATTCGCTCGGTTCACCACGCAGACGCGCCATCGTCCCATCCAACGCGTCTATCGGGCCCATAGCCAGGATTATTAAACCCCCGATTCTCATATTGCCTTGTGCCAACAAGACCGCCCCAACTGTATTACCTACCAATCCTAGGATGGTCATCGTATTGGGCATCAACCCTAAGCGGTTTAAGAATCCACCGACAGGATCCAATATCCCCCGGAATCGAACGCGCATTTGATCAGTAAATGTTATCTTCTTCTTATTCTCGGAAGCTTGTTCCACAATATTTGTTCCTTTTTCTAAATTGAAATTTATAATCCGAAATGCTATCCTATGCGTTGGAGACTGTCAAGCAGGATAGTCATCCTCCCGCTCGATCAAAACTTCACGCTCGCGCCCTCCTCCCCGTGATGGTCCCACGATACCGAGTTCTTCGAGTTCGTCGATCAGACGAGCTGCTCGTGGGTATCCAATCCTCAGGCGTCTCTGAAGCATCGAAGCACTCGCCCGCTGGGACTCACGCACGATCTCGATCGCTTTTTCAATTAATTGATCTTTCTCAGCCAAAAGCGCTTCTTCCTCAAGCATAACTTCCCAAGGAGGCACCAGGTCTTCTTCTTCAGCTTGAGACTCTTGCCAAAACTTAATCACCTGTTCGATCTCTTCATCAGAGACCATCACCCCTTGAGCTCGAATAGGAGTTCCAGCTTCAGGTGGCAGGAAAAGCATATCACCTCGCCCAAGCAATGACTCTGCACCCGTTGCATCCAGTATTACCCTCGAATCTATCGAAGAAGCGACAGCAAATGAAATTCGCGCTGGGAAATTTGCTTTAATCAATCCAGTGACTACATCGGTGCTGGGTCTTTGTGTCGCCACGACTAGGTGTATGCCAGTCGCCCGTGCCATCTGAGCCAGCCTCACGAGAGCCGGCTCGGTTTGTTCTGGCGCTGTCATCATTAAATCCGCTAATTCATCGATCATCACTACGATATGGGGCAAAGGTTCAGAATTCCGCCTCCTGCGCATCTTCCGATTGTACGTGTTGATATTACGTGACCGGGATGATTCTAACAATTTATAGCGCCTGTCCATTTCAGCTACTGTCCAGCGCAAGACGCCTAATATTCTTTCCAAGTCGGTCTCCACTTTGCCATATAAATGTGGTAAACCATTAAAGCGAACCAGCTCGACCATCTTCGGATCGATCATAACGATCCTTAAATCCTGCGGCGTGTTATTCATCACCAAACAAGTAGTCAGGGCTGCAATGCTAACTGACTTTCCCGAACCCGTTGTTCCGGCGATCAATAAATGTGGCATACTCGCAAGATCTGCAACAACTGCCTGCCCAGAAACGTCTCTGCCGAGCGCGATCGTCAAAGGAGAGCCGAATTTATAAAAAGCTTCGGTTTCCAAGATGGGGCGTAAGCGAACGACTGTCGAACGCTTGTTGGGAACCTCTATGCCGATATAGGGTCTACCTGGTACCGGGGCTTCAATACGCAGGCTTGGAGCGGATAATGCGAGAGCGATATCGCGTGAAAGAGAAGAGATTTGGGCTACCCTGACCTTATGGCGGGTGATCTCCTCCTCACTTCCCCCTTTCTCAACAAATCCCGGCTCGACGGCAAATTGTGTCACCGTTGGACCAACCTGAAATCCGACGACTCGGGCAGGTATTCCAAATTCTGCCAGGGTCTTCTCAATCAAACCTGCTGTCAAGTTTATATTACGTTCATCCGGTTTCGCCGCCTGCTCATTAATCAACAAATCAAGATTGGGCAGTCGTTCGTCTCGTTCTGGCGGAGAAGCAAGCTTCTCATCGTTAACCTGAATTTTGAACTTCTTTCTGTATTCCGCTGGCAACCGCGGCTTAGATCTTTTCTTCTGTGTTGTGCTGTCTCCAGGGACTTCATCACCCAAACTAACCGCAGGTTTAACCCCTTCAAGCCCTGTAGACTCAAGTGCTATCCCTTGCGCCAATCGTACCAGAGCACTAAAAATCCCCAATCCAATAAAGGTGAACACAATAACGACAAATGATAAAACCGCTCCAAGCAACCATGCAGGTTTGATCGCGCTCCCCAATAGCTCCGCTAGCCCCCAACCAACCAAACCCCCATCCAGCCCTTCAGTCGCGCGCACCAAAGAATTTCCCCTGATAATAGTTAGTAGCCCTATTCCTGCGAAAGCTGCCACCTCAAGGGATAAAATCCGCCCCCAGCGAATACTCTCTAGAGCAGTCGATCGTTTAATCAACAATGTGATCCCCACCGCTAAAATCATTGGAACCAATAAATAACTTCCCCATCCAAACCACCGTTGCAAGAATCCTGCCCACCAATTCACAATAACCCCGGTGGTGAGATTTAACAATGCCAATAAAGTTATTAAACCGAATGTTAGAAATACCACCCCACCAACATCCCAGACATGCCTTTTAACCCCATCAAAGATCCGGATAGATGCATCTGTGATTGGAGTAGTACTATCTCCTTGCTGTGCTTGGTTCGGTTGGCTGGCTTCCTTAGAATATCTATTCGTCACAGTAGTTGCCTACAATGAGATCAAAAATTTGAACGCTTATGATAAAGAAATATCTCAAACAAGAACCACCGCAAGTCTACCAGTCTCACTTACCTGCAAGCGGTAATTCTTAGCTATTTTTTTTTGCTTCACCTAGGGAAGCAATGTAAATTCCAGCGAGAATAAGTATAGCACCAATTACTTTCAACATCGTGGGGGTCTCTTGTAATAAGAGGAATGCCAGTACGGCTGAACCTATTGGCTCACCTAACAATGTTATTGATACAAATGCGGCTGACAGATAACCGAGAGCCCAATTAAAACTTGAATGCCCCATGATCTGGGGCACAAGCGCGAGAAGAATAAACCACAGGTATGTCTGTGGAGGGTAGCCAACCGGAGATTCGCCGGATGAAATCATGAAAACAGTCAAAACAACAGCGGCAATTCCATAAACCACGAAGATGTAAGGGATCAGTGGTATGCCCACCCTCAAGCGCCTTCCAATCAATAAATAACCAGCAGCCATCCAAGCCCCGACAAGGGCCAGGACATCTCCAAGAAATGCCTCCCCTCGGATGAAATCATTCATCGCTGGGCAGGATAATTTTCCATTGCTTATAGTGCAAACATCACTGACGCCAACGATGATGACGCCGACGAAGGCCAGACTCATGCCGATCAGGACCAGTTTGGTTAATGGCTCCTTGATCGTTATGGGAGAGAGCAATGCAACCCATAGCGGAGCCGTAGAAACCAAAACTACCGAGCTGATTACGGTAGTATATTCTAATGAAGTGATCCAGGTTGCAAAATGAAGTGCAAGAAAAATCCCAGAACCGATCGCCAGGTACCTCTCGCGAGTCTCAATACTGCTTAGTTCAGATCTGTATCGATAAAATGCAACTGGTGCCAGAATTAGCGTTGCCAAACCGAGGCGATACGCTGCAATGACTATCGATGGGGCAAATTCTTGAGCATATCGGACAAGAATTGATCCGGTGGATACAGCCAGAATGCCGAAAGTGATCACCAATACTGGGGGTAATAATGGTAGTTTCAAAGGCTGTTTCATGTATAGGATCGGTGATTATCTTGACAAGTGATAAAGGGATGTTACAATCCTAATTCACGGATTACCGGTTATGCTACATTACAATTCATCAATCAGTCAACCCCAAACCAAATATTAATCTTAAAGGAGTATACGATGGCTTTTGAACTACCTTCTCTTCCATACGCATATAATGCCTTGGAACCCACTATTGATGCGATGACTATGGAAATCCACCATAGCAAACATCATAATGCTTATGTCAGTAATCTCAACGCAGCTCTTGAGAAACACCCTGAACTAGAAGGAAAATCACTCGCGGATTTAGTATCTGACCTGGATGATGTTCCGGAGGATATTCGCACCGCAGTACGTAATAACGGCGGCGGTCATTTCAACCATAGCCTTTTCTGGTCGGTAATGTCCCCCAATGGTGGTGGAGAACCTCAAGGGGATTTGGCAAATGCGATTAACGATGCATTTGGTGATTTCGCTTCCTTCAAAGACGTATTCTCCAAAGCTGCTGCCACCCGTTTTGGAAGCGGCTGGGCCTGGCTCGGGTTTAAAAATGGGAATTTGGCAGTTTTATCAATGCCGAATCAAGACGTTCCCATGATGGAAAATCTAACCCCTATTCTGGGGATTGATGTTTGGGAACACGCATACTACTTGAAATACCAAAATCGGCGACCAGAATACGTCGCCAATTGGTGGAATGTCGTTAACTGGGAAGAAGTCGCTCGCCGCTTCTCAGAAGGGAAATAGGTTAATCCTGTCCCGGATATTCACCAATAGGGAATTAAGGTAAAATTAATCTACCTGAAAACTTATTAGACTAATTTAAAGCTTGGGAGGTACCTTCAATGACTTACATTATAACGAGCCTTTGCTTGCGCGATTCCGGGTGTGTTGATGTTTGCCCGGTGGAATGCATTGTCCCCGGAAAACCGGTTGAAGAGTGGCCCTGGTTTTACATCGACCCAGACACTTGCATCGATTGTGGGGCTTGCATCCCTGAATGTCCATATGAAGCTATTTTTGTCGAGGATGAAGTGCCCGACGCATATGAAGCCAAAGGTGGCGAGGTCGTCGCCATGCCGGCGGGTACTGCTGGTTTCGATCAACCATTTGATGGCACAAATCATCACGGAGAGCCTGTTCACCTCGATCACACTCGCACCCTAGAGGCTGGTGAAGTGGTTGACTTAACCGCGGATATCCAACCCAATTACGATTACTTCGAATCAGGTCCTGGGTACAGCGCCCTGGATTAATCGAATAAGTCATCAAAATCTACAACCCGCAGGTATTATGCCTGCGGGTTGTTTGATTAAAACTACTTTCCCATTAATTATCTTTGATTGTAAATTTTCTATCTCTCTCGCAGTTCCAGGTTTCCAGCGCCCATTTCGACTGTGATGTTCAATTCAGGTCCCTCACCAGGTATTGAGTACCTGCCTCCAGTCACCCTCCAACTTCCATCGACATCGATGTTTGCCAAACCACTGTCGATCTCAACACTCACTGGTGTTCCCTCCAGCACGATGATCGTCACGCTGCTCAACCCAGATTTAATGCTCACATCTGCATCACGCTGCAACTCACCTGAGAAATCTAGCGTATATTCCCCTGCCCCACTCCTGAAATCCATCCTGCTAAAGTTCGCATTAGCCAATCCCGAGAGCGATGCCGAGGATGCTCCAGTATCATAACGAAGTGTATCCATTTCCACTGGATTGAGTTCTGAGAAAGTAACTTTTGTGCTGGCTGCACCCTCTGCAAAGCGTAAGCTGTGCAGGGCTAAACCTCCCAGCTCGAATTCTCCCTGGTATCCTCCAGCTGAAATATCTAACTCCATGGGATACATCCCCAAAACTAGATCCCATCTATTCTCGACATCACCACTAAAGGCTGGGAGTAAATTGAAATCTTCTAAATCCTGTGATATCTCAATCTTGTTATCATCAACGGATACCTTGGGTTCAAATTCCTCTACATTATATTTCGCCGTTCCTGAGATGAGAGCTTCGTCCGTTCCAGGATTAAGATCCAATTGCCCTGCACCAAACTTCAACACGACCTCAGCGATCTCATCGCTCTCTTCAGGAGCGGGCACATCGATCGTAAAGGTCTCCATCGACCCAATCGAAACACTCTCTAATGGATTATTTATACTGATATTACAGGCTACTGTAGCCATCGCTACCACTAAGATAAGTGCCAGATATTTTGTGCGATACATCGTAACCTCCTGTTTTTCCTGCTTCTAAGTATATATACGAGAATCAACAACAAAGGTTGCGACCAATTCAGTGGAGATCATATTTTCATTCCGTGAATATTTTTCGGGTCCGTTGAACCCCCAAATTTCCCCATTCCCTCCACGAGATATATCTAATGTTGCACTGATTTTAGGATGATTGGTTCTCCTTCAAGATTCAAGCATGGCGTTAGATGGCAAATTTAAATCAAGAAGGATTCTAAAATTTCTGCTCGATTTTATTATTGCAGGTTCTCCATAACCTGGAAGGTCCGCTAATTCAAATTCAGTTTATCTATGTGCTTCTAAACAGGTCACGCCATTCGATCCCACTACTGCATTGTGCAGCGTGTTCGGTGGTAATTCCAAACGATCTCCCGCCTTAAGGTAGATCTGTTTCCCATCATCAGGTAATCCAAAAGTAATTGAACCCTTTATCACGTAAATTACTTTATGGAAGGTATGCAAATGAGCGCTGTACACATCTCCAGGACCATTCGACCAGCTGTAAGCTGATAGACCTTCATCAGCAAGTATCTTTCGAATCTTGGCTTCGCTGGGAGGACGTTCTCCGATCCATTCCACCACGAAAGGATTGTTTTCTTTCATAAGTAGCTACCTCTGATTATGTTTTCCCTAATTGTACTCCTTCGAATTTACTGTTCACTGATTTTGAATTTTTCACAGGCATCAATTCATGAACCGGTTCAAGATCGGAAAGCAGGTATAATTTAATAGAATCCTGAACTAGGTGTTATAGCAGAATTCATACAATAACTCATTGATTACTAGATGAAGATATTCATTCATTTGAAAGGAGAGATGCAGTCATGTCAGATGAACCTATGCCCCAAGAAGATACTAAATCTCAGCAATTAAAATCGGAATTTGAACACCTAGGTGACAATCTTAGGCAGCTGTTTGTAAGCGCATGGGAGAGCGAAGAGCGTAAAAATTTCCAGGACGAACTCGAACGCGGCCTGACAGATTTAGGAGATTCTCTAAAACAAACCGCAAAAGATTTCCAGGAGAGTGAAACCGGTCAGCAGGTAAAAGCCGAAGCGGAAGATTTACGCGATCGCATCGCAAGTGGGGAGGTCGAACAAAAGGTCAGGGAGGATATCTTATCCGTGCTGCACAAAGTTAATGCGGAGCTGGAAAAAATCACCAAACCTGAACCTGAAGACCCAGAGACAGAATAAGATGGCAGAGAGAATATTAATTCAACAAACAAGTTCAGGAGAACCGGTATCCGTTGGAGATCTGACCGTGTATCCAGTTGCCCGGTCTTACCGAATGATCTTCCCCGGGGGTCAGGGAGGGATGGTTTGGAACAAACCCCTTGGCGTGATCGTCGAAGATTCCCGTGGCAGCCGGCAAACAATTCCAGTGCCAGATGTTACCCGTCGCTTACAAGTGGCTATTCTTGCGGCTGGATTTATCGGATCATTACTCGCATGGTTGATCGTTAAACGAACACGATAACCTATAAACATAAAGGAGATTATTTGCAATGGATAAAGTCGTTTCAAGTCCGGGAGATGCTGGTGGGTTTGAAATTCCCGATACAACCTCAGATGTAAACAAGACCATGGAAGCCCTGATCGAAACCGCGAACGTTGATCGGGTATATGGCGAACCGATCGAGGTTGGGGATACAAAGATCATCCCAACTTCAGAGAACTTGACCTTCATGGGTTTTGGTTTCGGAAGCGGTTACGGCCAGGGAATGAATGAAGAAGACAGTGACGAAGACGATGAAGGTACGCCAATGGTCGGGGCCGGTGGCGGTGGAGGGGGCGGTGGGCGAACTTTCTCCAGGCCAGTGGCGGTGGTCATTGCCTCACCTGAAGGTGTGCGAGTGGAGCCAATCGCCGACCGAACTAAAGTCATCATGGCAGCCATTACTGCTGCTGGTTTCATGGCCAGTATGGTGTTCCGAATGACGCGCGGTCCGCAATCCTGATTTGCTTTCACCCCTTGGCTAATCCCATCAAAAAAATCTGGTCCGAAAATCTGTGGATCAGATTTTTTTATATTGCTATCATGGACCGCCATGAATGTTGGATGTACCTCAGTAAAAATGCATCACATCTGGGATCTGATATTCCTTTCTAATCCACTCCCAAGACCGCACCCATTAACGATTGACCCATCTCCAAAGCCTTTTCCGGATCGTCCTCTTCTAATAGAATGACCAAAGATAGTGGGGTACCAATCCAGGATGGTAAGGTTCCACCTAAATACCAGGTGATTTCTTCATCCGGACCATTGGGAGTTCTTGCCACACTTTGCCAGATCGGGAGATCCTTATCCGCCAGCGACCCAACAACAATTTCTTGGATAGCGGGAGAGAATACTTGGTGAGTCTGATTGGTGGGTGAATATACTGCCCACCCGGTCTCCGGATAATTTACTGCCCTTATTAATAGAGGTGTGGGTACAGTACCATCTGTACTCAGAGTAGCAGCAGCACGCACCATCTGCAATGGGCTGACCCTCAATTGTGATTGACCCGCAAATATCTCATCAAGGGAAAGACTTTCAGGCCGGATTGGTTCTTCTTCATCGTTTGGATCTAAACCTGGGACAGAAAACAGAGCAAGATTTTCCATCATGTCCATCACATTATCGATCCCAAGCTCCTGAGCAAGTACGATCTGAGGTTGAGGGCAACCATTGACAATTAGATCCCCCCAACTAGTACCGTCAGTTTGAAATGCACATTCTATTTTTTGCCCATCGATCTGCGCATTCGATTCTTCCGGGGGTGG
>JBFFIU010000128.1:0-9804 GCA_041556275.1 Anaerolineales bacterium | reverse complement strand
GACCCTGGACTGCGCAGATCGTTGGCGTCCAACAAACGCACCACCTGGCGGGCGATGGCCGGTGAGGGATCGATCACCCGCACTTCTGGACCAACGATTTCCTCGATGACGGGAATTACGAAGGGGAAGTGAGTGCAGCCCAAGACCACCGTATCGATGCCTTCTCCCAGCATAGGTTTTAATGCCATCTCTAAAATCTCACGCACCCTGGAGGTATCAAGATTTCCGCCATCGATCTCAATGACTAATCCCGGGCAATTGCTCTGCAGCACGGTGACACCATTTGCGAAGCGCTCGATCACTGAGGAGTATAAAGCGCCTTGAAAGGTTGCCGGGGTGGCTAACACGCCGACCACTCCGCTCTGGGTGTGCTCGGCAGCTGGCTTTACCGCTGGCTCCATACCGACAAAAGGCACCAGAGGGAATTGCTCCCTGAGGAAGTGCAGCGCTGCAGCGGAGGCAGTATTGCAGGCGACAACGATTAATTTTGCACCCCTACTTAAAAGAAAGCGCGTGATGCCTTCAGAGAAGGCGCGCACCTGCTCCAAGGATCGCGGACCATAGGGTACATGCGCCTGGTCGGCGAGATAAATCAATGATTCTCCCGGCAGTTCCCAGCGAATAGCGCGCAGTATCGAAAATCCCCCCACACCCGAATCGAAGACACCAATCGGTCCAGCTGCCTTACTGAGTATGGGAAGTTTGCCACCCGCTGTTTCCATAAGATGATCGAGTTCTGATTTAGGATTTCCGTGAATCGGCTGCTTCTACAAAAGCATTAAACAAGTCTCGCATTGGCTTATGCGCGGTGAGCCACTCCGGGTGCCACTGCACAGCCAACCCAAAGGGATGTCCTGGTAATTCGAAACCTTCCACCAAACCGTCTGGTGAATGTGCAGTCGGAATGAGATCCGCTGCCAGCCGCTCAACAGCCTGGTGGTGCAGGCTGTTTACCTCCACCTCAACCTCTCCCAAGATTTCAGCTAACTTCGACTCTTGTTCCACCCGAACTGTGTGGGCCAGGTGATCGCGATCCCAGTTCGGGTAATAATCGTGTTTGTCGGCACCCAGAACCTGGTCAGAGATATCCGCGTACAGCGACCCTCCCAGTCCGACATTGATCAGCTGGATTCCGCGACATATGCCCAGGAAAGGTTTATTCTCATCAATGACCATCTCTAAGAGGGACAACTCGATCTGGTCACGCTGCTTTTCAACACCACCCACTTTGGAATAGTCTTCGGCATGGTAGTAGCCTGGATCGATATCGCCACCCCCGCTGAACACGACGCCGTCCAGGCGAGAGACGAGCTCATCGAGTGCGGACTCCGTAATGTTATTGGGGATCAATACCGGGCAGGCGCCGGCCTTGTACAGCGCATCCACATAGGCTTCAGCCAGCGAGACCAGGGGCATACCGTTCTGGTTGACCCGGCGCATGGTGGTTATTCCGATGATAGGATGATTCATAATATCTCCAAAAATTGACGAATCCAGCTCTCCCAATTCTAACCGCGATCCACAACAAAAAAGGCCAGACCTGGCCAGATCTGGACCTTCAATAGGAATCGAGATATGTGATCTACTGGGTGAATTTTTGCTTGAGGCGGGCTTGCTTACCCTTACGCTCACGCAGGAATTTCAGGTTGGCGCGGCGGACATGCGATCTCCGATGCACAACGACTTTTTCAATGCGCGGCGAGTTGAGCAAAAAGGTTCGCTCGACACCGATGCCGCCGCTCGCAATGCGGCGCACGGTGAAATTGGCATTGTTACCGCCCTTACGAGCGCGCAGCACAGTGCCGCGGAATTCCTGGGTGCGTTCGGTGTTCCCCTCACGGATGCGCAAAAACACGCTGACCATGTCGCCAGGTTTAATTTGGGGTAGATCGGGATTTACAGAAGCCTCAACGGCTCGAATGATATCGTCGCTCATCTTACTTTCCTTACTCAATAATTTCAGGCAATATAAAACCGCCTTTGGCGGCGCGGGGGAAGATTATACCATGTGTTGGGAGAAAGTGCGAGAGATCGTTTTAGTTCATCTAAAATGTTACCCACGGGATATAGTTCGCTCAAATAAAAATGTTACTGAGGGAACAATGTCCGAAGATGAAAAAATGAGCATAAACGAACGCAGAAAGTATTTAGGCTTGATACAAAAGCGATACATAAAAGCGAGTAAAGTTGAACGAACGCAATTGTTGGATGAAATGGAAGCTGTGACTGATCTTCATCGAAAGAGCCTGATCCGACTGATGGCAAGCGATATGAAGCGGACACCTCGTCAACGCCACCGGGGACGACAGTACGGGCCTGAAGTAGATGATGCCCTACGGGTTATCTCTGAGAGTGTCGATCACATCTGTGCCGAGCGTTTGCAACCCAATCTGGAGTGGCTGGCGCAGCATTTGGCACGCCACGGAGAGATGGAAGTATCCGAACCGCTGATGGTTCAACTTAGAAAGATCAGTGTATCAACAGTAAAACGAATTCTCAAACGTATACACCAAGACGAGCCCAGGCTACCTCGGCGCAAGCCTTCCCGAGGCAATGTGATTACTCGAGATATCCCAATGAGACGAATAGCTTGGGATGAAAGACAACCAGGTCATTTTGAAGTTGACCTAGTGCATCATTGTGGCTCAGATGTGTCAGGACAGTATGTGTATAGTCTACAGATGGTGGATGTGGCCACCGGGTGGAGCGAACGGATGGCTACCTTGGGACGCAGTTACCGGGTCATGCAAGCAGCCTTCAGTCAGATCTTGAACCGCTTACCATTTCCTGTATTAGAAATACATCCTGATAATGGGAGTGAGTTCTTCAATGATCATCTCGTGCGTTTCTTCCAGGAGCAAATCAAAGTGCCTGAACTCACTCGCAGCCGACCGTATCGCAAGAACGACAATCGTTTCGTTGAGCAAAAGAACTCAACGTTGATCCGCGAACCTTTGGGATATGAACGGTTTGACACTGTATCCCAAACCCTGTCCATCAACCAACTCTACGAAATGATGTGGCTGTATTACAACTTCTTCCAACCTGTTATGCGGGTAACAGAAAAACTCAGTATTCCAACGGATCGTCGTACCGCACGGATCAAAAGACGCTATGACCAGGCCCGCACCCCCCTGGACCGCCTGTGTGAAACGGAGGTCATTTCTTCAACTCATAAGGAGCATTTGCTGGCTCTTCGTAATCAGACCAACCCTCGGAAACTAAGACAAGCTATTTATGAACAAATCAATGTGATCTTCACTCTGCCCAATGCTGTTCCTGGTGTGACCGAAGATGTCTTATTGACTTTGGTTCAACCTGTTCAATTTCCAGGGCCAGAAGATCTTTCGGTAACATTATTATTTGAACCAATAATCCCTTCCCAGTAACATTTATTTTTGACTTGACACGGAGATCTAGTGCAGTCGGTGCAGTGTCGCCGAAAACTCCTTCTACTTGACCCAGGTTATTCAGAGTGGTAAAATCCCGAAGCTTGCCCCCATCGTCTAGGGGACTAGGACGTAGCCCTTTCAAGGCTAAGACCGGAGTTCGAATCTCCGTGGGGGCACCAATCGGAAGCTCCTGAATCTTCAGGGGCTTTTTTATTTGACCGGAATTTATCCCCTTTCAGGGATGTTATCTCCATTGGGGCACACGCAATCATAAATCGTTCCATCGACGATATAGAGCGGTTTTTATCTGCGATTTTTTAGGGAAAGAAATAATTCCCAAATATCATTGAATAGAAGTGGAAACCGACCAAATAAGATGAGCAACTGTATATTTATGATCTTGCTCTGCAAACTAACTCCAACACTTTTATAATAGATCCACTTCAGATAGGAGAGGTCCTATGAAATTTCAGCTCATCCGCAATGCCACTCTGCGCCTTGAATACGCTGACATCACCATGCTGATCGATCCGATGCTGGGTTCTAAGGGAGCTTTTCGCTCTTTCGCCGGGATAGAAGACAATCCAACGGTTGACCTGCCAATACCCTCATCAGAAGTGCTGGAAGGTGTTGATTTAATGCTCGTATCCCACTTACACCAAGACCATTTTGATGCCAAGGCTCAGGATATTATTGATAAAGCCATGCCGACCCTCTGCCAACCAGGGGACAGTGAAACTATTGCGACGTACGGATTTGATCAGGTGGTTGAATTGCAAAGCGAAACCCAGTGGCGCCAGGCAAACATCTCGCGCACTGGAGGGCAGCATGGGAGGGGTCAATGGGCAGCACGCCTCAATCCGGTTTCGGGATTTGTGTTTCAATCTCCGCATGAGCCAACCCTTTATTGGATTGGCGATAGCGTGTGGTGCGAAGAAGTTAAAGGTGCGCTGGATAAATTCCAGCCAGATGTGATCGTAACCCATTCCGGGGGAGCAGAACTGGAAGACAGCGGTCCAATCATCATGGATGCCCCCCAGACGATCACAGTTTGTGAAGCTGCCCCAGCAACCGTGGTGATTGCCACACATATGGAAGCTCTGGACCACTGCAAAACCTCTCGCCAAGCCCTACAGCTGGCAGCTGAGCGATCAGGGATTGATTTATATCGTCTCCTGATTCCAGAAGATGGTGAACAAATTGAGATCAATTAAGAGAAAAATGCATAAGGATCATTCTAAATAATCCAAGGAGATCGATTGTGAGAGCTGCGGTATACGAAGAATTCAAGACACCATTGGCGGTCCAAAATGTGCCTGACCCCATTCCAGATGAGCACGGGGTTGTGATCAAAGTGAAGGCTACCGGATTGTGCCGCAGCGATTGGCACGGCTGGATGGGTCACGACCCTTTAATCTCATTACCCCATGTGCCTGGACATGAACTGGCCGGGGAGATCGCTGCGATCGGGAGTAGAGTATCCAGGTGGAAAATAGGTGACCGGGTCACCCTGCCCTTCGTTTGCGGGTGCGGCACTTGCCCGCAGTGTATTTCCGGGAACCACCAGGTATGTGATAACCAAACCCAACCCGGATTCACACATTGGGGTTCTTTCGCCGAGTATGTTTCCGTTCAACACGCGGACATCAATCTAGTCCGCCTGCCGGATGAGCTTACGTACGTAGCGGCTGCCAGCCTGGGCTGCCGTATCGCTACATCATTCAGGGCGATCGTTGACCAGGGTCAGGTCACGGGCGGGCAGTGGGTCTCCGTGCACGGCTGCGGGGGAGTTGGCCTGTCGGCCATTATGATCGCCCAGGCAATTGGCGCCAGTGTGATCGCCATCGATATCGCCGATGAGAAGCTGGATTTCGCCCGCCAGCTCGGTGCCGTAGAAACCATCAACGGTTCAAATACTGAAGATGTGGTCGCTAACGTAATGGAGATCACCGAAGGAGGGGCTCACGTTTCGATCGATGCCCTGGGCAGCCCGGCGACTTGTTTTAACTCGATCGCCAATTTGAGAAAGCGCGGCAAGCACATACAGGTTGGATTAATGGTCGGGGAACATCGGCATCCGACTATCCCGATGGATAAAGTTATTGCCAATGAACTTGAAATCCTTGGCAGTCACGGCATGCAAGCCTACAGGTATGCAGATATGTTGGAAATGATCCGCAGCGGCACACTAACCCCGGAGAAACTGGTTGGCAAACGGATCAACTTGGAAGAATCGCTTGAGGAGCTTGTAAACATGGATAATTTTGAGGGGACTGGCAGCACAGTAATCAATGAATTTTAGGAGCAGTTGTTAACTTATCAAACCTAGTTGTGTAGAGAATCAATAGTTTTCCAAAAAAACGATAATTGCGTCATTGGGAGGACGAAGCAATCTCCAAATGATCTTGGAGTTTGCATTGCTTCGCTCGCAAAGACACAAACTTACTAGAGAAGAAATGACCATTATCATCCTGACCATTCTGGCGATCATCTCAGCCTTGATCCACATGTGGGGGGAGTACCAGGGGCCGCCGCTCCTGATCTACATCTTCAAACCACTCACCATGGTACTTATCATCATCATTGCCGTGCTGGTGAAAACACCGCCCAGCAGCAGGTACAAGTACGCCATCATCGCCGGTTGCTCTTCTCACTGGGGGGAGACATCTTATTGATGCTGCCAGTGGCCCTATCTCTGGTGTGTTTGGCGAATTAGGACCGTTATATATGGCCCGCTCCGCTGAGCAACTGTCAAATTTCCTCCCAGATTTTGGGCAGGATGCTACAGTTTCCCCTAAGAATAAAATGACAAAATCTTCAAAATTCCTATCTCTGCCGCAAACAGCGGAGTATTACGGAATTTTGCCCTCTGGGTACAGATTTTGTTAAAGATTGGAACCCACGTAGCAAGCTACGTGGTATTCTGTATGAATCAATAAACCAATCTAAAAGATCGATTCTAAGAGATGCTCTCGGTAAATTCGTGTAAATTGATTTGCCGGGGGTTGAATTTTCTCTTATTTAGCGAGAAGACCGCTAAGTATAGAAGAGAATAATATTTCTGGCTTCCATAATGAACCCAGATTTTGGGATAGAGAGATTGCTCTGGTTTAACAAAGATCATTTATACGGAGTGTTTACGGATGTCTGATTTTAATCAGCAGATAATCGAAGAGTTTCGGGCTAACGATGGGAAAGTCGGTGGCTACTTTGCCAAAAACACCCTCCTGCTCCTTCACACAATCGGCGCAAAGAGCGGAAAAGAACGTGTCAACCCTCTGGTAACCTTTGAAGATGGCGATCGCCTTGTGGTAGTTGCTTCCAAGGGTGGTGCACCTTCTCACCCAGACTGGTACTATAATATCGTCGCCAATCACATTGTGGGAGTAGAATACGGCACAGATAAATTTCAAGCTCGGGCCAGTGTAGCTTCGGAGCCGGAGCGCACGCAACTGTACGAGAAGATGGAAAGCAAAATGGCCTCTTTCTCAGAGTATAAAGAGCAGGCCGGGCGCGTCATCCCCGTCGTGACCCTATCTCGCATATCGTAGCAAACATACTAAGATGACATTGGCTGGTCTGGACAAAAGCAATCGGCCAATCCTAATAATCAGTTGAAACAAGAATTGATGGATCGAGATTTTCCACCTTTGGATTCGACTCGTAAGTACAATGGAATGTTCAAAGAATAGATCAAATCTGACTTGAAAACAAGGTTTCTAAACCCCATAATCCCTTTGTTCAAGAAGAAATTAGATTAGCACTACAAGTGCCTTTAAAGGAACTGCACCGAACAAATTTGATTATGTTCGGTGCAGTCCTGCTGTATCAAATCGTGCTGCTTTTGCAACGCGATTTCATCTTACCAATTCGGCGTAGCATCATACTACTCCGCTGGAAAGTTGACTAATGATCATGCTCCAATTAGTTGCCCGACCTGCTGATCCGGGGTTGGAGGATGAATAGCCCGCGGTCCATACCGGTAACAGCCACGACACCCTTCTGGGCAAAGAAGGGGTAGTTGCTCCATGTACCACCCTCAAAGGATGCGTTATCGTTCTCGGGATAGACATCAAAGTAGGCAACTTCAGAGAGTTCACCGTCGGCCACATTTCTCATATCGTATACTCGCAAGCCAGATGTATAGTTGGATGCGAACGCGTAGCGACCCTGGGTATAAATATTGTGATCAATCGAAGTGGTATCGTTTTCGAAGACACCGATCACGGCCGGATTGTCGAGATCAGTCACATCCCAGATTCGTGTGCGGGTATTGACGCCGAAGAAAAATTCGTCCAGCTCATCACCATGCAGAAAGTAGGCTTGATCGGGGGTCAGCCATCCCTGATGGCTGTATCCATCGTCCCCACCTGGGTATTCCGCATTGGCGATCCCGACTGGATTCGCTTTATCAGTAACATCAGTGATTGAGAGTGTGTTGAGGAAAGGCGTGCCGTCGAAATTGGCGTTCGAGCTGAAGCAGAGCTCTCGACCCTGGTAGTCCTCATCAGGACCTTGATAGATGACGCACTGTGTATCGTGGGTGTAACCGTGATCGTCGAAACAGCCGGCGAACGTCGGGTTCGTCGGATCAGAGATATCGACCATGTGCAGCCCTGGTCCGCATGCGACAGTATCGCTTTCACTCCCAACGATGTATGCATGTCCCGTATCTTCATTGATGGCGATGTTGTGCGCGTGATGAATGCCTTCGTAGTAGGCTGCCTCGGGAAAGATCACTGGGCCATTGGAGGGATCCACATCGCGTACCAGGGTCAGGTCAAGCACCTGCATTCCGTGATCATCATATTCGGACACGACAAAAGCATGATCAGCATAGACTTTGACATCGCGCCAGAATTCGCCACCCTGGGTAGAAGCAGTAGGCAAAATTCCCATCACAACGGGTCGTTTTGGATCGGTTATGTCGACTACGATCAGGCCTTCAGCGGAACCTACTAGTGCAAAGTCATTACCCGTTTCTGGGTCGGTCCATCCCCAGATATCGTTGATGAACGTTGCTCCCAAGTCGGCCGATGGCACGAAACTCAAGAGGTCAACTTTATCGCAGGGGAATTCCCCTGCAAAGCCTTGCACGCAAGGTGCAAACGACCGGGGGGCGTTGCTGTTCTCAGCAGCTTTTTGCGCTACCGAGGCGAACTGGACCTCCTGCAGTGCTAAAAGATCCTCTTCTTCGTGCGCAAGCGCAACTAGGGGAACAGCTAGCAAAACAACAATAATTAACATGGTGACTTGAAATCTTCTGCTCATAATGCTGGTTTCTCCTTCATGATTCTGAATCTGATAACGGTGGAATTGATACATACCTTGCAACGAATTAATCTATAAAGCACCTCCCTAGTGTTCCTTTTTATTGCACTCTCAGAAGACGGTATTGAATGTGCATCCGGCATATTGATGTTAACTCCCAATTGAATTTTGCATTGGCACGAGTATCAATGTGCAGCCAATTGCTGGCCTTGCAATGCTATGATTAATGGAGCAGATTACGACGCTCAGGTTCTGCTGCGCAGCGGTCCAACTGACTCAGTGACGTTACAAGCGGTTATGATGATTTTGGGGAGTTCGTTTAACCCTAAATGCTGAACCCCTCCATTGCGCTAAGGAAATTGCTTTGACCAGCTCGAAACAATAATGATATAAATTATACCTAATTTACCTTATATGTCAATTTATGTCTTCTACTTGTATATGTTTTGCGATAATGTCACCACTATAAATAAAAAATGATATTTTGAATGTACAAAATCAGATGATTGGCACAAGAACAGGTGATCCACCTTTTGGAACCTTTCTGTCCAACTGAACGTTATTACTGCATTGTATATTTAAGGTACATGATTTCAGGGATATGATTAAACCGGCATTCATTTCACCGAACAGACTAAATCCAATCATAAGGATAGATGCTATGAAATACATACTATTTACTGCCCTCCTGGCTTTGTTCTTCCTCTCGGCCTGCCAACCCGCTAACCTGTCTGAATCTGATGGTGATCAAGAACCGGTGACAACCTCAGGGCCAGACGTTGACGAACCCCTGGATACCCAGGGGTTCACGGATGCACTTATTTCAGCCGGGGCAACGGTTGGAGGGGACGGTGAAATCGAGCAACCGTTCTTCTCAGTTCCAGGTCAGGTTATTATCGTCAATGGTGAGCCAGTCCAGGTCTTTGAATATTCTGATGCCGCCCAGGCTGATGCAGAAGCAGCGCAAGTATCCCCCGACGGGGGTTCCATAGGCACGACGATGGCCAGCTGGATCGGACCACCTCACTTTTATCGGGCAGGACAATTGATCATCATTTATGTAGGTGAAGATCAATCTGTGATTGAGCTGCTCAATACCATCCTTGGTCCCCAGTTTGCCGGAGCTGAGACCCTTCCGGAG
>JBFFIU010000127.1:0-9809 GCA_041556275.1 Anaerolineales bacterium | reverse complement strand
GCCAGCGCACCGATGAGTAAAGAAACTATCGTGATTGGGGTTTAAATTTTATCAGGTACTAATTCCATGTTCGGCAACAAAATTATAACGACAAGCGGCAGCATCATCAGCAGACCTTTGATAGGATCCTGCCGAGTTACCCGGTAAAGAAACCAGGCGATGAGCACAGGGAGCAGGAAAAAAGCAGCAGCTTCGTTGAACACATCTGCTGCTCTGGAGACGTCTTCATATAAATTGGAGATGTAGATAAGGGGACTGATAAAGATGGCCCCGAAGAAGATGTACCAGCTGGCAGCCCAGCGTGGCCAACCCGCACGCCAGACGATGACCAGAAAAACCAGGAGAAGCAGTACGATAAACACATTAATAGCGATCTGTAGAGTCGAAAAGGCAGGCGAATCCCGAGTTGTCAACCCTGTCACCACGAGTAGTTGCGGTATAGAAAGAAAAAGCGCCAGCACGATAAAAGGCACACTGGTCAATATGATCTCATTCCTGGAGGCTACAGGCAGAGGACCCTGATCCGTGTCGAATTGCTCATCAAGCAATGTGTCCAGTCCGATCCAGTTAGACATTTTTGCCTCCCGTCACTCTATCTCCAGCTAATATTCGACTGAAAAGTGTGTTCCAGGTCGAGCAAAATCGCGATCAGATTGTCATCGCTCATAGCCAGCTGCTCACAATCGCATGGTTTAAAACGCTGAAAAAGACATCGCTCAAATCATCTTGGAACATAACAAGGAGGCGAGCGGGGAAGAGTGAAAACAAAGGGGTATGGCTTTCCACGTTATTCGTCTAAGATTTCTTTGGTGCAAGAGTCAATCAGGCAGCTGTACGTGGGCGTATGCAGTCGCTTACATCTTTTCATGGAGATTCTTCGCTGAGACGCAATCGAGCTGTGGTGATAAGTGAATGCAAACGGTTTATCTCTGCCTCCAAGACTCGCCGACCCTTCCCTGTCAGGATATAAGCTTTTCGAGGTAAACCCGGGTGTGAATTCTCTCCCAGATCATCGGGTACTCGCTCGATAAGCCCCTGTTCAAGTAATCTTCCCAAGGCACCATATAATGTGCCTGTGCTGAGTCTGATTCTTTCAGCGCTTAATTTTTCAACATCCTTCAGGATGGCATAGCCGTGCTTTTTGCCTGGCACCATGCTCAGCAGGATATAAAATGTTGGTTCGCGAATCGGTATGACTTGAGGGGATGATTGCCGAGAGTTTATATCGACCTCCTCCATATTTCAGTTACCTATATATCGGTAAATGACATATATAGTTTAGCAAATTCACGAAGCGCTGTCAATACCGCAGCAGGATTAAACTTGTACCAGGATTTCTTGGATTTTTTCAGCGAAGGCGGCGCTTTTTGAATCCCCTGTAATTAGCTTGATCTTGTGTGGGCTGTCGACCCCCAAGCCCAATTCTGATGCCCTGGCGATCTGTTCCTGCTGGAAGATGGGGCCATTGGCTACGACATATGTCGTCTTAAAGTAGCGCAATAGAGCGACGCCCACCGCATCGACGGCGATTCTGTCTGTCCCCGCCAGAACAACTTCAGGAGTGGCCAGGCGCCCTGAGGCTGGTCCACCTGCGGTGAATGCCTCCACGCCGTCCAGGATGATCAGCGCGGGGGTATAGGCGGTATTTATCTCGGCGATCATCTTGCGCTGGTGAGACGAGGTGTGCAGCTCGTCCATGAATTGGTTCCCGTATCCAACCATCCCAGTAGCGACCATTCCCACTGAATTTTTCAAGGACATGGTGAAGTGTCCGCCGTACTGGTGGGTCTTCAAGCAGCAGGTCTGGACCAGCGCATCTGCTCTGAGACAGGGACGTGCGATGGGGAATCCAACTTCCCAATGGCTGTCGGAAGGCTGAAACATCTGGTATTCACTGGAGCCCATCGTACCGAGATCGATCACCTCGAATCCTAATTCAGCCCCCATATCATAGACGCCCAAAGACTCCATCACCTTGCGTGTCCCACCCATTCCGCTCCTATCTCCTAAGGTGAACTCTTGAGCCCCCATCTCCCTGAGTTTGTTAATGGTGGCGCGCAAAACATCCGGATGCGTAGAGCCAGGGGTGGGATCAGAACTGTTGAAGTTCGGTTTCAGGAATACTGATTTTCCCTTCACCGGGTTGTCCCCAAGCAGGTCGATGGCTTTACGGACACCTTCAGCGCGATCGCTGGCTTTAACAAAAGCCACGGGGCTCATTTCGTGCTCTGGGATCGTTGTCGAAACAGAAGTGGGTGTGTTTGTAGGCTCCAAGGTTGGGGTTGTTGAAGCAGCTGGCTCAAGGGATGGCGTGGAGGTGGCTCTCTGGGCTTTGGTCTGGGAAGGGGAGAGCGGTGTGGGGGAACTCACAGCTGTTTCTTCCAGCCCAGATCGAGCACAGGCTTCTAAAAAAGAAGAAAGAGCTGCTGCCAGGCCTATCGTCGTTGCCAGCCGTAAGAATTCCTGTCGATTGAGTCTTGGATCTTTTTCTGAGCGGCTCATACTGGTCTCCTTCAATTTATTGGATGTTGACCAGATTGACATTTACCAAATCAATTTTCAATTTAGAGATTATAACCAATAAGTTTCTTTGAAGGGTGGCTCCCAAGGATGGGTCTTCTTAATCCTCAGGAGGGGTATTGAGTTTGAAACTTGGCAGATGATAATCTCTTTGCCGCGTATGGTAGAATGGCATCCATTCGCCCAAGTTTAGTGGCTCCCAACGCAAACATGCAAACCGATAAAAAAGATGAACTCACTGCGATCCGTGATTACTATGATCACAATACGCTGCGTTTCCTTTCCTACGGTGCACAAAGAAAAACAGGTACGATTCACCGTCCAGTTTGGGGAGAAGGTGTAGAAAATAATGCTCAAGCGCTGCATTATGTAGATCTGCGCATCTTGAAAGAAGCGCATGAATTGTGGGATCCAGATCAGATTAAATTGCTTATAGCCGACTTGGGTTGTGGAGTAGGTGCCAGCCTCTTTTACCTGGCGCGCAATTTCGGTGAATCGTTGATTGGAATAGGCATAACTATCAGCCCGGTACAGGCTGAATTAGCCCAGGAGAATGTCCTGAAGTGGAAGTTGACAGATCGCTGCAAATTTATTTTAGGAGATTTCCTTGCCCCACCACTCGCCGGTGTATTCGACCTGGTATATTCTATCGAATCATTTGCGCACACCAGAGATGCGGAACAATTCTTTCTCTCCGCTTCTCAACTGTTGAAAAAGGGAGGTCGCTTTGTGTTGTGTGATGATTTTTTAGGGTCAGGAAATCAGCATAGCTCGCTAAATTCTCAACAGAAGAGGATGCTTGAAGCATTTCGTTGGGGTTGGAATGTATCCAGTGTGAAGTCCATCCTGAATGTAGCTGACCTGGCGAAGCGGTTTGGTTTAGATCTAATTGAGAACCTTGATTTGACGTCTTACCTGAAGTTGCGACCCATACCAGCATCTTTACTGAAGATGTTCTTAAATGCTTATCGCATCAGTGGAATTAAAGATCTGTACTGGCAGAGCATGTTGGGTGGACAGGCACTGCAATTATGTCTTTCCCAGGGTTTAGTAGAATATAGGTATCTGGTTTTTGAGCGGTCAATTGATCATGGGAATTAAATCTCTAAACCTACAGTACCAGATAAAGCTATAAAGCAACACATAGTGAATAAATTCTTTTACTCGACGGGTGTTCCGTAGGCCGAGAATTCGATCAATCCTGTATTACCACCATTGCTGTCTACAACATCAAATCGCAAGGAATCAGTTACCACGTCCACCTCAAAACGGTATAACTGCTCTGCATCGTCGAGCGTGAACGGTCCCAGCACTTCACCGGAATCTGATGTCAGGGTGAATGAGAAGATTTGGGCGGTATTATTGCTCATCGTGCGAGACCACACTTCCACAGCGTATAAATTAGCTGGTTGTGCGAGTTTGATCTCGATGTGAGCATCGTTGCCATCCCCATTGGACGACCAAGCCGTTGCCCGGCTGCCATCTATGGCGCTGTTTGCTCCCCAATTCTCATTGTTTGCAGCCCCCCCGAAATTGCTGCTGACCGAAATCACAACCGCACCTTCTTCCAAGGAAGCCAGATTTGACTCAGCATCGGCTTCCCTTGCTGGTGTGCGGAAGGTCATGTCCTCACTGAGATAGATCGTGCCATCTGTGGCGGTACCCTGCAGTCGGTAGTGATATTCGGTGTCTGGCTCCAGTCTGGTCAGGATCGGATGGTGGTCGGTGTGCGCGCCGCCACCCATGTCCTGGTCAACGGAGATCATGCCGTAGGTGGTCGATTCACCGTAGATCACCGAACATGCCAGGGGGCGGCTGGATTCGAAAAGCAGAACTGCATCTGAGGCTGAGATATCTGTTATCTGTGGCGCGCCGCTGGTGTAAACATCCTCCAATGGCCGGATATTAGCTGCTGAATCCGTCTCAGGATTTGGACTGCACGCAGCAACAATAAGGGTTAATATAAAGACTGCAACGGTAACCGATTTATATTTGTGATTGAAATTGATTATTTTCATTTTTGCTCCTTTAAACACCTTCAACCTCGATAAAGACAAAGTGTAAAAGAGAGATCTTACGAAGAAAAAAGAAAAGCACCTGCTTGCTGGCAGGCTCAGGTATCTCATGAACAACCAAATATATATAAGGTAAAGCAGATTGGGAGCGAACCCACAAGGCGTTCCCACTGCGGAATTTTAAGTCCTCGAAGCCGATTTCCACTTTATCCCTGTGGCTATTTAGTATCTATCCAGTCTTCGATCAGAGGTGACTAATGTCCACCTCGTCTATTATTTCGGTAAGATGGCGCCCAATCAGTAATCAACTTCACGTGTGCATTTGGCAAGAAGAGTGAGGGGCGATTGCATCTCTGCCCATGAGGGCGATGATATCCAGGAATAGAAGAGTTAAGGCTACCTATTACCCCCGTGAACATTTATTCAGCTCGCCAGTCATGTGAACCAAATCTTCCGTTTTTAAAATGTAAGGTTAATCGATCAATGAAGAATATTCATCTATAAGGGGAAGGACCTCTTGAGGAGTTTTTGCTTCCAACGATAAGATTATCGCCTGTATTCCGGATGCTTCCATGTCATCGATCATAGACTTCTGAGGCAGAGTCCAGGCAAAAATCGATAGATCGATTGAGGCAGGATCTCTACCATTCGCTTCCAGGCGTTCGTGTAGATCAGGAATGCCTTTCTTGATCTGCGGCCATTCTGGGTAACCGAGTATGGGCATCCAGCCATCGCAGTGACGGGCGGTAAATTCCAACGTCCTTGGTCCCACGCCTCCTCCAGAGATGAGCGGGGGATGAGGGGATTGAACTGGTTTGGGATACGACTTCATTTTACTGAAGTTGATGTATTCCCCCGCAAATTCAGATTCCTCTTCAGTCCAAATGGATTTCATGGCACCTACATGCTCATCAATACGGCGGTAGCGAGTGCGATACGAAATTCCGTGGTTGCCCATTTCTTCAGCGTTCCAACCTGCACCGACTCCAAATAAAAACCTTCCGCAAGAAATTTGGTCTACCGTCGCCACCTGTTTTGCCAGGGTGATCGCATCATGCTGGAGAATCAGGCTGACACCTGTCCCGATTTTTAGCTCGCTCGTCGATGCTGCTGCCAATGTTGCGGCGATAAATGGATCGTATGTTTGCCAGTAATAACTGCTCAGTTTTCGACCCGCTTGGTTATTTCTGAGGAAATTCACGGGGATATGGGTATGTTCAGAAAATAATACTGAATCGAACCCTCGAGACTCAGCTTCTCGGGCCAATTCGCCCGGTTGAATTGAATCTTCAGTCGCAAATAAGTGGATACCATAGAGCATAAAAAAACCCCTTCCGATCAATGATTTATAGTTTACCTTAGATGGTACAGCTATTCCTACCCTCAATATGAACAATTGGATTATACAATGCCTTGATTATTGTATCTGTTATTTATCGACCGAATCTTGATTGACCCAGAATCATCCAAATGTCTTACTCGAAGCCAACTCAATTTGATCCACGTAAATCGTTCATTGGTGAGATCGCTTGTATCTGGTAAAATTTGACCAATTTGACCCAACCAGAAATATTCGGATTACAGATACCTCGCATTAATCAAGACAATTGCTCTGTTGGAGGAGAATATGAGCCAGCCTTGGCACATTAAAGGCCACTTTTTGATGAGTTGTAATTGTGATGTTTGGTGCCCTTGTGTTCTGTCGCTGGGCAAGGCAGAGCCAACTTACGGGCGTTGTCTATCTTGGTGGGGCATCCACTGTGATGAAGGCCATTATGGTGACATATCGCTGAATGGTTACACAACAGGCCTTTTACTGGAAACCCCCGGGCCCCTGGCCGAAGGAAGATGGTCTCTTGGGATTTACCTGGATGAAAAAGCCACTCCAGAAGCCCATGAAGCATTGACAAGCATATTCACAGGGCAGGCAGGAGGACCAATTGGCTGGTTCTCAATCATGATCGCTGAATACCTGGGATCCAAAGTAGTGCCCATCACCTTCGAAGAACGGGAAATTGGCTGGTATATGGGTATCCCGAAGATAATCGATGGCACAGTCGAACCCGTGGTTGGTGTGGATGGCGTCACCCCGGTCATGGCCAAAAACACGAATTATTGGGTTGGAGCTGATGTAGTTGTATCCAGAGGGACCAAAAGCCGCATTCGCGATTGGGGGCGCAACTGGGATTTCTCCGGTCAGAGCGCAGAGTATGCCGAGGTGGATTGGGTTGGTCCATAAATTTTAATCAGCAGGATTATATAAAATGAAAAATTCTTTAGCAGTTGGAACATTACCCGCTATAGGCGAAGTGCCCGAGAAAATGCTCGCCCAGGTCATACGCCAGGATCGATTTGGCGATCCCAGGACCGCCTTCCAGATAGAAGAAATTGAAATCCCGCCCATCAAGCCACACGAAGTCCTGATCGGTGTGATGGCCGCCGGCATCAACTTCAACAATGTTTGGGCTGCGCGAGGAATCCCGATAGACGTGATCCGCATACGTCAAAAAATGGGTGAACCCTACGATTTCCATATCGGCGGTAGTGACGTCTCGGGGATCGTTTACGCAGTTGGAAGTGATGTAGATAATGTCGCAGTTGGGGATGAAGTTGTGGTTCATCATGGATATTGGGATTTAAACGATCCCTGGATCAAAGCAGGCAAAGACCCAATGATCGCCCCCTCTGCTCAAATCTGGGGATACAACACCAATTTCGGCTCATTCGGCCAGTTCTGTATCGCACAAGCACATGCTGTTCTGCCCAAAGCCCAGCACCTTACCTGGGAGCAGGCCGCTGCTCCCACTTTGGTCGGCACGACTGCCTACCGTATGCTTTTTGGCTGGGAAGGGAATGTATTGAAAGAAGAGGATGTCGTCCTGGTCTGGGGTGGTTCAGGTGGACTGGGTACACAAGCCATCCAACTCGCCTCCGTCCACGGGGCTAAAGCGGTCGCCGTCGTCTCGGACGACGAACGAGGTGAATACTGCAAAAGACTGGGCGCGGTTGGATACATCATTCGTAATCAATTCTCCCATTGGGGGATTCCACCTCACTGGACTGATGTTGATGGTCAGAAGGAATGGATTAAAAGCTGCCGGGCATTTGGCAAAGCTATCTGGGATGTCCTGGGCGAAAGGCGTAATCCCGATATTGTTTTCGAGCACCCCGGAGAGAGCACCATTCCGACGAGCATCTTCGTTTGTGAAGCTGGCGGGATGGTCGTTATCTGCGCCGGGACGACCGGGTATTCCGCCATGGTTGATTTGCGTTATCACTGGGTGCGCCAAAAGCGTCTACAGGGATCACATGGTTCAAATGATGAGCAGGCTCAAGCGTACAATCAATTGGTATGTGATGGTAAGATCGATCCCTGCCTCGGCGAAGTGTACTCCTTCGAGGATATTGGCAAAGCTCATTATGATATGGAACAGGGCGAAAAGGTATTTGGAAATCGAGTTGCTTTAGTTGGAACCCCAAGGCCAGGATTGGGGCGCAAGTAATCCTTTAGATCATATCTGAGGATCGATGCTAAACGATTTCCATTAGGATCAACCAGACTCCCCAAATCATAAACAATACTCCTGCGTATCTGCCGAAGCGATCACCGGCAGGTACGATTTTCTCTATCAAGACAAACGCGGTAATGATCGCCATCCACAGCAAATTCATCACCCCAGCCACAAAAAGCAGAGCCATCAGAAGCCAGCAGCATCCTACACAGTAATACCCATGCTTTATGCCCATTTGAAGCGCGCCGCGATTACCCTCTTTCCACTCAGTCATGATGAACCCAACCGGAGTCCGGCAATGCGTCAGACAGGCATTCTTCAGTTGGGAAAATTGGAAGGCTCCAGCCAAGATCAGCAGGAATCCACCTATCAGTGGTGTTGCGCGGACCATTTCAGTTGAAAGTAAAGATGCACTGTGAAGCCCCCATTGAAGAAATGTAGCTGCTGCGCTAAATCCAGTCCACACGATCAGATAGCCTAATAAAAATAATCCCGTCCCCAGATACGGTCTGCGTTGGGGGCGACGTTGTCGGCTAATTTTGGCATAGAACAGGAGCATCGGAGCAGCTGTCGGGGTCATCATGGCGATCATCATCACCGTCCACATCAGAAAATTCAGGGTAAACGTTGCCGGTGTCCAAGCCTGTGCATGGGGTGAGACTATCTCTAAGCTTATCTCGGAAAATCCCATCACCCGCGTGAGATAAATTGTATACACCCATGCCAGCAGGATAATACCGACGAGGCTGAGCATAACGATGAATCGATCTCGTTTTAATATGGCTTCAGATAAGTTTTCTGTCATTGAGATTTCCTCGGAAAGCTAAACAAGGACTATCCTGAGGGTTGCAGTTTATCATCAAATAAGACGCTTTGTCGAATGAATAAGAATATCTTCAGTTTATACGGATTGTTCAAATCATTCAATCAACCACATATTATCTTGGCTTGTTCGATACAGGAAGAGATAGTTGATCGGTCATACTTTCGCTTAATTTATCCTTACCCCTTGTTTTTTAAGCGCTTTTTGCACCCGGCCGATATCGACTTCACCACAATTAACCGCATCCTTAAGGGATACAGCAGCTGCCACTCCGGCTCCCTGGCCGGTCACTGTGCAGCACATCATACTACGCATGGCGGCATGCGACAATTTATCCCCGGATACACATCGACCAGCGACGAGAAGGTTTTCCACGTTCTTCGGGAGCAGAATCCCATACGGCACCTGGAAATACCTGCCTGTCGTCGGCAGTACCAAAACTCCATATCCATCCAGGAACTCTGGAAATATACCAATGGAATCACCAAATTGAGCTTGATTGCGCACATCGTTATCAGTCAAGGTATATCTGCCGATTATCTTCCTTGAATCCCTGATGCCGAGGGACATGCTGAAATTGCGCAGATTGGCATCTTGGAATCCAGGAACGTATTTTCTCAATACTTCAACTGCCAATGTGGCTTGTCGCCGGCCTTCGATCTCCCCGCGGGTCAGGTCCCAAACATCGGTCCCATCATATCCAAACATGTAAACCATATTTAAGCCGGTTGCTTCACCAGTATCGGTCAGCCTGCTCCAGGTTCCACCAATGCTGGTGAGATCCGCAGGGATGAGGCCATCCTCACGCGCCTTTTTGAAGGGCACTTCCAGATATGGGCTAAACAAGCCATCTTCCTTGCCGGTAATTTCAATTTTCCAGTTTTTACCCCAATCACCAAATGTACCAGGGTGATCGCGAACATATTCCATGAAACTCTC
>JBFFIU010000126.1:0-9857 GCA_041556275.1 Anaerolineales bacterium | reverse complement strand
TATCATAATTACAAGAAGATTAGTGGTAAAGGTAACGTTTGGGGAGATGGGTTGATCCCAATCTCATCGTCTATCCTTGAAGGTTCACAGGAAATCGTATTGGAGGGAGTTAGTCATGCTACGATCTTCAACAAGAAATGGTATGGCAGTGAGGATATTCTGATTCGCTTATTCTCGGATGGGGTGACGGAATTTAAAAGCGAAATGATATAATTCGATTCAGATTTGAGATGCTGGAGGGTATAAGGATGAATGGAAATCAAATTACCCGTCACCGGTATTCAATAATTCCTTTGGTTTTTATCGTTCTATTAAGTGGGGTAATCGTTCCTTCGGCCAGCAGCACCACCCTTTCAGATCCGGGAAATAGAGGTCCTTGTGAATTTGAAAAACTAAGCCTCGATATCAATGGCATAGAGACGGTTTTTTACATTCCAGTGACGGATACATGCGGAACATGGACCACCGCACCATTCCCAGGTCTGGTGTTTGCACATGGGTTCACCATGTTTGGTTTCACAGACGGTGTTGCTGACGTGGATGGTAACGGTGAACACCTTGCGAGTTGGGGTTATGTTGTTGCTATCCCTTCCTTGCCAGATGAGGCTGAACCAAGGATCACAGATGTGCGAGAAATTCTCGATGCCATGCAAGAACTGACCAATCAATCCGGATCAGTTCTTTACCAGATAATCGATCCGGACTCTCTTGCGGTTGTCGGCTACTCATTGGGAGGGTCTACTGCTCTGGCAACAGCAGCAAGAGACGATCGCATCGATGTAATTGTGGCACTCGATCCGGTTTACCATGAAGGAGGTTTTGGTGGAGAAGGACCACCAATCTGGCATCCAGAAAATGAGGGTGAAAATATCGATATGCCAACCGGGATTCTCGGATCACCGCCAAGCGATTGTAATGCAGCAGCAGATTTTGAAGATATCTTTGATTACGTTGGGGCGACCCACAAGGCATCCTACTTGATTTCAGAGGCCAGCCACTGTGACTTCTTAGACCCTGGGAATTCCTTTTGTTCCTTCTTCTGCACTGGAACAACCAGTCCCGCACATACTCGCTTGAGCCAGCGTTATATGACAGCCTGGTTAAATTATTATCTCTTGCTGCGACCAGAATTTTACAACAACCTATTTGGACCCGAACTTGCTCAGGATGTTGGCAGCGGCGCGATTGAGCCTGTGATTTTCACGCAAGTCAAAGGCCTTCATGGTGCTAGTTTTGGGAATAGTGCCATATTAACCTGGGCTATATACCACCAGCCTATATTAGCTGGCTACAATGTCTATCGCCGGGATTCTGGTGGAGAATATCCTTCACAACCGCTCGTTAAACTCGGTGTGGTAGGGAGCTACAGCGATCTAGATATCGAATCCGGGCAAGGATATTTCTATGAAGTATGCAGTTATGACCTGGGTGGAAATCAACACTTGTGTAGTGAGGAGATATTCGTCCGAGGTGGGGAAGATCATCCGTTATTCTTGCCAGTGGTATTAAAACGCTGATATTTCAAGTATCCCCACTAGAATCAAACACTCGTCTACCAGAAATTTACTGTTTGCTCTTTGTCATTCGTACGCCAATACTTCGCGGATGGTCAGATTGGCTGCCTTACGGGCAGGCAAAACGCTGGCACCGATTGCCAGCACGGAGACCATCAGGAACCAGATCAAGAAGCCAGTGGGTGTGTAAGTGATTTTGGTAGAAGCATCAAAAAGTGCCAGGCTGATGCTGTTGGACATCAGGTTGCTGATCGGAAAAGCCAGCAGCGAGCCCAAGGCGAAGCTGATCATCCCGATCAGGTAGCCTTCAACGATCACCATCAGCATCAGAATCCCGTTGGAAGAACCAATGGCGCGCATGATTCCGATCTCCCGTGTGCGCTCCATGACATTGATGCTCATCGTGCCAGCCAAACCAATGCTGCCCACAATGGCAGCCAGGATGGCCATAAACAGCAAGAAGGCAGTCAGAATTGTGAACCCATCGGCTGCCGTCTGGCTGGTCGTAAGACCGGCTTCCACTTCAGCTATCTGGACGCCGCGTGCTTCCAGCAGGTTTTGCACCTTTAATCCAAGCGCCGCTTGTTCATCGATCGTTAGATCGGATCGCTCGGCAGCCAGTCGATACAGGATCGCCTGGCCGTTCAATCCAACCAACCGGGAGAGGTATTCAGCGTTGGTATAGGCCATATAGCCCACAGCCCGCCCGGCAAACTGGAAGAAACCCACCACCACCCAATCTGTCTCATCTCCGTTTACCTGTAATCGTAACGTATCCCCGACCTGCAAGTCCGGATAGGCAGAACGGAATTGTTCGTTTAAGGTGATCGCATTCTGATCGCCAGGCTGTATCCAGCGCCCTTCAAGTAAACGCGGCTGGACGAGCTGACTCCCCGCAGGGGGGGCAAGCAATTGGATTTCATCACCAGTCGACCCATCTGGGCGGACGATCTCGCTGCGCGCAGTCATCCACCCTTCAACGTGGGAGATCTCATCAAGCGGGCTGAGCAGTTCCTCGATCTTCTCGACCCGGTAGGGATAAGCCAGGGTTATATTGAGATCGCCCAGAAAATATTGGCGGATCTGGCCAACGTAATTGCTCATCGAGAGCTGCACATTGAAAGTAGCGATAAAGAGTGCACCGCCAAGTGCCAGCGTAACCAAAGTTAGCGCCATACGCCCTTTGTTGCGGAAGGTGTTGCGCAGGGAGATCAGCAGCGGTCTGGACAGGATTTTGAAACGCATCAATCCCCGCGTCCCCGCTCGGCGCGTCTTGGCAGCGCCTTGACGGATTCCACTCAAAGCCTCTTGCACGCTGAGGCGCGAGCCACGCCAGATGGGTATAAAAGCTGCCAGCTGGGGCACCAGCAATGCGAGCAGCGCCTGGGCTAGGAGCACAACCGGCAGGACCCGGAATCCGAGCAGTTCGAAATTGAGCTCGCTGACCAAATAACCGAGTAGCTGGAAGCTAACCAAACTGGTCAGCGGCGTGGCGATCAGAAAGGCCAATATTCCAAAGGCCAGAATGAGCATCATGTAAATAAAGATGATCTGGAAACGTTGGGCGCCGACAGTCTTCATGATGCCGATCTGCTCCACTTGTTGTTGGAGCAGCGCCTGCAGGGTATTGGTGATCAGAAACGCACTCAAAAATACGATGAAGAGCCCTAACAATAGCAGCACACCAGAGATAGCATTAACGTAGGGGCTGTTAGGATGATCTTGTGAGCTGCGCATTGCCAGGCTGTTAACGGAGATATCGCGATCTTCAAGGTCATCGCGCACGCGATCGGCAACCTCTTGGATATACCCTTCGTCTAGCCCGTCACCTTCGACCGTCAGGTAGAGCGTATCATACCAATCTGGCAAAGGCATACCAAGCCATTCGAGCGTATCCGCATTGATATAGCCCTGAACAGGAGCCATGAAGAAACCTGCCCCACCTGAAAACGCGCCGACGGTTTGATCGTGAACGACACCGACCAGTTCAAGCTCTCTGATTTGCCCCCCAGGAGTCTCCAGGGTGATCAAGTCACCTACTCCTGCATTTGTGTCAGATAGCTTGTAGCGTTCAATCACTATCTGGTGATAACCAGGGTCTCCAACCCCTTGCTCAACGTTCAGCAGATTGAGCGCAGAGTTGTTAAATTCATCATGAGCCTTTAATTCAATCGTTGTCCATTCTCCGGGCGTAACCTGGAGCCTGAGGCTGATCAAACGCGCACCCTGAACCTCCTTAACCCCTTCGATTTTTTGAACAGCTTTGACGATGTCTTCATCGAAAAGTGAAGTGCGCATCTGGATATTAGCCGGGTTTGCAGCTGCATATCCAGCGCTCATATCCTCCCGGATGACGAAGTACAAGTTGGCAATGATGCCAAAGGCAAATAGACCAACCGCGATCGAAGCGATAACCAGCATCGTTCGGCCGAGATTGCCGCGCAGATCAGCCAGGACTTTCCGCCAGCGGGGACGCATTATTCGCTGATCTCCTGTGCCCTGGATTCCCCATTAGATCGCCAAGAGGCGACTCGCATTTGAGCCGCGGTCGCTAAACTTACCTGATCTGCAGGAGCTTCTCCCATCCAGCTCTTAAAGGCTGCCTGATCGAGCACTAAAGCTTCGATAGGTTCACCATCTGCGCTGCGCAATCCGAGTACTTCGTCGCTGAATGAAAGCAGATCAGGGGTTGCCAGATATTCACCAGGGCTCAAGCGAATTTTTCGCTTCCCAAAGAATCCATTCCGGGTTACAAATTCGACCTGCCCCGAAGTGAACAAATACATGGCAGCCTGGGTTTGATCCGGGAGAGGGATATGCTGTTCCCCCCCAAAAGAATACGGTTGCATAGAATGGGTAAGCCACAGCAAACGCGAGTGGTCTAGCGAGGGAAAAGCAGTAGCAATGCGGTTGTTGACCAGCTCCCCATCACTGAGCAGCAGCATGCGTCCGGTCCGTCTGGCCAGGCTGCTGTCATGCGTAACCATGATAATAGTTTTGCCTTGACCGGCAAGCTCGGTGAAGACCTCAAAGACCGCGTCAGCGGAGCGCGAATCCAGGTTTCCGGTCGGTTCATCTGCGATGATGATCGGCGGATCGTTAGCCAGGGCACGCGCGATGGCCGCGCTTTGTTGCTGACCTCCAGAAACCTCGGCTGGTAGCTCGTGAGCATAATCCTCCAATCCAACCAGCTCAAGCAGCTCCATAGCGCGCGCTTCCCGCTCCTTAAAGGGGATAGATTTGGCAAAATCCATCGGCAGCATGATGTTTTCCATTATCGATAACATGGGCAGCAGTTGAAAGAATTGGAACACGATGCCCAGGTTACGTCCTCGCCAGATGGACATCCGGCCTTCAGAAAGCTGGTGGATGAAGGTATCACTCACTCGCACTGTGCCTCTGGTAGGATGGTCGATACCAGTCAGCATATTGACCAGGGTGGACTTTCCGCTGCCGGACTTTCCAACGACACAAACGAACTCCCCCTCAAAAAAACAGACATCGACACCGTTCAAGGCGGTGAAGTCACCCGCTCCAGTCTTAAAGACTTTGACGATATCCTGCATTTCGATCAAGGGATCCCCCACCCCAATCTGATCCGCGCCAGAACCCCCCATATCAGCACATAATTTACTCTTCATCTCAATTTAACCGCATTTCTGTTGGTTTACCCCCACTGATAATTTCGCCATCGGCGATCTCCAGGGTTCGGGAGGCGCGCTGTGCTAAACCCCGATCATGGGTGACCATCAAGATGGTTTTACCGCGCTCCTGGAGGGACAGAAAGATCTGGAAAATGGTTTCAGCAGTGACGCTATCAAGCCGCCCGGTGGGTTCGTCAGCGATGATCATCGGTGGATCGTTAGCCAGAGCGCGGGCAATGGCGACTCGCTGCTGCTGCCCACCCGAAATGGCAGAAGGTGGTTTGTAAGCATGGTCCTCCAATTCGACATCGTTGAGCAGCTGTAGAGCGCGTTTCGTGCTGTCGCCATTTCGATAGAGACCACACAGGTCTACCGGCAATAAGACGTTATCGATCAGGGATAAACTGGGCATCAGATGAAAAGATTGGTAGATGATACCCATGTTACGGCCGCGCCACTTTGCGAGCTGGTTTTCACGCATCTGGTGCAGCGGCATTTCATCCACCCATACCTCGCCAGAAGTCACCCGGTCCACACCCGTGATCATGTTGATCAGGGTTGTTTTGCCAGCCCCAGATTTACCGGTGATGGCGACAAATTCACCCGGGTATATTTCCAAATCCAAACCTTTAAGTGCGGGTAATGCACCGACGCCCGAATCGTAGGCTTTCACTAAATCAGTAATCCGGATCAGGGGTTTGTCCTGTTTCTCGTTTGTGCCTGCGTGGGGCTCTACGCTCAATCCACCCGAACGACCATCTGACTTTTCGTAATTGTTAAGCATCCTCTAAACATACCTACCTAAATATCGATTACAATAATGAGCGGGGAAACCAATTAGACAGTGTCCAATTTTATACATAGCAAATTATTGAATATTGTATTATAATAAACATTGTTCGTGATTATATGCGAAGAGAGCGTCTTTGTCAACTATCCAAGCATTCTTACCGAGCTTATTACGGCAGACGATTTTGTCAGAAAATGTGGATTAGCGACTGGCGTGCTCAATTAACCCCACAACTACTAGTCTCAAACCGGGTTAATCACAACAATAAAGTTAAAATTATTTTTCTTTAAAACTTGGTAACTTGACCGGGTCAAGGAAATAAGGAGAGGCGATGAAGCCAGTTCAGGAACAAGGGATACAAGACCGCCGTGTGCGGAGAACTCGGCGCGCACTGCGGGAAGCCATGCTGGATCTGATGGAGGAGAAGGGATACGATCAAGTGACGGTCGAAGAGCTGACCGACCGGGCGGATATAGGACGGACAACTTTTTACCTGCATTACAGCGCCAAGCAAGACCTGCTGCTGGAACAATTTGGCGAGTTATTAGATCAACTTGTAGTCCAGCTTTCGCAAATCCCCCTCTCCGCATGGGGCCAGGAGGGTGATCTTAAATCAGTGGATGATCACCCAAACCGGCCGATCTGCATGATCTTCCAGCATGCAGCTGATAATAAAGATTTGTACCAGATTGTACTCAGGGGTGAAGGTGTAGATCAGGCTTCTGAACGCTTGCAGGTTATCATGACCAACGCCGTCAACACCTTCTTGAGTCACAAATTGGGCCAGGAAGACGAACAAATAACCTTGAAAATCCCGATCGATTTATTTGGCAACTACTTTGCTGGCGCCATGCTGGGGGTGATCAAGTGGTGGTTGGAAGCCGAAATGCCATACTCTTCAGAACAAATGGAAGAGATTTTCTTCCAGTTATTCTTGCCAGGGGCCATCCAGACTCTGGGTACAGAGCTTGATTAATAAATTAGAGGAGGACTGTCCCTGACTTCTGGGCTAACCTCCTTTCGTTAATGGTTCGGTTTGTGATCAAAAAGATAAATGGTGGTCTCTTCTCTGCCTTATCGTGTTGATACGATTCGAACCCATGCACCGGATTCTGAACCCTGTATCCAATTCGGGGGAAAAGTATTGATTTGGCATAGAAAATAATATACAATGGAATTGATAAAAAAATACAGCATCGCTCATCATACCTCCGGTGAGGTAATGGCCAAAATTGCAGTTAATCTCTTCATCTAACACATTGCCGCTGATAACGAGTCAGTGGTTTTTTATTGAGCATCTATCTCCTTTCAGGCAGCTAAAAATCAAAAGGGATGAAATCTTTTCACCTGTATCTCCAGTTCTGTCATCCCTGACCGACAACATTTTCCAGTAAACTATTTCGATTAAGGAGGTGATGTCTACTTCTCAAATTTCGCCGAAGCAGATTAAGTGATCCATGAGTACATCCTGACCGAGTGAAAATCTATTAGGTCAGGACAAACAATTGACAGAAGAAATTTGTTCTTGCACATGGAGAAGAGATGATGAACAACATTAATATGGCGCGCATGCGCATTTTTACTCTAACGGCAATCTGCGTCATACTTTTAATAGCTCCTTTCGGTGCATTAGCCTCCTCTGGCGGCCCCTGGTGGGATGTCGAACCAGAGGAGGAGAATCCCTCACCATACTATGATTCGATCCTCTACTCCGAGATCGCGCCCAAGCTGCGCGAGATCGAAGTCAACAGCAACCGGGTGAAAGTAGAGGTGATCGGTCAATCTGCCGGTGGGCGAGATTTGTTCCTGGTCACGTTGTCTGATCCTCAGGCGATGGGACGCCTGGGCCAGTACCAGGCCATCCGCAACACGATGCTGAAGGATCCGGAAAAAGCGCAGGAGATGATCGACAAGTTCGGCGACTTCAAGGTGCCCGTCTTCATCAACGGCAGTATTCACGGCGGTGAATATCCTGGCACGGATGCCGCCATCCGGTTGATTGAGACCCTGGCTTATGATAATTCCGATCAAGTGCAGGCCATTTTGGACAACGTGATCCTGCTGGTCAACGTTGTTCAGAATCCCGATGGACGGGTTGCGGGCACACGCAGCAATGCCAATGGATTCGATATCAACCGCGATTTCATCACCCAGTCCCAACCTGAAACTCTGGCCACAGTGAAAATTCTGACTGAGTGGAATCCCATGGTAACGCTGGACCTGCATGGATTTATTACACCCATGCTGATCGAACCCTGCACACCACCACACAATCCCAACTACGAGTACGACCTGTACATCCAATGGGCCCTTGGCGAAGCAGAGGCGATGGAAGCCGAACTATTTGCGCAGACCGGCCTTGCTGCGCAGATACCCTACCGGGACGACGATCTGGGTTGGGACGATTGGCCGCCCAGCTATGTGCCCATGTACGCCATGTATCACGGCTCCTACGGACACACGTTGGAAACTCCGAACCGGACATGGGGTGAACTGACAGTCGATGCCCATTATGCAGCTGTTTGGGGTGCGCTCAACTATGTGGTTGAGAACAGAGAAGCGATGATCCATGACCAGATTGAGATCTTCCGCCGTGGGTATCTTGATCTATTGCAGCAGCCGATTCCACCTGAGCTGTTGCCAGAGTATCCTCAATACCAGGATCTTATGATTCAGGAATTCCCCGCTGCCTATGTAATCCCAGCGGGTGAGCCTTTCCAGGTCAGTGCCCACCAACCCGCCCGGCTGATCGACTTCCTTATCTTTAACGATGTCCAGGTAGAACAGGCCAGTACAGGATTTGCATTAGATGGCGTCGATTATCCCAAAGGCACTTACATCGTCTGGATGGATCAACCTAAGCGCGGCTTGGCTAACGTGATCCTCGACGCAGGCTTAGACCTGTCTGACATACCTGGCCTCTACTTCTACTCACCTCCATCCGTGTGGAGCCATCCCTTCCTGTGGGGCGCCTCCCGGGCGGTGATGCAAGAAAAGATGGATGTAAAGACCCATCCTGTTACCAAGGCGGATGCACCCCAAGGTTCATCCGAGGGTGGTAAAGCGGGAGCCTACGCCTACCTGCCAACCAGCATTGCGGCATTCCAGGCAGCCAATGATTTCTTGGCCCGCGGCGAAACCCTATACCGCGCGCCCGCACCCTTTACTGATTCCGGTCATGATTTCGGGGCGGGAGCGATCATCCTTCCCGCTGATCCCTCTCTGGCAAATGAGTTGGCCAACCGATATGGTTTGGTCGTTTTCAAACTCAAGAATATGCCTGATGAATTAGTCATGATGCAGGAACTGAGCATTGCTGTCTATGGGGATGAAGGAGTCCGCCATAGCTTGGAGACGCTTGGTTTTAACTACGATTCTGTGGGTAGGAGCGATATCAATGCAGGTGCTCTGGAGGGTTATGATGTCTTCATCAACCGTGACCTGAGGTGGTCTCGGATCGATGATGATGGCAAGGCTTCCGTTCAAGAGTGGTTTGCCGCTGGTGGTGATTACGTCGGGCTTGGCTATCGTGGCCGGGCGATAGACTTTGCAGTCGACGCCGGTTGGATTGCTGTCGACTATGGTTACATCTCAGGCAACGCTATCCTGGAAATCGACTATGATCCCGACGACTCGGTAGCAGCTGGATTCTTTGAAGACGGCTATGCCTTCGTCTACCGCTCGGTCTGGTTTACCGAAGTGGGCGGGATGGAGATCTCGGCAAGCATCGACAGTGGTGACTTCCTTGTCTCCGGTTTCTGGGAGGATTGGCAGACCAGCGGAGCCAATGGCGCGCCTGTTATCCTCCATGATACCGATGGGGAAGCGGACGTGATACTGATCGGGATCAACAATACCTTCCGTGGACATCCGGAGGACACCTTCCGCATCCTAGGCAACGCCATATTC
>JBFFIU010000125.1:0-9870 GCA_041556275.1 Anaerolineales bacterium | reverse complement strand
GTCGACAGCACCAGCGCCACCTCCATCGCCACGGGCGATTTCCTAAGTGGGATCACATCCGCAGAACAGCAGGGATACCTGGTGGTCTTGGGCATCCTGGTGGGTCTGTGGATGCTGGCCTTCGGCTTACTAAAGCTGGGATTCCTGGTGCGTTTTATCTCAAACTCCGTGATGACCGGCTTCTTAAGTGGTTTGGGGGTGCTGACCATTCTGGGTCAGGTTGGAGATATAACTGGTTACTACAGCGATGCGTCTAATAAGGTCTTCAAAACAATAGACACAATATTCCACTGGCAGGAGATCGATCCCGCGACTCTGGCTTTGGGAATCCTGACAATCTCGATCGTGGTCCTGATCTCGCGCACCAGGTACGAACGTTATGCCTTTGCTGTGGCTGTCGTCGGCGTCACCTTACTGGCTTTTTTACCGATTTTCGATTCAGTGTTACTGGTTGGTGAAACCACAGAGATCCCACGAGGACTTCCCCGGCCAAACCTGCCAAATCTATCCCTAATTCCCGAGATGCTGTTGCCAGCCCTAACGATCGCCATCATCGCGCTGGTGCAAGGGGCGGGTGTCAGCCAGAGTACCCCAAATCCAGATGGAGAATACCCGGATCCATCCGGTGACTTCCGCGGTCAGGGTGCTGCAAATGTCTCGGTTGGTTTCTTTAGTGGTATTCCTGTGGGAGGATCATTGGGAAATACCACCATGCTAAAGACAATCGGGGGGCTCTCGCGTTGGGCGAATATTTTCACAGGCATATTTGCGGCCGTCATCCTGGTATTCTTCGCCCCATTCATCGAAATCTTGCCCCTGACAACTCTTGCAGGGCTGCTGGTTGTGGTGGGATTCAGTATGATAAAAGTCGGCCGGATTCAGACTGTCTGGCATACAGGTCCTGTACCGAGTACAGTATTTTTGGTTACATTCATTGCTACACTTTTCTTAGATCTCCAGGTGGCAGTTGCCATCGGTGTCGTGCTGACATTCCTGCTTCAAATCTACAGGTCAGCCGAAAAGGTACGTATCGAATCCATTGTGCGTAAACCAGATGGCAGCTTTGTTGAGGCAAAGGTACCGGAAACTCTTCCCAGTAGAGAAATCGTTATCTTGCAGCCAATAGGCAGCCTCTTCTTCGCTGGTACTGCTGAATTCGAAGAGCATTTACCCGATGTCAGTGAAACCCATCACAGTGTCGTGATACTTCGTTTGCGTGATCGTGATGAAGTTGGCAGCACCTTTATCCGTGCAGTTCGCCGATTCACTGAGCAGCTCCAAAAAGGCAATAACCAGTTGATGTTGAGTGGAATAAGTTCGCACGTTTGGGACCAATTGGAAAAAACAGGTCTCCTTGAACTGATCGGCAAAGAGAATGTTTACCGGGTAGAACCAAAATATACTGCATCCTTGGAAGATGCCATCACGGCTGCTAACCAGTGGTTGGAAGATGTCGCAGAATTACCCGCAGACGAATAATGAATTTGGAGAACAGGATTAAAAAAGTTAAGCAAGTATCCAGATCGCTTTTCCAAAAATAATTAATTGAAAAAATGTTAAGAAATACTATAAGGATTTCAAGGAGGTTGCCATGCCCAAAAAAATCGAGGTTGTTATCAATCCGGCTGCAGGTCAGCCTGACACAATCCTAAACAAGCTCAACTCGGTTTTCCACGAGGCAGGTATTCGCTGGGACGTGTCTATCACCCATGAAAGTGGTGATGCTACCAGGTTAGCACAAGAAGCCATTGCTGCTGGTGTGGATGTTATCTGCGCTTATGGAGGCGATGGCACAGTGATGGAAGTGGCTCACGCCGTAAAGGGAGGTCAAGTGCCGATGGCCATCCTGCCTGGGGGGACAGCGAACTTAATGGCTGTGGAATTAGGAATACCAAAGGATCTAACTCAGGCGGCTCAGATCATAGCCAATGACAAGAGCTCTGTCATAAATATAGACATGGGAAAGGTGGGAGAACAGTACTTTATGTTGCGCCTGGGTATGGGTGTTGCCGGAGAGAAGGTTCGACTGGCAGACCGTGAATTGAAGGATCGTTTTGGCATCATGGCATACACCATTGCGGCACTGAAAGCGATGAAAAATACCCAAATAGCAGATTACCAGATTACGATCGATGGTGAAAATCATGAGGTCCAGGGTTTGACTTGTCTGGTTGATAACGCTGGAAATCTTGGAATCGCTGGTCTTTCAGCGGCAAAAAATATCAGTGTCAGCGATGGTTTGTTGGATGTTATCCTGGTCCGGGATGCGGGTTTCTCTTCGGTGCTATCTGCTGCTCATGGCATCACCGATAAGGGTCCCGATCCAGGCTCCTATTATCACTGGCAGGGTCGAGAAATCAGTATTCACACAGATCCACCGACGGTTGTACAGGGTGATGGTGAGATGTGGGGGGAGACTCCAGTCACGGCGAAGATATTGCCAGGCGTTTTGCCTATCCTCACGCCTGGATGATCCTTCTCATATAATGAATGGAGCATTTCCTGACGATGCAGTTAAAAAAATCAAATTCTCACAACTTCTCATAAAGGTTCATTATGATGAAATTCAAGAAATTTAAATTGGTCATGCTTATTTTGCTCTCTTTTGCCTTGGCGGGTTGTGCTACCAGCTATGACACCGAGTACCAGTTCGAATTTGAATTTGAAAATGATGAGCAAGGTTGGGTGACAGGTTTCGCTGATTTACCTGCCGACTACGATCCAATGATTTACGAGTTGGACTCCGGCTGGGGTGAACTACCATCCGGTTTAGAGGGCAACGCCATCTTCCTAAGTGGTCATAACCGTAGCGATGACCTGTTCATGTTCCTCAAGGTACAGGTAGAAGGATTAAAACCAGATTCCACCTACCAGGTAGAATTCTCCATAGACCTGGCCAGCAATACCCCAGAAGGCCTGATGGGTATCGGCGGGTCTCCGGGCGAGAGCGTGTTTGTCAAAGCCGGTGCAACGACCCAGGAACCAGAAGTCATCACCGACGACGCAGGTTGGTTGCGCATGAATATCGATAAGGGTAACCAGGCCAGCGAAGGGAAAGATATGATCAACCTGGGCACGCTGGCCAACCCAAACATCGATCTGGATACTTTCACCGGCGAGGAATATGCTCTCATGACCCTCACCAGCGAAGAGCGCCTGTTTGAAGTTATCCCTGATGGAAATGGAATAGTATGGTTGATCGTAGGAACTGATTCGGGTTTCGAAGGTCCAACCAGAGTTTACTACGACAAGATTTCAATCCAGATGAATGAAATTGAGAGCAATTAAGTTTTTTTGATTAATTCACCTGTTCAAATTGGATAAATCTGGTACAATCCATTCTCGCCTTTGATGTGCCACCGAATCCAAAATAGCAATCAGCGATAGGAATCTTAAAAATGAATGATCATCCCTGGAAAGAATTATTAGTCGATCGCAACGTGCACTACTTGATGGAGGTAGATGGACAGTTAGTCATCGTTGAGCAAGTGCCCGCCAGAGTAAACCCGGAAACAGGAGAAAAGCTATTCTCCCCCAAAACTGTCCAGCGCCTGAGAGAGATGATCAAGGAGCGCAAAAGTCCTGCGCGCGTGATCGAGACGCCAGTCTATGAGTATTCGGCTTGATCAACCGAAAAAGTCCCCGAAATTATAGATTCTGAATCCAAATAAAAAGAAAAAGTAATAAGCCGCCCGATTTGCTCTGGGCGGCTTTGATGTTAATTTACAAAGGGATGAATAAGGACGCTTCTCAGAATATGCCTACACAGAGCTTTCCGAAGTGGGTGAGCTAACTGTGTAGGGATGAGAAAATTCAGACCAGTCCCTTAAGCGGTGCGAAGCTTTTACGATGTATTGGGCAAGGACCCAGGCGTTCTAAAGCCGTCCGGTGGAATGAGGTGCCGTACCCTTTATGGTCCGCAAACCGGTACCCGGGATAAGAAGAGTCCAACTCTATTAAGACTTTATCTCTGGTGGTCTTGGCCAGGATGGAAGCCCCGGCAATACTCAGTGAACGCTCGTCGCCCTTGATCAAAGATGTCTGGGGGATCTCACAATCTGGCAGGAATAAATAGTCCAGGAGGAGGTGATCGGGTGCCAGGGATAACTGACGCAACGCTCTGTGAGCTGCGATCCGGGTGGCTGGAATGATGCCCCAAGAATCGATCTCCTGGTGGGAAGCCATACCAACACCCCAGGATAAGGCCATCTGGCGAAGAATCTCAAGCCAGGTATCCCTCTCAGCAGGTGATAACTTTTTTGAATCACGCAATCCTGTCAGGGTATGATGCTGCCCAGGTTCTGAAGGTATGATCAGAGCGGCTGCGACAACCGGTCCGGCAAGCGCACCACGACCGGCTTCATCGATCCCGGCAACGCAATTGATCCCACTTTCCCATAGTCTACCTTCGAAGCTCAAGTTTGGAGCTGGTGGGATCACTCCAGGATCAAAGCGTTTACTCATGCCTGCTATTACGGCTCTCCATACGAATCTTGAAGATATCTAAAGCCATTTGGAATGAATCCCCCACAACACTGATCTGGCTGTGCGGATTGTAATACCAGGGGATCGGGATCTCCACTATCTGGTAGCCGCATTTCCTGGCCAAATAAAGGATCTCAACATCGAAAGACCACCCAGTGATGGTCATCCGTTGGAAAAGTTCTTCTGCGATCGCAGCTCTGAAACATTTAAAACCACACTGGGTGTCGTTCAACTCGGGGATGGCGAGGACGCGAATGAGTGTATTGAAGATGCGACCGACCAGGTGTCTGTAGACTGGTTCGTTGTAGCGGATCGCGCCGGGCGCTTCGCGGGAGGCGATGGCTATATCAAAACTCTCCAGGGAAGGGGGCAAGAAACGGTGGATCTCCATCACCGGCATTGAAAGATCTGCATCGCACATGAAGCGATATTCCCCTTTGGCTGCCAGCATCCCTTTTTTTACCGCGGCACCTTTGCCTTTGCGCGGTTCTTGTAGCACGGTGATCGGTAATTGTGCACTGGCATGCTGATCAGCGAATTCTTCTGCCACCAGGCAGGTATTATCCAGGCTGGCATTCTCTACAATAATGATCTCTGAAGCATAAGATTGATCCTGTAAATACACCATCACCTGCTCAAGGGTATTGGGCAAGCGTTTTGCCTCATTGTAAGCGGGAATAATGACAGAAAGGAAAGGGTTTGAACTCATTAAATCCGATTTTCAGCCGAGATTCAGGATGAGGTAAGCAGTGATGATGATCGTGATAAGCATGAGTATGGTCAAAATAAAAATTACCACCCACTGCCAGGGCTTCATACGGACCTCGCCCACACCGACGGTCTCCTTTGGAGGCACGAGAGATCGAAGATTCTCATCCACCTTGGGTGATGCAGGCCTGGATTTGTTTAATAATTCGGTGATGCGTCCCATTTCTATCGGATCTAAGACCACATCCTCTTGCTTCAAACTGGCAGCGTAGCCTTCAACACCGTCGGCATATAACAAGTGAACGGGTGAATCCGGAGTATCGACATGAACACCGGGATGCGCAAAGAACAACACCGACTCTGTCTCTTCCAGGTAAAACCCTTTGGTTAACAAATATTCATCAACTGCGCGCGACATGAGCGCAGTGCGCCTGACCAGATTTGGTCGCGAGAGTTTATATTTTTGACTGTGATGATCCAGTTCGTACCAAACATCTTCACGGTATCGAAAAATTCCATCCGCACCGCTCACATAGAAAGTGCGCACACCAGTCGGTCCGACCAGTACAACGGGGACGGGTAATGCAAAACTAGGTAAGGCTACGTTGCTGACCAAAGTATATTTGCTATCCAGCGATTTGCCCAAATTGCGGATGAGGATACTTTGAGCCTGGATGTCGCGATCCCAGGAAAGTCCGAACTTCCAAATGCCTCGAATGCGGTCACCTGAGCTTGTTGAACGTACTTCTCCACCAATCGGTGAGCGTTCGATCACTTTCATATTGCGCTCCGATCATACTTATTTGGGGATCGGGGTGAACTGCTAGCTGGCATGGACCTCATTCCAAAATCCTTGGTCAAGTAGGATTGGATTAATTCCAGGTTCATAGAAATGATTTGATCCCGGAAATCTATTAAGGTAGCTCGCGGTAAGCGTTCGAAAACCTGCGACTCCATGTCAGTTTCAGACTTGACCAGTGAGTAAAATTCCTGCGGATCGATTCCCTGCCGAGATGCGAACAGATCAACTGTCTTGACTTCCGCTCCCGGCTTAAACTGGTTCGTGAGAAAATCCCTCCAATCGTCAAGATGGTAATCCCGGACAAACGGCAACCAATTCTCTGAGCGAGTATCTTTGAGATTCCCTACCACATCAGCGGTCAAAGTGGGGATAACCTGCTCGTCTAAATAGGCGCGTAAGACATTGTGCAAATACAATCGCCTTGGAAAGGTCTCCCAAGTTTGTTCCGGACCAAAAGTTGGCAGGAATAAGGTCAGCACCCATATCCAATCTGCTTGCAAGTGACAAAGATACCCCGCCAAAAAAGCGGACCGAGATCCCGGGAAGTGTTCGACGTACATCAATTCTGGGTGCTCAAGAAGCATGGCTTCCCAAGGGGGGGCAGCTGCGGATTGGATAGGCAAGGTAAAAAAGTGAGTCGCTTGCCGCGCTTGACCAGAAATAACCTGCACATCTGGTGCTGTGTTCCCGAGTAAAAACGCCCCAGCATGTTTGTGTAACTGATTGCGTACTTCAGTAGATAAATTAGGATGAGCCATTAGATCCTGCGCAATGCTCAAATGGTAAAAGGGAGTCGGCACGAGGTTTTTATATGAGGGGCACGCCTTGCAAATAATCTCTATCAGCCAGAGCATCACCTGAGACCAGGAACTCGTGACCATTCTGTTCAACCAACGCTACCGGTGAAGAAGTCTCGAAGGTGCCCCCTAAGAATTTCACTCGCTTGCCGATCACAATGCGTTTTCCTGAATTCAGCTGCGCGATCAGTTCATCCCTATCGAGCAGGACATAATCAGACCAAGCAGGACCACGCCTCAAAAAAGCCCTGACCCACAATACCCGACCATCATCGTCGTAGCGAACTGCCTGTACTACGCCATCATACTTTGGTTTCGCCATCGCTTCTTCTCCATCTAGAGTTGCAATTTTTGTTCCTGGAAGGTTTGCATAAAAAGAAACGTGAAGCGTGGCTTGCATTCGATTTCACGGTTCACGTTTCATAATCTGGTACCATGTGTCGGGGTGAGCGGACTTGAACCGCTGGCCTCCGCGTCCCAAACGCGGCGCGCTACCATCTGCGCCACACCCCGAGTGGAGTGAGTATAATGCCGATTATATCGATACGTCAAGTGGGAGTAGATGGCACCTGGTGTGAGACAAAAATGCCCTTCATATGACTGGGCAAGGTGTTTAACCAATTGCCAAACAACTATGGTAAACTCAACCAAGAATTGGGAAAAGGTATGCAGAAGCTAGAAATTAAACAGATGACTTGTGGGGAGGACGTCGCCAGACGGTCCTCCCCACTCCCTTTTTTACCGGTATACGGATTGATATTGCTCCTGTGATCTTGGAGGTGGAATGAGGACAAAATATGTATTTCTTACTGGTGGTGTAGTGAGTTCAGTCGGCAAGGGTGTCACCGCAGCCGCGATTGGTCGTTTACTCAAAGAACGCGGCTTTTTCGTATCCGTTCAAAAATTAGATCCCTATATTAACGTGGATCCAGGAACGATGAGTCCTTACCAGCATGGTGAGGTCTATGTCCTTGAAGATGGGGCAGAAACCGATCTCGACCTTGGTCATTATGAACGTTTCATCGACACCAGTCTGAAAAGTGTCTGCAATGTGACCACCGGACAGGTATACGCTGAAGTGATCGCCAAAGAGCGCCGGGGTGATTACCTTGGGGGCACAATTCAGGTGATCCCGCATATCACGAACGAGATCAAGCGCAGGATTGGGTTGGTTTCCAAGACGACGGGCGCAGAGATCGTCCTGGTGGAGATTGGGGGTACGGTTGGTGATATCGAATCGCTGCCTTTCCTGGAAGCTCTACGCCAGATGCGCACAGATGTTGGCCGGGAAAACAGCGTTTATATACACGTGACATGGCTACCTCACATCGGCGCCACAAACGAACTGAAGACGAAACCTACGCAGCACTCAGTGCGTGAATTACGCTCGATCGGCATCTCCCCAGATTTGATCATCTCCCGGTCAGATTATCCTGTTGACGATAGTTTAAGGGAGAAGATCGCCCTCTTTTGTGATGTTGAGAAAAGGGCTGTCGTTCCGATGATCACAACCCCAATCCTGTATGAAGTCCCCATTCTGCTCGACCGTGCTGATGTGGGTGATTATTTACTGGAACGTCTGGGATTGGACAAGCGACGTGAACCAGATTGGACCGACTGGGAACACCTGGTCAAAGAAGTGCGCCGGGACAAACCAGAGGTACGCATTGCGTTGGTCGGGAAATATGTGGAGCTGCACGATGCTTATATGAGTGTTCGCGAAGCTTTGCTCCATTCCGCACTCTCTTTAGGCATCGAAGCAAGCATAGATTGGGTGCATTCGGCGGAATTGGAAAAAGGGCGCAGCTGGGAGATCGTCAACGCAGCCGATGGTATCATCGTCCCGGGTGGATTTGGCGGTCGAGGCATTGAAGGGAAGATCCTTGCCGCCCGTCATGCCCGCGTAAATAAAGTGCCTTACCTGGGTTTGTGCTTGGGTATGCAGTTAATGGTGATCGAATTCACCCGTCATGTGTTAGGAGATGACGAAGCCAATTCGACAGAATTCGATCGGGGAACGCCTCACCCGGTGATCGATCTGATGCCCGATCAGCGCGATATCGCTGATATGGGCGGCACAATGCGATTGGGTCTGTACCCTTGTGTATTGCAACCAGATAGTGTGGCAATACGTTCCTACCAAAGGGATATCGTTCAAGAACGGCACCGCCACCGCTTCGAATTCAACAACGCCTATCGCGACATATTGGGTTCTGAGGGGATGAGGTTTTCGGGGATTTCGCCAGATGGGAGACTGGTCGAAATTGCAGAATTAGATAACCATCCCTTCATGCTCGGCACACAATTCCACCCTGAATTCCTTTCGCGCCCCAATCGACCACACCCATTGTTCACCACGTTCCTGGAAGCTGTTTGCGAGCGCGCAGAAGTATCATCGCCGATCGAGGTGGAGCCAGCCAAGGTAGATTCATCCTAATTTGTTCATAAACTACGTTATCCATCCGTTTCAACGCGCATGTCGCTATTAGATTAAAGAACGAATCCAACTAAATGAGGTGATTTATGAAACCAATAATCAAAGATGTTACTGCACGCGAGATCCTTGATTCGCGTGGCAACCCGACCGTAGAAGTGGAGGTAATTCTAGATGGAGGGATCAGGGGACGGGCAGCAGTTCCCTCAGGGGCTTCGACCGGAGTTCATGAAGCCCTTGAATTACGCGATGGAGACAAAAGCCGTTACGGCGGTAAAGGTGTTTCGAAAGCGGTTGAAAATGCGAACGGTCCGATAAGGGATGCGCTAAAAGGGAAGGATGCCAGCAAACAGAAAGAGATCGACATGCAGATGATCGAATTGGATGGCACACCCAATAAATCGAAACTGGGTGCCAATGCAATCCTGGGTGCAAGCCTGGCCGTGGCAAAGGCTGCTGCGAATCACCTGGACCTGCCTCTGTATCGCTATATCGGTGGCGTGTATGCCCATGTGCTGCCTGTTCCGATGTTAAATATATTAAACGGCGGCGCACATACCAGCTGGCAATCAACCGATGCCCAGGAATTCATGGTAATGCCCCTAGGTGCAGGATCCTTCGCAGAAGCCTTACGCTGGGGATCG
>JBFFIU010000124.1:0-9910 GCA_041556275.1 Anaerolineales bacterium | reverse complement strand
CTGGGCGTTGCCCGAGGCTCCATGTCCGATGCCCTCATCATCCCGACCACCACCGTCGCCCAGGGAGATGTAAAGCATCCCATCATGACCAAAGTTGAGCGCGCCAGCGTTGTGGTTGAACTGCGGCTCATCGATGCGCAGAAGTTCTCGAGTGCTGGTTGGATCGACGACCGAATCTGGATCGCCGGGGTTGGGAATCTGCCACTCACGGATCACTGCCTGGTGATTCGCTGTGGTGCCAGGCGGCATGGTTGAGAAATCAGCCTCGCCAGCTACTGGTTCTGAGGTGAGGGTGTAGAGCAGGCCGTTAGTGGCGTAACCCGGGTGAAAGGCAATGCCCAAGAAGCCGCGCTCGTCGAAACTGCCTGGCCCAAAAGCGCCCAACGGTACCAGCAGGCTGCTGAGATCAGCGAACACGCTTTTGTCACCGCTGTCCAGGTCGATCGCCCACAGGATGCCATCCTGGTCTGAGACGAACAACCGGCTCTCATCCCCAGGGGCAGATGTCCCAAAGTTTGGCGCGGTTAGACCCGAAGCCAGAGGCTCGAGCTTGATCGTCTTGTCGCTCTGCCCGATGATGTCCGCCAGCAATCCTGCCCCGGCGTAAGTGATCGATACCGACACCAGCAGGATGCCGATAACGAGCAGACCTAAGCCTCCCCGCTTGATTAGAAATGTACGCATTGTTTTCCTCCAATGGTTTTTGAAATTTAATGTTTGAGGGATGGGTTTGATTTTTGCTCCTCTTATTGTAGGGCCCGGTTGCTGGTTTCATTGTTGGAGGAGCCATGGTTTTCCTGTTTACCGGAAAACGGATAAGATTGTATAGAGTCTAAGATCCCGGAATGTTCGGCTGGCACCACCTCCTTTCGTATTGGTGGTTCTTGGTACCTGGGAACCTGATTTGAACCATCCTGTCGAAAAAGGACAGTTTAGAGTTTGTAAGGATATTTACGGGTTTCCAAAATCTCTGGATGTATTTTTGAGCCGGTTCTCATGAATTCTTAAGGAAGGCCCTGTCTAGTAGCTTTTTGCATACTGTAAAGGTGGAATTAATCAAATTGAGACAGGAAATGGGGCGGGGAGATGGCATGATATCTTGGAAACGCTCGGAAGCTACCATCTCTTGAAAAGCATTCTTGTTATAATCTCTCAACATCACCTGATCTTTGGGAGAAAATATGAGATACCGCACTTTTGGACGCACCGGCTGGGAAGTTTCAGAGATTGGCTTTGGCGCCTGGGCGATCGGCGCAGATTGGGGACACGTCAGCGAAGCAGACGCCCTGGATGCGCTGCATAGATCGATCGATCTGGGCGTGAATTTCATCGACACCGCGGATGTGTACGGGGACGGGCGAAGCGAACAATTGATCACCCGGGTGCTCAAGGATCGGGGTGAGCAGGTCTACGTGGCCACCAAAGCCGGACGGCGACTCGACCCGCACCTGGCGGAGGGATACAACCGCCAGAATCTGACCGCCTTCGTCGAACGCAGCCTGCTGAATCTGGATGTGGAAGCCCTCGACCTGGTTCAGTTACATTGCCCTCCCACTGAGGTCTATTACAACCCAGAGGTCTTCGACGTGTTGGATGATCTGACCAAGGCCGGCAAGATCAGGCACTACGGGGTAAGCGTCGAGAAGGTAGAAGAAGCCATCAAGGCTGTCGAATTCCCCAATGTCAAGAGCGTGCAGATCATCTTCAACATCTTCCGCACGCGCCCTGCAGAGCTGTTCTTCCAGCTGGCGCAGGAGCGGCAGGTCGCCATCCTGGCGCGCGTGCCGCTGGCCAGTGGGCTGCTGAGCGGTAAGATGACGCCTCAGACGACCTTCACCGAGGATGATCATCGCAATTACAACCGTTACGGTCAGTCCTTCGATGTTGGCGAGACCTTTTCAGGGGTCGACTACGAAACCGGATTGGAGGCAGTAGAGGAGATTCGTCCTCTTGTCCCGGAAGGTATGACCCTGGCGCAGTTCGCCCTGCGTTGGATCCTGATGTTCGAAGCCGTCTCAACCGCCATCCCAGGCGCCAAGAACGCTCAGCAAGCGACGGATAATGCCAACGCTAGCGAGTTCCCTCCGCTGAGTGATGAAACGATGGCTGATCTGGGACAAATCTACGAGAAATATATCCTGGAACAAGTGCATCAGCGCTGGTAGTAATACCCCAAGCAGATATTTGAACATTTGACCTGTCTTGAGATATGAGCATCATGAGGATTCCATATCTCCTGATAATCGTTTCTTGCATCCAAGTCTTATTGTGAACTTTGCCACAAAATTGACTTTAAGGATGCTGTTTTTATATAATAATTAATACACAAGTTGCTTCGTCTAAGGTTTATTCTTAAAGCGGGGTTTTGGCATGGTGCAAGACAGAAATGCCTTCTTGGTCACCTGGTACCACTGACGGGGGTGTCGGTGGTTTTTTGTTTAAGAACAATACGAAAACCCAGCGCTAAGTCAAATACTTGATGTGAGCAGATACGACTATCGGGAGGGAGTTTAATCGCATGAAGAAAGGAGAGAGTAGCATGGAAAGCATTCAGCAAACGTCCCCACCCGTCCAACCGGATGTAGAAGAACGTCTTACATTTGACCAGTATGTGGAGCAGCTGCCAACTTCAAAACAGACCTTCCATCGTGTGATAGTCTGGTTGATTGGCGCGGCTTTCCTGCTGACGTTGGGAATGTTCATCTACGCCATATACGCTTCATTCGCCGGGAAAACCGTTGGCGAGTCAAATGTGGTCTTGGCCTGGCTTTACTTCTTCTTGGCCGGTGCGGTAGCTGCATTCTTGTTTGGCCTGGATACCCTGATCCTGGGTGCAACCATTCCACTCCCTTCTGAGGGATCGAAATACAGCTATGAGACCGATCGCAGCGCGGCCCGCACCGGATGGGGGCTGATCGCCTATGGGGTGATCGTGACCATCCTGGTAATCGTGGGCGTGGTTGCCGTCCAGGCGGGAGTATTCGGCCTGGAGGATTGGATCACCTTCATCGTCGGCTTCTTTGCCATCCTCGGCTTGGGTTCGGCAGTGCTGGCGGTCCTGCGCAGGATCCTGCGACCAAGAAGTACCTGAAAGCCCGATTAATCAGGCTGCGGTCATATATCCCGACCCGGTTGAAATGAAAGGGAGAGTCTATTTCCCATCATCAATTGAATCCCGCATGGGTGGTGAGCGCGCGCATCAGATCAATTTACACACAGTTAAGCAAAGGAGAATAACATGGCAACAGGGACACTCTATAGTTTGAGCGCCATTGCCGGCGTTATCGCTGGGGTATGCATTATCCTGGGTGCACTATTCTCAACTCTCGTGAAATCATCATCACCAGTGGGAGCCTTTTTCAACTTCCTGGGTGCTTTGATCGGTTTATTTGGCATCACTGGCATCTACATATGGCAAAGTTCTCAAGCCGACGTTTTCGGCCTGATTGCATACGTCCTGGTATTCGTTGGGCTTGCGCTGATCGCCTGCATTGATTATTCAGGCGCTTTCATCGGTGCCAGCCTCTCCATGGAGGATATGGCCCGCTTGGATCAAGGCACTGCACTTCAGATCAAATCTATCTCTGGCCTCATCTTCCTGGTGGGCGAGATCCTGTTTGGTATCTCAGTCATCCTGGCAGGTGTCTACTCTGTTATTGCAGCTGTGCTCTTCATGATCGGCTTCCTCGCCACCCCCCTACGCCAGGCCTATCCAATTGTCACCTTCATCGGCTTGACCGCTTCAGGCATTGGGATCATCTGGTGGAGTGTGTCCCTATGGTCAATGGCGGGCGGCCTCTAGCGAACTGACATAAAATCTGTCGATTTTGGCTTGGAGGCGGCCTGTTATAATTTTTTTTATCCCTGATCTTGCGACATTAGCACCCTTCCAAAATATATTCTCTTGGAATAAAATTGATCTACCTGTCTTGCCCGGCGTTCACGCGCCGGGCGCATTGTGTTATTTGCGAACTACGAGGAGACAGTTCATCTTTTCTAACCTGAGGAGTAACGATGAACGCGGAAAAACAACGTCTAATTGAGGCTCGTGAAAGCAACATCCCCTGGCGCAAATGGGGGCCCTACTTGAGCGAGCGTCAGTGGGGCACTGTGCGCGAGGATTACAGCGATAACGGCGACGCCTGGAACTATTTTCCACATGACCACGCCCGCTCGCGGGCTTATAAATGGGGAGAGGATGGCCTGGCAGGAATATCTGATGACAAGCAGAACCTGTGCTGGGCACTGGCGTTGTGGAACGGTGTCGACCCGATCCTCAAAGAGCGCATATTTGGCCTGACGAATGCCGAGGGCAATCACGGGGAGGATGTCAAAGAATATTACTATTATCTGGATAGCACGCCCACTCATTCCTATATGAAGTACCTGTACAAGTATCCACAGGGAATGTATCCCTACCAGCAATTGGTGGAGACCAACCGCCAGCGCACGCGGGACGAGCTGGAATTCGAATTACTCGATACCGGGATATTTGACGAAGATCGCTATTTCGATGTGCTTGTGGAGTATGCCAAGGCTTCTCCTGAGGACATCCTGATCCGGGTCAGCGCAACCAACCGGGGACCAGAACCGGCTCAGCTTCATATCCTGCCCCAACTGTGGTTTCGCAACACCTGGTGGCTTGAGACTGAGGCACCCCGACCAGAGCTGCACGAAGGGACTGCACCCGACGGGTTGCGCGCAGTTCATGCCAACCATCCACTCTTGGGTGAGCGCGTCTTATACTTCCAGGGCACCCCACAATTGCTTTTCACCGAGAACGAAACGAATCGACAGCGTCTTTTCGGCGAGCAGAACACATTTCCTTACGTTAAAGATGCGTTCCATGATTACCTGGTAAGCGGTAAAGAACAAGCGGTAAACCCGGCCCAAAAGGGCACCAAATCCGCAGCTCATTACTCTCTTACCCTAATGCCTGGTGAGACGCAGGTGATCCGCCTGCGCCTATGTGAAGCTGGGATATCTACAAAAAACAATCCATTTGGGACGCAGTACGACAAAACCTTCAAAGCCCGTCAGGTAGAAGCGGATGAATTCTACGAGGTCGTTACTCCGGAAGATTTGAATGAAGACCAGCGCAATGTGATGCGCCAGGCGCTGGCTGGCATGCTGTGGAGCAAGCAATATTACTTCTTCGACCTGGATATTTGGCTGGAAGAGCATGGCGCTAATCCGTTGTTGGGCGGGCGGAGGCAGATTCGCAACCGCGACTGGTACCACATGCTCAACGACAATGTGATCTCGATGCCGGATAAGTGGGAGTACCCGTGGTACGCCGCCTGGGACCTGGCCTTTCACACCCTGGTATTCAACCTGATTGATCCGGACTTCGCCAAGGAACAGCTCGACCTGATGCTGCGCGATGTCTACCTGCATCCCAGTGGGCAGATTCCCGCCTACGAATGGAATTTTAGTGACGTCAATCCACCCGTTCACGCCTGGGCGACCTATTTTAATTACATCATCGAAGAAAATCTTGGGTTGACGGATCTCAACTTCTTAAAAAATATCTTCACCAAGCTGTTGTTCAACTTTAACTGGTGGGTGAACCGCAAGGACCCTGGCGGTCGCAATCTATTTAGCGGAGGATTCCTGGGTCTTGATAACATTGGCGTTTTCGATCGTAGCGCACCCTTGCCGACTGGCGGCTACCTGGAGCAAGCAGATGGCACAGCCTGGATGGCGTTCTTCAGCCAGAATATGCTCTCGATGGCTTTAGAGATCGCCCGCCACGATCCAACTTATGAAGAGATGGTGCTTAAATTCATCCAGCATTTCCTATGGATTGCTGGGTCGATGGACCGCATTGGTGATAACCAGGATGAGCTGTGGGACGAAGCGGATGGTTTTTTCTACGATGTTCTGATGCTGCCTGATGGCTCTGCTCAGCGCATCAAGGTTCACTCGATGGTTGGGCTGCTGCCGCTGACCGCAGTGGCGGTGATCGAACCAGAGATTATTTCAACAATGCCGCAGATCGTTGAACGCCTGCGTGCTTTTATCCACAAACGTCCTGAATTGGTCGCTAATATTCACCCGATTTCACAGCCGGGTGTGAACGGGCGGCGATTGCTCTCGGTTCTGAATGAAAATAAGCTGCGGCGTGTCCTGGAGCGGATGCTGGATGAAGATCACTTTCTCAGCCCGTATGGCATCCGCTCGCTATCACGCTGGCATCTTGAGCATCCCTATTCGGTCAGGGTTCATGGCCAGGAGTACCGGGTGCAATACCTGCCAGCCGAATCCAACACGGGGTTGTTTGGTGGTAACTCGAACTGGCGTGGCCCGGTGTGGCTGCCGGTGAACAGCCTGCTGATCCGCGCCCTGCTGGTGTATTACAGCTACTATGGCGATGACTTCAAAGTGGAATTTCCAACTGGCTCAGGTCAGATGATGACTCTCTACGAGGTGGCACGCGAGATCGGTCTGCGGTTGGCGCGCATCTTTGAGCGGGACGAACATGGAGAGCGCCCGGTATTTGGGGGGGCAGAGAAATTTCAGAACGACCCACATTGGCGCGATCACATCCTGTTTTATGAGTATTTCCACGGGGACAATGGCGCAGGACTGGGCGCTAGCCACCAGACTGGCTGGACGGGTCTGGTAGCGGTAGCGTACAAGCTTTTTGGCAGCCTGTCACCAGAACGCTACCTCCGATCTAGCCCGGTATTGAGATTGGTCAAAGAGAAATAATGGTTGCGGTAACCTGCTCTACAAAGCTTTGGCAATCCTGCTGTGCCGAGTCTCATGAGCTGCGTGAGGCTACATTTCACTTTAGATGCAGAAAGATGTATCGCCTTCTACAAAGCGCTGAAGGGAGAACATGAGCTGACCAGGATTGTCCAGAAGGGTGGTGGGGCCGGAATTCGGTTGAATGAATTGGCGCTAACAACCAGAGAAATGCCAGGGTGGATTGTTGGGAGCACCATGTCAGCCAGGTGGGAATGCAGGTTCGAATCCCACCCTCTCCGCCAAAGACCATCCGTCCAGCTCGGAGCGCTGAATAAAATTCTTCACGCGAATTGCTGTGATTTAGTACGAAATATCTGTGCAGATAGTCATAGATAGGCGGACTTTCCTGTTGGATATCTCCAGGCGTCCCCCAAGTTTAAGTCCCATTCCCTGTAGGATTTTCGCTGTGATTGGGAAATATCTCCAATCGCCATGTTCCAAAGCAAGCTAGCCACTCCTCTAGTGTTGCGGCTTTGTTGCCAGTGTGAACAGCACAGACCACATATGATGGAATCCATCTGATTGCTTAGTGGTTTGAAGTTCTTTAAGAGCATCTGCCTTGAATTGCTGCAACCCATCCGATCCTGCCGTGCGTTCTATTTTTTCAAGTCTTGCCCGCATTCCATGTGACCATATGGTTGACCACCATGCCTCTTCATCCTGATAAACGAATTCTGGTTCTTCACCAACGATTTGGATGTTGGTAAATCCAGCATTACTCATCACCGCCTTCATCCCCTCGTGTGAGCTAAAATCAGGATCTGGAGGTTCATCTTCAGCGGTTGAATCCTCTGTTGGGGGTTGAGGGAGATATTTATCGAACAAATCTCCCATCCATTTCCAGCGCTCATCATCGCGCCAAAAAGTGGTTACACCAATGATGCCACCTGATTTCAAGACACGGCGCATCTCTGATAGAGCAAGCTCAAGTTGGGGAAAGAAGAAGATCGACAAGCCACAAAGCGCGTAATCGAAAGATGCGTCTCGAAATTGAAGGTCTTCAGCGTCCATAAATTGCACCTCGACATTTTGCAGGCCGCGTTTTTTAATTTCTGCAGAGGTTTCCTGGACCATAATCTGCGAAAAGTCGATTCCTATAACATGTCCGTGTGATCCAACCGCTTCAACCGCTGGGATGAGGATAGCTCCTCGACCTGTTGCCACATCGAGAACACGAGCTCCTTTTGGAATCTGGGCCATCTCCACCAAACGGCGACCAAAATAATCAAAGAACCTTGGACCAACTTGGTCATATGTCGGGGCGGCCCGATCAAAGAGTTCTGAAAACCATTTCTTTGTTTGTTCGATCTCTTGAGAGTCATTGGTGGTCATCGTAGCCTCGGCCTTAAAGATGCATTATATGCATAAAATCCAACCTCACATGTAAAGGGATACAAGTGTGATGGGGGATGAATAACTAACTAAGAAGAGTATATAAATTTTTTTCATCAATGTCAAAATTGTGATTATTTATACAATCCAATGTTTTGCCATAACACCCTTGGGTAAAACCCGCTCACCTGCCGATAATTATCTCATCCAGATCGATCGAGTTTTCCGGCATAACTGGGAAATAGCACAACTCTGTTTCATACCTCCTATCCCATTGCCAATACAGGAGTCATGAGAGGAATCTCTCATTCTCGTAAACGAATTTTCCAAGTCGTTAATCGCTTGCCTTGTTGAAAGTTGGACGTACTTTGAGGTTCGCTTTGTACCTTGTAGGGTTGTCAGGTTCGAATCCCACTCTCTCCGCAGGTCGTAATAAAACAGATGACAAAAGCCACTCATTGTTGCAGACAGCAGTCAGTTTGGCGATCAGTCCGTCAAAGATCAAAGGGTTTACGACTGGCGTGATCTCTAGGCTCGAGATCGCTCAGTAGCAGCTGAACACAATCGCTTCAAAGCGTAAATATTCATTGCATGTGCTTTTCATGGGTTGTCAAGAAAATGTGATCAAAATCAATACATATTTCGAATTTTACTGAAGCCGTCCGCCTAGAATCTTCTCTACCAATCCACTTCCTCCAAAGCCAGGCAGGAAAATCCATCAATTAAACATACACTCCTTCTGGTAATCATTGTATTCTTCGCACGGATACTGGACGCTGTCAAATAATCTCTGCTTCAATCACAGATTGGTCGAACGCCCTGGCAACTGACACGCGATGGTTCCCGTCACGTACAACGTAACCATTGGCTACCTGTATTAACTGAACAGGGGGGAGCGGTCTGTCGGTGCCCATTGCCTCGGCGATGCTCACCCAACGAGCACGACTGTGTTCAGTTATCGGCCAGAATTGATTGTCAAAATCACGGCTGCGCCCTTCGCTACCGATGATTTGATCAAGATCTATGTATTGAACACCACGAGCAGCATGTTTGGTGTATTGGAGCTCGATCGTCGGGAAGTGCTGTAATTCTACCGAACGACGAGTTAGCCATGCAAGTAATCGCCGCCATGTACCACGCTTTTTTGCCCGTTTAAAAGCTGCGATTGCAGCGCCATGATTTTGTAAATGATCCTGGGAGTGGCTCAATCGACCATTGTCTAACAAATGTTGTGATAAGGTAACTTGTGTGAACATTCTGTGTCTCCTTCAAAGCTGTTTCCAACTTCATTGGTATCAGTTTAACGATCGCTCGTTTTCACTTTGTTGAGACCTCGTTAGCACTTATCGTCAAAATCGTTAGCACCCTTTATAATAAGATTGTGGCACGGCTCTCCCTTTCCTTTTTGAATACCTTTCAGGCAATCCTGGAAGCCAAGCTGATCACTCAGTTTCGATCTAGCAAGAACAAGGGTCTTTTGGTCTATTTGGCGTTGCAATACGAAAGGTCGTTCCCACGTGAAGTCCTTGCCACCCTATTCTGGCCGGAAGAGTCAGAATCCAACGCTCGCAACAATCTGCGCCAGTCTTTACATCAATTACGCAAGGTATTGGGTGATCTTGAAAGTCCTGACGAAGCGTATTTGCTGGTAACGCGGCAGACAGTGCAATTCAACGCTGACAGCGACTTCATTCTGGATGTTGATCACTTTATGCAGGCAATTGAGAGGAGAGATCTCCAAGCGGCTGTTGCTGGCTACCACGGTGATTTGCTCCCAGGTTTTACCTGTGACAGCTTGCTGTTTGAAGATTGGCTACGCCTTGAG
>JBFFIU010000123.1:0-10067 GCA_041556275.1 Anaerolineales bacterium | reverse complement strand
GCAAGATAATAAATTTCATTTCTACCTGCAGCGCACTCCCGGATACAGAGAAAGCTGGCTGGTCAGATTAACCACTGTTGCAGATCTACAACGCATCGACATTGGAATCGCGCTGAGCCATTTTGAGCTGATGGCTGAGGAACTTGGCATTATCGGTTGCTGGGAAACGAATGAACCTGACATCTCAAAACCAAATGATTGGACCGAATACGTGATCAGTTGGGTTAGTTAATCTACCTATAGGATCGCCTGCAGAAATTGGTGTCATTCTCAAAACAGGAAATGGTGGATATTTTGTTTCCGTCTAACCCGAGAATATCAGGATAATATAGGATATGAAATCCGTTCGCATGGTGTTTTTCGCCGATACTCACCTGGGCTTCGATTACCCGATCAAGCCGCGCATTCAACGACGAAGACGGGGTCCGGATTTCTTCGAGAATTTCCGGAAGGTTCTGGATTATGCTCGTGAAACCCGTCCAGATCTTGTTCTTCATGGAGGGGATTTATTCTTCCGCGCACGCATTTCCCAGCAGATCATTGATATGGTGTATGCTGAACTTTTCGAATTTGCTGGTGCCGGAATACCGATCTTGATCGTCCCGGGCAACCATGAGCGCTCAATTTTGCCGGTTTCTTTGTTTCTCAGCCATGCGAATATTAAGATCTTTGAATCGCCAAAAACATATCATTTCGAATTCTCAGGAGCTAATGTAAGCCTGTCTGGTTTTCCTTGTGAACGTAAGATCGCCCGGGATCATTTTCCTTCTCTGCTTAATGAAACTGGCTGGTCAAAAAACAAAGCACATATGAAACTGCTTTGCATTCATCAGACCGTTGAAGGTGCACAAGTAGGATCTACTGATTTCACCTTTCGGCGAGGTAAGGATATCATTCGCAGGATTGATCTCCCTCAGGACGCCACGGCTGTCTTATCTGGACATATCCACCGGGCGCAGGTTTTAGGCGATCCGCAAAAAAGAGTATATGATTTCCCTCCAATCATTTATCCTGGATCAACCGAGCGAACTTCTTTTGCCGAAAGAGATGAAATGAAGGGATTTTACGAGATAGAGTTCGCGCCCTCTAGGGAAGGGGTTTGGGGAATCCAGCGCTTGAAATTCATCCAGCTTTCCACGCGACCAATGGTTGACTTGATCTTGGATGGTGCGGTCAACTCCGGAAATCTGGAGCATTTCATCCGGTCTGAAATATCCAATTTGGGACCAGATTCGATCGTCAGGTTGAGGTGTCACAACAAAGTAGATCCAGCTGTCAAATCGCTGGTGACATCACAATTATTACGTCGCTTATTGCCAGAAACGATGAATTTTCAATTCAGCAGTGAATTCCGCTCCCTGGGTAATACTTAGATGCTGATGATATAATTTTACTGGAGCCTCAAGGATTTCAATGGATTTCGGTAACCTCAAAAGGTTATCAATAACGATCAGATAATAACCGTTGATAAAATATTAATGGGGGAAGGAGGTGTAATAGAATTCCAAGTGACCGTTGAATAACATTTTCAGAAATATTGCTTTGCAGTGACGTTATGTCTATAATGAATTCAAACATTTCATTAATATACTCATGAATTAATTGCAGAAAGAGGGAGGCAGAACATGGACTTCGGCAAAGTATTGGGGCGTGCCTGGCAGATCACCTGGCGCTGGAAAATTCTCTGGATCTTGGGGTTCTTGGCCAGTCTAGGCCAGGGAAGTGGGGGTGGCACCGGTCAATTTAACTATACATTGAGTGGACAGGAATTCGACTTTGACCGCTGGGGATGGAGGTGGGATACTCAGCTGGAGGAATTCTGGATTTCCTTCGCTGGCATCGTTCTCCTCGTCATTTGTTTGCTTTTCATTCTGGCCATAGTCTTCTGGGTGATATCGGTTATCTCTCGGGGTGGTTTAATCGCAGGCGTGCAGCAAATTGAAGAAGAGGGATCGACAAGCTTTGGTAAAGCTTGGCGTGGTGGAGCAAGGAAATTCTGGACGCTTTTTGGTTTGGCAGTATTAGCTGCGTTGCCCCTAATTGTCCTGTTGATAATTGGCCTGGTGGTTCTCGGAGTAGGCATCGCCAGCGGTGTCGGCTTGCTCGAGGTGTCTGAACCTGCTGGGGTTTCTACTATCCTGTTTTTTGTGATCACCTGTGGTGGTTTTCTTTGTTGTGGATTTTTCCTCGTAGTGATAGTCCTGGAGCAGATCCGAATTTATGGTGAACGAGCCGCTATCATTGAAGACCTGGGCTGGATTGACGCTTTCAGTCGCGGATGGCAGGTGCTCAAGGAGAATCTCGGTGCAACGATCCTTTTGTGGTTGATTTTCTTTGCCATTGGGATGGTTATTTTCGGAGTTTCCTTTGTTATCCTATTTGCATTGGCCGCGCCTCTGCTAGGCTTATTCGCCGTTGATGAACCAGGCTTGTGGTTGTTTGGACCATTCTGCTTCGGAGGGCTACTGAGTGCGCTAATTTTCGCTTTGATTCGCACCCTGGTGACCGTGTTCACCTCGGCGACCTGGACTCTGGCATATCGCGAATTTTCCGCCATGAAACTGCAGGTGGAAGAATTTGTTGAATAAGATAAGATTTCGAGTGTAGTTAAGCTTCAATCAAATTTATATCTGTCACACACCCCCTCCTGCCAGATGGGAGGGGGTATTTCTTATATGTGTCAATCTGATAAGATCTCAGTTTATACTCAGAGCGGTTTATGCAATGCCGCATTTCGTATGCTAGGAGAAATTTGATAATTTGGGGTTTGAAATTGACAAAAGCCCTCCCTGGTTCTTGGATTCTAGCCTTTTTGCTGCTGAAGCAGCAGCGTTACCGTTTATCCCGAAGAATGCTGAGACAAATCGTTCCGGCGGCTCTAATTATCTTGTGCCAGCTAATGTTTGGTTGAGATGTGCGAACTCTTGTCCGAATTTAAGAATGAGACTATTGACTGACATAAGACTGTGATTTACAATGAAATTATTCCATACACCGTGGGAAATAGTCTTTATTGGTTATTCCCATAGAAGTACAATACAGGTGGTTTTTCATTGAGCGCATCCTGCAAAATGTGGGAGGACATTCCAGCCACTGAACTGGAGAAGTATTAATCAGGAGTGCGCAAAAAAACAATTTGACCACAAACATTATTGAGATAGCAATTCCACTGAACAGGTTTTGTTTGCCAAAGCTGGTTCAAGATTTGCTTCGGGTGTTTACCAATCCGGTATTCGGTCCAAATCCTTGCGATATTGGACTATACAAACAAGCCCTGATCCCAGGGCTGATCCCTTTCGCCAAGGTAGCAACTTGGGATGATATTTGATATAAGTAACTTATAGCAAAGGAGGAAACACAATGAAACGATGGAAAATAATTATGATTGGGACGCTACTTGTGGTGGCATTTATCGGTTTGAGCACAGCGGCCCTGGCGGCGATGCCCAAGGATGATCTGGTCGATCGTTGTAACGAACTTTATGGCGCTGTCTTCGGTGTTCCCAATAGTGAGCCGTTTGGTCCATGCCAGTGGGACATGGCGTTGATCAATGCCGGCGATGATGGCAGCTATCAATATGCCACAGGCAAGGGTGTCACAGTGGGTGTGCTTGACACCGGAGTTGATTTCAACCATGCGGACATCGCACCCAACCTGGATGTAGATAGGTCGTGCTCTTTCATTTTTGATGACACGCCCACCGCCGATCCAGTCGAGATCGCCAATGGAGACTGCTCTAACAAGGCTGCTGTGCAGGATCTCAGCGGTCATGGCTCGCATGTCGCCACCACGATCGCCGCTCCTATAAACGGGATCGGCATTGCGGGAGTCGCTCCGGAGGCGACCATCGTCGCGTTGAAGATCTGCACCGAGGTTGGATACTGTTTCGCTGACTCTGTGGCAGCAGCATTACGCTATGCTGGAGACCAGAAGCTCGATATCGTTAATATGAGCCTCTTCGCTGATCCTTACCTATATTACTGCAAAAATGAAAAAGAGCAGAAGGCTATCCTCAAAGAGCTTGAATCGGCTGCCCGATATGCCCGACAGCGAGGGGTACTAATCGTCGCTTCAGCCGGCAACGAACAATCCGACCTTCAGCATCCCGGCTTCGATGATATTAGTCCTGATTGGCCTCCTGGGTCAGCAGAGGAGCGTTATGTGCAAAACAACTGCCGGGTGGCTCCTGCCGAATTACCGGGGGTACTAACCGTCTCAGCTACTGGCCCCATCGGCTATCCCGGCTACAACCTGTTGATCGCTGACTATTCCAGCGTAGGTATGTCCCGCGTGGATGTGGCAGCTCCCGGCGGCGATTACTTCCAGGCCACTGGCACCGTCCAGGATGCCATTCTGGCTGCGCTCTCCAGCACAGGTGACCCCGATAACAGCATCTGGGATTTCTTTGATTTCCTAGAGACGAATGTGCCGGGATTTGAAGGAATGACAACAGTGGACCAGGGATATCGGTATGCCTATTTGAACGGCACCTCGATGGCATCGCCCCATGCGGCCGGAGTAGCTGCTCTGGTGAAGGAAATGCACCCGAAGTGGAGCCCTGGCGCTGTCAAGGCGGCAGTTCAGCGCTCAGCACAGAAATTGAATTGTCCAGCAGACTGGGAACCACTAAATGAAGGTGATGAGCGAGAGCGCTGCTATGGCCAAGGTGGGCGTACCTCCTTCTTCGGTCATGGCTTGATCGACGCGGAAGCTGCAGCACAGGAATAACGATAGTTTTTCTCAGATTGCTACCTTAAGCCAAAATGGAAGAAACCGCACAACATTTCAGTTGGCGGTTTCTTCCATTTATAGACAAAATCGACCATTTCATAGTAAGTACACTTATAATTGAATTACTTTATCACACCAACAAAAAGGAGGTTAGAAGGTGTTTGATTTCACAAATAAAGTTGTCATGGTTACGGGCGCGATCGGTAATCTTGGAGCCGTCTTGGCGCGGACTTTTCAAGCTTCGCATGCCAAGCTGGTGCTCATCGATCGCGGGGAAGATCGGCTCAAGCAGACTTTTCCAGACCTGGTCGGTTCCCCGGATTATTTGTTAGTTAACTGCGCCGATTTGATGAATGAAAAAGCGGTTGAAGCATCTGTGGTTGAAGCATACCAACATTTCGAACGCATCGATGTTCTGGTCAATACGGTAGGTGGGTTTAGGGCGGGGAAGATGCTCCATGAAACTTCGATCGAGACATTGGATTTCATGTTCAATTTGAATGCAAAAGCAGTATTTATTGCCAGCCAGAGAGTTGTCCCAAGAATGCTTGAAGGTGGCTCGGGAAAGATCATCAACTTGGCTGCTCGACCGGGCCTGGAAGGACGGGCCGGGATGTCCGCGTACAGCGCCTCCAAAAGCGCGGTCTTTCGCTTCACCGAGAGCATGGCCGCGGAGCTCAAAGATCAGGGGATCAACGTCAATTGTGTCATCCCCGGAACGATTGACACTCCACAAAATCGGGAGGCAATGCCGGATGCAGATTTCAGCACCTGGGTTGCGCCGGAATCATTAGCGGATGTGATCTTGTTCCTGGCATCTGAAGCAGCCCGTGATATTCATGGCGCGGCTATCCCGGTTTACGGTAGAAGTTAAGCGATTAAAGAAGAGTCCAAACCATTTATTTTTTTATATCAGTCGTTGGCACAGCCTTAATCGATTACGATTCTGGATAACTAAACGGAGAAACTATGGCTCGTGCGTGGTTCTTTAACATCCCGTTTCATGGACATGTCAACCCAACATTGCCGTTGATCGAAGAACTTGTTAAGCGTGGTGATAAGTTAACTTATTTCTCAACCGGCGCTTTCGAAGAAAGGATTCGAGCCACGGGTGCCGATTATCGCGGCTATGAGCATCTATACACATTTGAAGGATCCCGGAAGGTCTCTCATATTGTTCATCACGCCAGACTGGTCGCAGAAGCGACATATGCTTTACTGCCCCAAGTGCTTTCAGCAGTAGAGCAGGAGCGACCGGATTACATGATGTTCGATATGAGTGCTCCCTGGGGAGAGATCGCCAGTCGCCGATTCAACATTCCAGCGGTGGCCAGTTTTCCCCACCTGCCCTTCTACTGGCGGACAATACTCGATGATTGGCGTGTTATCCGCAAGGGACTGCAGAGCATTCGGCCTGGATATGGTTATTGGCGCCAGTTACAACGGCAGACAGCAAGGATCGTTAAGGACTATAAGCTGCGGGATCCGCGGGATATCAATGTGCTGTCCAGCTCGGCGGAGCTGAATATTGTCAATTCTTCTCGATATTTCCAACCGTATGAAAATCACTTTGATGATTCATACCTGTATGTCGGACCGGAGATCGATCTCAAACGACAAGATGAACCATTCAAGATATCCAAGCATAAAGAGCAGAAGCTGATCTATATTGCCGTCGGTACGGTCTACCAGGCAAAATTAGATTTTTTTGAGAAATGCCTGCAGGCATTTGATGATCAGCGATATGTAGTAATCATGTCAGTGGGAAGAGCTGTAGAGCCTAGTTCATTAGAACCGATTCCGGAAAATTTTTCGGTGGCTCAGTTTGTACCTCAGCTGTCGGTGCTCAAAGATGCTGATGTATTCATCACACATGGCGGGATGAATAGTATCAGTGAAGCGGTGATGTATGGCGTGCCCATGATCGTGGTGCCCAACACGGTCGAGCAGGCGCTCAATGCGGCTCGGGTAGAGCAGCTCCTGGGAGGGATTTATTTAGAGTCGCATAAGCTGACGGTCGAGCAGTTGCAAATAACCGCTGATAAGATGATCGCTGATCTAGCTTTTGGAACCGGGCTCGAACGGATCAGGCAATCTTTTTTGGATGCCGGGGGGGTTCAGCGAGCTGCCGAAGCGATCGAGAACTTCAAACAACGTTATGATCTGAATTGATCCATTTAGCTCGATTGATTTCAATTATTGTAAGTTATGTTGAGACTTGGCAGTGACGACATGTGATTATTCCAAAGTTCTTTCCCACGAAAATTCAATTGAACTTAAGAAGGCGCGGGCCAGGATCATGTGCCCGGTCAAATTTATATGAACCCGGTCCGGTGCCAGGTCGAAAGGATCCATCCAATTTAAAATGCGATCAAAATAGGCTTGGGAGTCAATGAGGATGGCATTATGCTTTGAAGCCAGCTCCTTGACCACTTCACCATAGCGATCCATCATCATTCGTAAGGGATCATTAATGTCCGGCTCAAGGTAATAAGGGGTCATTAAGATCAAACCATGTAAGTTTGGTCTCACTTGGTGGATAAGGTTATCAAGTATTTGCGTATAGTCGTTGATATTATGTTGGTTTCCTGGTCGCCAACCCTGATTGAACAACCACCAGACATCGTTAATGCCGATCAGGATCGAGAGCCAATCAGGATTTAAAGCGAGTACATCGCGTTTCCAGCGGGAATCCAGGTCTAGAACTGTGTTTCCAGAAACGCCCATGTTGATTACCTTGATGGCGGAGTCCGGGTAAATAGCAGTAATGGCCGCATTTACCAGGCTTACATAACCGTTGCCGAGTGCTTGATCGAAGCCTCCTTCGCCAATCGGGCGTTTGCGCCCACAATCAGTGATCGAATCCCCTATGAATAAAAGCTGGCTATTATGCTCAAGTTGCATTACTTGTCCTTGAATTCCTGGATTTACAGATGATCTTGGTAGGATGGCATTCCAGTTCTTAGAATGATCTGACCATTGTATCAGAAGAGTGAATTCTTCTTTTGATTGTAGATCTAGCTACCTGACAGTTTGAAATTGTCATTGGTTTACTCCAGCGTCTTATGCTGGGCGAGGGAGCAAAGCCCTAGTTAGTAGTCCTGAGCGAAGTCGAAGGGGACCGACGCAATCTCCCTGATTTTATACATTTCAACACTTTGGAGGAGACTGCTTCAGGGTGCTTTGCACCCATCGCAGTGACACCCAGAGTAAAAGTGTCGGGTACCTAGTTGTAGATTTGAACCAATATTATGTTTAAGGATGTATCAATAGCGAGGAAAGCTTATCAACAGGATGATATAGAATAGCATTAAAATCTATTAGAAAGTCAATGTAAATTGATCAGAACAATATTTGGAATCGAGACTGTCCGTCTGCCGCCCGGGAGACCCTTCAGCTGGAGGGCATTAATAATTTTGATAGCGCTTCAGGTCATCGGGAACCTTGTTTCCATTCCTATGTTGCGTTTCGAGAATAATTCAATAGAACCTGTATATGTCTGGGTTGTGGCGACTGCCGCCTCCGGAATTGTGATCGGAATTGCTCTTTTCCTCGGTGGGCGTACCGGTCTGGGAGCTCCGTTTCTCGAGGGATTTCTCAAGGGAGGGCAATTGTCGCTGTGGGTTTATAGAGTATTTGCCCTGTCATTGTTGTTTGCAGTCATTGCTGTTCCATATATCATTTTTGTGAATCTGCGCTTGTAGTCGGGCAGTTATCCGGCCATTTGGAAACCCATCCTGGCTTCAGTGGATGCTGGTGTTCAAGAAGAGATCTTCAGTCGGCTGTTTTTGATGACCCTGTTTGTCTGGCTGGGTAGTTTGGTCTGGCGTGAGCCAGATGGTCGTCCCACCAGAGTAGTATTCTGGATAGCGATCATAATTTCAGGGGTACTCTTCGGTTGGAGTCACATTGACGATAAATTGTCAAATCCAGAAATCCCTGTTTCTATGCTTCTGGTTATCATGATCGCAACCTCATTCTTCGGGATCATCCTGGGTTGGATGTACTGGACGCAAGGCATTGAATGTGCCATATTAGCCCATTTTTTTCTCGATGCAGTAGGAACTGGAATTGTGGCTCCTGCGTACTTGTCTAGTGAGCCTTTGGTATTGGTTTCAGTATTGTCTGTGTTGATAATAGCTGGCTTGCTTTCCTGGCGTTACTTGGTTCGCGCAGGTTCACAAGCAGGAACTTCAATTTCCTAAAATCGAATACTGTTATTGGAGATTCCAATTATCTTTATCTTGAAGAACTACCTCGGAGGCGATACTGTGGAGGAAATTAATCGTCTCTTCATTGATGCCAAACTCGTCTGAATATGGCAATTGAGTGGGATCTTCATCAAAGATGACCGCGTAAAATACACTGGCAGCCAGGAACATGCCAATTGGCGTCGGATGCCCTCCATCCTCTACCCAAAGTTCCAATTCAGAGTTTCGCTCCAAAGCAGTCTGCCATGCGATTCCCACAGGCGCAACAGGTAAATCCAATTCGTCTGCGATCATAAGGTTGCTTTCTGCGATCGCGTTTTGCATCGAGGCATAAGTGGGATGACCTCCTTCTGGGTATCCATCCCGATACCCCCAGGTCATATATAGGATGGTCTGGGCTCCATATTGTTCGATCATGGAATTTAAGGAACGGACGATTGGAAAAAAATAATCGTCTCGATCACTGGGGATAGAGGGAATCTTCTCGGTTTCCTGGAGAATGACATAATTGAGCTCTCCCTCTTCGATCTTCGAGATCAAATTCTTATTTCTGGAATGAAATGCCAAGGAGGTGGCATTACGGGTAGTTCTTGAAACATTAACCTGATGACCACCTGTTTCCGCTAAACGGGAGAACATTTCCGGTAAATCTACCTTGTGGTAAACAGTAAAACTATCCCCCACAAAATGAATATTTTGTGGTTCTTTCTGGGCTCTTTCTCCCTGGGTACTACAAGCGAAAAGAAATAATACATGCAGAGCTGCAAAGATAATGAGATATGTATTTTTCCAAGATTTCACTTTTATCTCCATTGGTAATTACAATCTATTCAATTATAAGCTTCCAACGCTTGGATATTGATAAATTGAACATAAAGATGTGCACAAGGTTGTGCGGATTATAATGGTGGTTTCCAGGATCGAATGACCGGAGTGCATATAGCATTAAACCCGGTTTGAACTCGAAAAAGGTATCTGTGATCGTATTGTTACGCGGAAAAGATGTAAGAAGGCTATAATAACTGACTTTCATTGGTCGTCTATGTACTAACCAGATTGATCCCGGTCTCTGAAGCGTTCAAGTATTTTACGGGTTAATTTCGCAATGGAAAATCTTAATAATCG
>JBFFIU010000122.1:0-10234 GCA_041556275.1 Anaerolineales bacterium | reverse complement strand
TAAGGAGCAAAAATGAACACCTCTGCTCAGAGTTTTGAAAGAGTAAATTGGAAAGAAATAATAAAGATATATCAAGTACCGGATTTCCCGAAGGCGGTTGGTCAAATCTTAACCTCAGTTGTTCCATATTTTGGGTTGATGATTTTGATGTATTTCAGTTTAGACTTTTCGTATTGGTGGACGTTGCTGCTGGCCCTTCCGGCAGCAGGATTTTTTGTTCGGACATTTATCATTTTCCATGATTGTGGCCATCAGAGCTTTTTTGGTTCTTCAAATAAAAAAGCAAATGATATTCTTGGTGTGATAACGGGGATATTGACATTTACGCCATATCATTTTTGGAGACGTGCTCATGCCAAGCACCACGCTACTGTGGCGAAGTTAGATCAGCGTGGCAAAGGCGACGTTTGGATGATGACTGTTGATGAGTGGAATGAAGCCAATAAATGGAAAAAGCTCGCCTATAGAGTTTATAGAAATCCACTAATACTTTTTACGGTTGGTGCTTGGATAAATATGCTCCTTGCACAAAGGATTCCGTTTCCTGGCCTGGACCCACAGGATAAAAGAAGCATATTACAAACAGATATAGCCTTACTTGTAATAGTAGTCTCGATCAGCTTGTTAATAGGATGGAAAGCCTATTTGCTTATTCAAATGCCTGTGGTGATGATAGCGCTATCTGTCGGTGTCTGGCTCTTTTATATCCAGCATCAGTTCCCGGGTGCTTATTGGGCGAGAGATGATGAGTGGGATTACTTGAAAGCCTGTATGCAAGGGAGCTCATATTACCAGCTACCAGGAATTTTGCGGTTCTTTACAGGAAATATTGGTTTTCACCATTTGCATCACTTATCCCACTTGGTGCCCAACTATCACCTACCGACCCTCTTTAAAAAACATCCTGAGTTAGCAGTGAAGCCAATCACGCTTTGGGATACTCTTAAATTGCTGAGAATTCGATTATATGATGAAGCAGAGGGGAGGTATGTAGGATACCCGGCATGAGATTCTCAAATTTTAAACTGCTGAGTTTTGCTGAATGGCAAAAAGGTTAGGACTCAATAATTTAACCGATCGAGCAGAAATACCCACGGTACAATCGATTTGGTTGCGCCTGGCGCGAGTGCTGTGGTTTGTCTGCGCGCTGGCTGCTTTTGGAGTGATCCTGGCCGCGCTGCCGGTTTATTGGATAGGAATCCTGGAGGGATCATCCTTCTATCAAACCGATGTTTCCTCCAGCTTTGCCCTGATCATGAACCTGGTCATCGGACTTATGTCGCTATTCGCGGCATTACTGTCCCTTTTTTTAGCGGTGATACTCTTCTGGCGCAAAGCGGATGACCCCATGGCGCTCTCGCTTTCGTTCTTCCTGCTGATATATTCGTTCACCCTGGCTGGTCCTTTAGAGATCATGCTTGATTTTTATGATTTGCCAGTTGAAATCGCCATGTTGGGCCAGACTTTATTACTAACTGTGCCTGTGATGGCGTTTACCTTTCTGTTCCCGAATGGCCGCTTTGTGCCAGAATGGACGCGCTGGGCGCTGCTGATCGGGGTCATTGTTACACCGCTGCTACTTCTCGCGCCAATCGATCAGTGGTATTCATCCCCAAGCTCGATCTTATATTTTGTTTTCTTCATCCAGGGGGTAGTTTTTATGCTCGGCGTATATGCCCAGATTTTCCGCTATCGGAATGTGTCGAGCCCAGGTGAGAGACAACAGACGAAATGGGTTCTGTATGGGTTCTTGCTTTATCTCGTCTTGACGATCATCTCCTCGGCGATTTATTTCAGGATGAGCAATTTACCACCCGGGGAACCCCAACCCTGGTGGAGCGCGTTGGGGAACGTGGTCTGGATGCTTACCTTGTCGATCATGCCGGTTTCAATTTTCATATCCATCCAGAGATATCGCCTGTGGGACATTGACCTGATCATCCGCCGCACATTGATCTATGGCGCCTTGACTTTGCTATTGGCTTTGCTTTATTTCGGCAGCGTGGTACTGCTGCAGCAAGCCTTCCGGGCGCTTAGCGGCCAGGATTCGCCTATCGCCATCGTGATCTCCACCTTGATGATCGCAGCCTTGTTCAACCCGTTGCGCGGCCGCCTGCAAGGAGTTATTGATCGCCGTTTCTACCGCCGCAAATACGACGCCCAACAAGCCCTGGCTGACTTCGCCACCACCGCCCGGGATGAGGTTGAGATGGAGCAGCTCACTAACCATCTGTTGAGCGTGGTGCAGGAGACCATGCAGCCTGAGCAGACCTCGTTGTGGCTAGCCGAAAAACAGCGAGTCACATTCAAACGGCCGAATGAGATTTAAAGGAGCTACATATGGATCAATTAACCTCACAAGAACGTTTCAAGCGCGGCGCTGTTGATGCCGGTCGCTATTTCAACTATATGGCCGAATTCATCGGCTTTACCGATGAGGACGCGCAGACGATCAAAGAATCGCGCTTTGTCATCGAGAAACACATCCCCTCCATCGTGGGCAGCTTTTACGCGCAGCTGCTGCGCTTCCCGCCAACGCGCAAATTCTTCGAGAAGAAAGACGGCACCATCGACCACGAATACCTGAAGATGCGCATGGAACACCAGGGGCATTTCTGGCGCCGGGCGGCGTCGGCAGAATTCGATGAAGACTTCGCCCGTTATATCGATTATGTCGGCAGAGTTCACACCTCGCACGGCGCTGATCCCAACATTTACATCCCAGAGCGGTATGTGATCGGCATGGTGGCGCACGTCCAGCAAAGGATCACGGAAGCCTTGAAGGAAGAACTGCACGAGATCGACCCGGACTTCGAGGTCCGGGCAGTAAAAGCCTGGAATGCCTTTATGATGGTGGTGCTGGAGCTGCTCTCCCGCAGCTACGGTCACGAGCGCCAGGAGGAGACCTTTGAAAATTTATGCGTGGTCGATCCTGAATTAGTCCAACAGATGGCAGTCGATACCTACGAAAAATCACTGGGCATCGCCCGTTCGATCGAATACAAAGAGGTCCACGTGGGTCGCGTTGAAGATATCCCAGAGGGGGAACGCACGATCATCCAGGCGGATGATCTGTCGATCGGTGTCTTCCATCATAAAGGGAACTGGTATGCACTGCTGAACAGCTGTCTACATCGTGGTGGGCCAGTGTGCAGCGGTCCCCTAGAAGATGATGTTTTGACCTGTCCCTGGCACGGCTACCAGTACAACCTCCCGGATGGGCGTTTGCTGCTCGATCGCAGCGCGGCTTTACCGATGTATCCGGTCGAACTGCGTGAAGGTGAGCTCTATCTGACGATACCCACCATGCTGCGGGATTTTCAAGATGTTTCCCTCGAAGGAGTGGGTGAAATGGCGGAAGAAGGTGCTGCCCAGGATACACTCAAAGACAACGAGTTTAGGGTCAGCGATCTCGAACCAGGCCAGATCACCAGGGTAGATGTAGACGGCAAACCGGTGGCGGTCTACAATGTTGAGGGTGAGTTTTTCGCCACGCAGGACGACTGTACTCATGCCGAAGGTCCATTGAGTGAGGGCGACCTTGATGGCAAAATCATCACCTGCCCCTGGCATTCTTCCTGTTTTGATGTGACCAACGGAGCAGTGGAATGCGGCCCAGCACATATACCGCTGGAGCTCTACCGCGTGATCGTGGATGGAGAAATCGCCCGGGTTGAACCAAAGTAGCGGATCGAGACTAAGCATGATGGCATCCACTTCAGAGGCTGTAAAACCCCGTTTCCCATTGTGGTTGATCCCATTCGGGTTAATCTGCCTGCTGATCGGCTTGGGATTCATCGTGCTGCACCTTTTAAGCCCCAGTGATGGGGCGCGTTTTGCCGGTGGTGAAAAATTCTTCTCCACGAATGGTGTTGTAGTCTCCCCATATGAGCTCGATCAGGGAAACCTCAGGCAAGGTGATGTAGTTACCGCTGTTGAAGGACAGAGCTTTGAAACTTGGGTCAGATCGCTTTTCACTTTGGGTGCACCCCGCCCTAACTGGCAGGTCGGAGATGAGATCACTTACCGGATCGAACGAGGTGGTCAAACAATGGATCAGAAAATCGTCCTGGGTCCTTTGCCTTTCGAAGCCATCCTGGCAAATTATTGGGGTGTGCTGTTATTTGCCTTTGTTTCACAGGTGGTGGCTTTGTTTGTCCTGGTGCGGAAACCGAGCGAACCTGCAGCGCGCGCATTCTTTATTTGGGCTTTGAGCGGTAGCCACTCATACGCCTGGTCGTTCTTCCTGCAAGTGGGCGATGTGACGAGCATCATTGGTTTCTGGTGGTTCCATCTCGCCACACCTCTTTTGTGGTTACTCTATTGGCCGGCTGGTTTACACATGGCATTGGTATTCCCGAGATCGATCCCAGTCGTTGAACGTAGAAGATGGATTATCCCGATGCTTTATGCGGGATCACTGACTGCATTCTTTCTTCTGGTGGGGTGGAATTGGTCTCGTTCGCAGGAACTATTACCCTGGATCAACTCCTGGCATTTGATCGCCAATTCCATCGCAGGTCCGTTCCTGGCAGCCACGATTGTAGTGATTTTCTATAAGTATCGCAGGACCTCGACACTGGAAGAAAAGGTAAAGATACGCTGGGCGGTTTACGGCGCGATAATCCCCGGCCTGATCGGGTTGATCTTCTGGATCCTGCTGCCGATGATCACAGACGAGTCGATCCTCAGTCCCAACCTGCTTGGGCTGATCATGCTGCTCTTTCCGATCTCGATCGCCATCGCCATCGTACGGTACCAGCTGTTCGATATCGATCACATTATTCGCCGCACACTGGTGTATGGTGTGCTTACTGCAGCCCTGCTGGGGATTTACTTTTTAAGCGTGATCTTACTCCAGCAGATCATCAGGGGTGTCACGGGCGCGATTTCCCCACTGGCAATTGTGGTCTCGACTTTGTTGATCGCCGCGCTGTTCAATCCATTGCGCGGCTGGCTGCAGGAAGGCATCGATCGACGCTTTTACCGGTCGAAATATGATGCCCGGCAAGCCCTGAACGCCTTTGCCGCCACCGCCAGAGATGAGGTCGAGCTTGAGCAGATCACGGCCGAGTTGCTGCAGCTCGTTGAGCAAACCATGCAGCCAGAATCTCTGTCTTTATGGCTCAAAGATACGGTTGAATCTAGCCTGAAAACCAATTAAAAGAGGAAAAAAACTGAAAAATACACCGAACAATCAATTTCGTAGCGCTTTTCGTAACGTTTTGGAGACGATTATTAAATAGAATGGAGGCCATATGACCACACAAAACCAATCTCTATGGCAGCGAGTATTCGGAAGGGGAGCGACTGAAACTGAAGTTTCCTTGCCCCAGGCTGCGCCACATTCCCCCGGAGGCGATGTCAGCTCCTTGGATATCCCCCCCGGCGATCCGCTGCTGACTTATATCCTCAATTCTCCTGGTGTGATCGAGGTCGATAATCTCAAACTTGACTCCCTTACCCTGCAGAATCTCCGTGATACTGGGGTAAAAGTTTCATTTCCCCTGGTCAGCCAGGGAGAATTGATCGGGCTGCTCAACCTGGGTTCTCGCTTGAGTGAGCAGGAATACTCCCGCGACGATTTCCGGTTGCTGCAGGACCTGGCCACTCAGGCTTCTCCAGCATTGAGGGTTGCCCAGCTTGCCCAACGCCAGAAGATAGAAGCCCGTCAACGAGAGCGCCTTGAGCAGGAGCTGCGTGTTGCGCGCATCATTCAAGAGACCCTGCTCCCGAAGGAAATCCCATCCTTGCCGGATTGGGGCCTGGCTGTCCATTGGCAGCCTGCTCGCGAAGTCGGCGGCGATTTCTATGATTTCATCCAATTATCGGAGCACCGTCTGGGCATCATCATCGCCGATGTTACCGATAAAGGCATTCCTGCCGCGATGGTGATGGCTACCACCCGCAGTTTGCTGCGCGCCGCAGCTGAGAATTTCGATTCACCAGGCAAGGTATTAGCGCGTGCAAATGACCTGCTATATCCGGACATCCCTTCCAAGATGTTTGTAACCTGCCTTTACCTGATCATCGATACTTCCACCGGGATCATCCAGTTCGCCAATGCGGGTCATAATTTGCCTTATTTGCGTACCGACAATGGCGTTGTTGAGGCAAGAGCCACCGGAATGCCGCTGGGCTTGATGCCTGGCATGGATTATGAAGAAACTGAAACCTCGCTTTTGCCCGGCCAGAGCCTATTACTCTCCAGCGATGGTCTTGTCGAGGCGCACAACCAGGAGCGCGAGATGTTCGGATTCCCGCGCTTGAAGCAAATCATGACCGAAGATCAAAATGGAAAAGAATTAATCGGCATGCTATTAAACTCCCTGGCTGAATTCACCGGTGATGAATACGAACAAGAAGACGATATCACTCTATTGACGATCGAACGTTCAATTTCGAACTCTGGAACTGCGTCAGAGAGTCAAACGACCATGAAGGATGGCACTCGCGAGAGATCCCTGGCTCATTTTACATTCCCTAGCCAGCCAGGTGGTGAACGCCAGGCAGCTGCACAGGTGCTTGAATCCATTGAAACTCTTAACCTTTCCAACACTCGTCGCAAGCGCCTCGAGACTGCAGTCGCTGAAGCCACGTTGAACGCCATGGAACATGGCAACCAGTACCAGGCAGATGTGCCAGTCGATATCCAGGTGTCTACTGACGATCAAAAGCTTTACATCCGCATCACCGACCAGGGAATGGGTACATCTATCCCAGAGAGCACACACCCTGATCTGGATGCCAAATTAACAGGTGAGCAATCTCCACGTGGCTGGGGTTTATACCTGATCAAGAACATGGTGGATGAAATGCATACCACCCAGGATGAAGAACATCACACAATAGAATTAGCCATATATCTGGCATAATTGAAGGAGCAGTTATGGTTGACCCAACATTTCAGGTAAAGGTACGGTATCAAGAAGACAAAGCTATCCTTGATCTATCCGGCGAGATCAACGCTTTCGCTGATCCGGCTTTGATGGCAGCTTTTTCTGAAGCTGATTCCAAAGATCCTGATACGTTCGTGCTTAATTTTGAAGAAGTGGACTACATCAACAGCACCGGTATCGCATTGATAGTCGAATTGTTGGCACAGGTCCGCAAGTCCAAGAAATCGATGGTGGTGTATGGCTTGAGCGACCACTACGTTGAGATTTTCAAACTCACTCGCTTGGCTGACTTCATGACGATCTATGATAGCCAGGCCAGCGCATTGGCTGTTTAACTTTAGCAAATTATCGATCTCTAAAACTCTATTTTATTAAAGGCAACCAGGTACTGGAGGAAATAAATAAGATGGTAAACCTGAAGACAAATGTACGTAATGGTAAGAATGGTATCAGCGTGATCGACTTTGATGGAGAAGTAAGTGGTTTTGCTGAAGACACTGTTATGGAAGCATACCAGCAAGCGAGCAGAGATGATACTCGTGTGATCGTCTTGAATTTTGATAAGCTCGAGTATTTGAACAGTTCTGGTATCGGACTCTTGGTCACTATCCTTATCCGAGCTCAACGCCAGGAGGTGCGTTTGCTCGCCTGCGGTTTGAGCTCCCACTACCGCGAGATTTTCGCCCTCACCCGCCTGGACGAAGCAATTGGTATTTACCCGACTGAGTCAGAAGCCATCGCGGCAGCCAACTCGCAATAACTTATCTGGGGCATCCCCGTCAGAGGCGATCAATCCCAAAATAGATAGCAGCTAGCTCAAAGATCTAGAGATTGGATTCGGATAAGTGTGACAGCAGACTCACCCTTTGAATTTGGTTTCACTCGACTGGTACAATAGAATAAGGAATTAATTGATCTCCGTCTCCGCTGGAAAGAGGCTAATGACGTTTAGCGAAATGTTGGTGAACGGAGCTTGCTGAATATCCCAGTGGGGGTAAGCTAGGGTATCAAGAAAAGTTATGCGAGTATTTCCCATAGCGTGTCAGCTCATAGATAACGTATGAAAGATTTCTACGATGCCGTGATCATCGGTTCTGGACCGAATGGGCTTTCAGCTGCCATCAACCTGGCTCAAGAAGGCCTTTCCGTATTGGTGATCGAGGGCATGGATTCTATCGGAGGCGGCACGCGTTCTATGGAATTGACTCTACCTGGATACGTGCATGACATCTGCTCGACGATCCACCCATTGGGTCTGGCTTCCCCGTTCCTGCGCAGCTTGCCGTTAGAGGAGTATGGCCTGTCCTGGATCCATCCTGAGTCGCCATTAGCCCATCCTCTTGACGATGGCAGCGCGGTGCTCATTGAGCGTTCGATCGAAGAAACTGCCGCCGGACTGAATGGAGATCGTCGCGCCTACGGCGACTTGATGAAGCCATTGGTTGAGAATTGGGAGGATCTGCTGGAGGACATCCTGGGTCCTTTTCCGCTGCCTCCGAGTCATCCTTTCCTGCTGGGCAGGTTTGGACTGAAAGCACTCCGATCGGCTACCGGGTTGGCTACCGGTCTCTTCTCCGGTGAACGCGCCCGGAGCATCTTTGCAGGGATGGCAGCGCACTCGATGATGCCCCTGGAGCAAGCGGCGACCGCTGCAATAGGATTAACACTTGGGGTATTGGCTCATGCTGTTGGCTGGCCAATAGCAAGCGGAGGATCTCAAAATATTGCAAATGCCTTGGCATCTTTTTTGGGGTCTTTAGGAGGGGAGATCCTGACGGGTCAGGTAGTGACATCCCTGGATGGAATCCCCCCAACGAAAAATATCCTTTTTGATCTCACACCGAGGCAGATACTCAAAATCGCAGGAGAGTTGATGCCAACTGGCTACCGTCGAAAAATGTCGGGTTATCGCTACGGACCTGGAGTATGCAAGGTAGATTGGGCATTGGAAAGTCCGATCCCCTGGAAAGCAGCCGAAGTTGGGCGTGCGGCTACGGTACATGTTGGAGGAACAATGGAGGAGATATCCTCTGCAGAACGTGCGGTTTGGAAAGGATTGCATCCGGAACGCCCATTCGTGCTTTTAGCCCAGCAGAGCTTGTTTGACCCCGAACGCGTCCCTCCTGGAAAACACACCGCCTGGGCGTACTGCCATGTCCCTCATGGATCCTCACAAGATGTCTCCAGGCAAATAGAAGAGCAGGTTGAGCGATTCGCCCCCGGCTTCAAAGATTGTATCCTGGCGCGCAGCGTACTTTCTGCTGAACAGATGGAGGCTTATAATCCCAATTATATTGGCGGAGATATCAATGGCGGTGTCCAAGATATTCAGCAGCTTTTCACCCGTCCCGTTCTCTCCTTATATCCATACGAGATTCCAACCCGACGCAGTATAGGAAACAAGAAGCTCTTTATTTGTTCTTCCTCGACACCACCTGGTGGTGGCGTACATGGGATGTGCGGCTACCATGCGGCAAGGGCGGTCTTGAAAAATTATTAATCGCCCTTTTGCATTTATTCGAAATTATGGTTTGCTGTTGAGAAATCTGATTTCTTACGCTGCAATACCCTACCCTACGAAATTTCCCAATGCTCCAGCACTAAATCCTTGGATGCTCTATTGATGGCGCGAGCTACGGCAAGCAAGTTGTCAGGTTGGCTGAATATAGCTGCCTTTTCTCCATCGATATCGAGCAGGCTTCCGCTCTTCGGTATATTCTGTGACAATGGCGCGATCGATGGAAAACTCGAACAGGGCATACTTGGCAGGCACCTCCGCACCCCAGAGATCAACTGCGCGCTGGCGAAGTTCAGGGTTGTCAACCATTTCAGCAACGCCAATAATCATGAACTCACTGCTCAATCCATTGGTTTCGATTACCGAGCAATGTATCGCATAACGTCCGTCTCGAAGGAGATCGCTGCGCTTGGGTGAATTATGATCGATGAATATGAATAAGTAGCCATCACCTACGATTGGCCTGACCGGGTGAATTCGGGGAGAGCCATCTTTTCTGATCGTGGCCAGATAGGCAATTTTTCGACTGAGCAGTGAAGCTCCGAGTAATGCCAGCTCAGGTGATCCTTCTTCAAACTCTCTCCAACTCATATCTCATTCCTTCTAACTTGGCAAAAGCCTGTGTAATATGGGCGAGCAGGGTAAATTTACTAAAACTACGCTGGATATGGTGATGATGCCTAATGCTGCCTCCGAGTTAGCTAATCATCAGTTATTGTTACGGCATGCTAAATATGATAACAGGAGGCGTTCCAATGCCATTGGATGAGCTCTGCCCCTTATATATCACGGACCTACGGTTTCCCTGGTCTTTACT
>JBFFIU010000121.1:0-10239 GCA_041556275.1 Anaerolineales bacterium | reverse complement strand
GTGAACCTGTATCACCTGAATGACGTGAAAACTCGTAAATAACCGCTTTTTTAGTATCTTTATCCATACTCATGACGTCTGCTTACTCCTTTAAAAACAAACAATACGGCAGGTCTCCATGCCTGTAGTTATCTCTTTCATTACCGCAGGCTGGGCTAGTCAGCGGACACGATTATACCAGAGAACTATATTTATTGGGTGAAGGCGATCGGTCAGTTCGATTTCCGCAATGCTTCCCATAGAAAATCTTGTGATTCTTGAGGGAAGTGTTCGAGGCTATGTCTTACAATCCAGGCAATGTTAGTATCATTACCACTTATTTGAATCATGTGCTGCAAAAAGTATGCAGTCTCTTTGGATGAACGGGAAGCAAACACTTCGATCACATCCAAAATATCAGGTCTCAACTGTGAGGGTAAGAATTGCATTAAAGGGCTGATTAATGCGAATCCCATTGGAAAATCTTCAAATCCCTCATCGACCACTAATTGGCAAATTGCTTTTAATCCCATACTTTGCTCATAGTTCTCTTGGGATTTCAGCCACAATTTAACTTGTTGAATGTAGCTTTCTGATTGTTCATTCCTCATTCTTTCTAAGCCATAGTTGATCACCGCATCAACCAAGCGTTCTTCCGTTTCGGGATGCATCCATGACTGTATCCTCTCAAGAATGGATTTTGCAGGTGTAGGAGATACCTGTCCAATCAGGGAAGCGGCTAATAAGCGGAATTCAAGATTAGGCTGCAACCATAAGGCATCAATTAAAGCCAACGCGGTTTCGCGATCATCATGAGCGAATAGAACCAATTCCCTCAATATCGCATTTATAACAGGCTGGGGAACATGATAAGCGCGAATTAATGGTCTTGGTTCTCCGACTTGCCCAGGACGGTAAATTCGATCGCTATATGAATCAAAATAATCGTGGAGTTCCCGGCAAAATCCATCAGGATCTGTCGATCTTTGGGCTAACTGAGCAGCTTGAATCTTTAGCTGTGCGGGTTGAATGGCCGGCATGAACTTAGTGCCCAATTTCGAAATGTAACTCATCGGTAGCAAACTCTGTACCAACGATGAATGTTAATGCACTAGCGGGGAGATCGCGATTTAGTTGACTGGTACTGTTGCACATATTTTCAATTATTCATCTGGTTGGTTTTAAGCATATCGATGGCATGATCTACAGAATCGGCATACTCAAGCAATGGACGATACATCTCAGGTACATAATCATCAAATTTATCCATAAAAAGGTGCATCACATCTTCCCAATCAGAACCAATAAGGATCAATCGTTTAGGCGTAATGGCACCAGTCTGTAATTGAGACCACATCGCTGCCAACTCGGCCAGGGTACCAATCCCCCCCGGAAGGACTAAAGCTGCATCGCAGTTATCTATTAGTGCATTCAACCGCTCTCGCAGCGTGACAAAGTGCATTTTCTCCTGAATCCAGGCATTCGGAGCAACAGGACGCCAAGCCTCGATCTGGTCACAGGTGACTCCGATCACCCTTCCACCCGCCTCAACCGCACCACGTGAAACTGCTTCCATAGTTCCAACGTACCCACCATTGAGGACAATATAACCTTCTTCGCCAAGCAACTTGCCTAATCGATATGCATCCTCGTAAGCAATTTCCTCTGGTTTTGGGCTCGAACCGCCAAAGACCGACACACGCATAAATTACTCCTGATCCCAACTACGTCCATAATTTTGTTCCAATTTCATCAATATCGCTTGTTCCAAATCAATGTCAGCGATACTGGCAATTTGCAACAGGTACAAAGCAACATCTGCCAGTTCACTCTTGAGTTCTTCTGGATCGCCTTGTTCACCTGACCATTGAAAATGTTCCAATACTTCCGTTGCCTCGAGGGTCAAGGAGATTGCTAGATTTCGTAGAGTTTGTGGTCTGGGACTATTTTCCTCGTACCAACCCTGGCTACTAACAAAGTTATGCATTTCTTGAGTTAATTCTTTAATGTCCATTAACGAATTGATTATAAGAACCAATTATCGAATGGTCAACCATAATTGAAAATCTTTGATCCTGGCTGATTTCGATCATCCATAAAATTCTCGAATATTCAATCGAAAGTTATAAACTATTACCAAAATAACATTATGATAAACTTGAATTATTGTTCGATACCCGGTGGATATAAATGATGAACATTTTGCAGAATAGGAAATATGAGTAAATCTTCGCACAAACGGCGTAAAACAGAAACCAGTTCATTCGGTGCACCAGGTCGCATAAGCCACGATTCGAATAAATTCTATTCAAGCCGTCTATACAATGATTTGCCATCAGAACAGGATGTTCTCTATATTGAAAATCCAATTCCAGCCGAATTTCTCGATCATCTGGTATGTAAATCCAGTGAGAGTATGGATGAATTACCAAATGCAAGCATTCATCTCATGGTCACTTCACCTCCCTATAATGCTTCAAAAGAATACGATCAAGATCTGAATTTAGGTGAATATTTGCAAATGCTCAATGATGTTTGGCAGGAGACTTACCGGGTTCTTGTTCCAGGCGGTAGAGCCTGCATCAATGTGGCCAATTTGGGACGAAAACCATATATACCCCTTCACGGGTACATCATTGATCAAATGCTTGAGATCGGCTTCCTGATGAGAGGCGAAATTATATGGAACAAAGCCGCAAGCGCCAGCCAATCAACTGCCTGGGGAAGCTGGCAATCTGCATCTAATCCCGTCTTGAGGGACGTACACGAATATATCCTTGTTTTTTCCAAAGAAACATTCCGCCGCGGACAAGAAAACAAGGAGAATACCATCAGGAAAGACGATTTTCTGGAATGGACCAAGAGCGTTTGGAATTTTCCAGCTGCATCAGCCAAGAAGATCGGTCATCCGGCACCATTCCCTGAGGAGCTTCCTCACCGATTGATCCAACTATATACGTACAAAGGTGAAATCGTATTAGATCCCTTTGTCGGAAGTGGAACAACCTGTCTGGCAGCTATTAAGGCGGACCGTCATTATCTGGGTTACGATATCAAAGAAGAATATCTCCAAATAGCACGTGAGCGCGTTAAAACAATGAGAGAATCAACAGCTCGTGTAAATAATCCTGATTGATTACCTCTGACCTGCCTTTAAACCATCTCATACAATTTTATTTCTGATCACCCCAATTGGCCAAGGCTTTTAGAGCAACCTGGGCAGATAAACATTGTTCAGGGTGCCAACCGGGCTCCTGAGCCATTCGGTTTAGATGATCCAGCACACTTTTTTGTTGAAGCTCGTCTAAAGTAGCGAATACTTTCAGAACCTGCTCAGGATTCCGAGACAGCAGGTTGTCCCAGAGATGTTCTAAAGCCTCAGGATCTTGGTCCATGTAAACGATTATATATCAGTAAATTTCAATTACAATAAATATCGATATCTATTTAACTATTTGCAATTACTTGATTCACAAATGCATATTATCCTTACGCACGAACAAGCTGATTTTGACGCCTTAGCCTCATTACTTGGGGCTCACTTGGTGAACAAGGCGACTATTCCAGTATTACCGCGCAAATTAAATCGCAATGTAAGAGCATTCATAACGCTATATGGAATGGAGCTGCCATTTGTCGATCCACGAGATCTTCCCAATGAGCCGATCGAGATGGTCACATTAGTAGATACACAATCGCTGATCAGCCTAAAAGGCATGAGTAAAGACACAAAAGTCCAGGTGATCGACCACCATCCCATCCGAGAAGAAATCCAACCAATGTGGAAGATACTTACGGATGAGACTGGAGCAACTACAACGATCTTCGCGGAGGTCTTAAGTGAACGAGAGCACCGTCTCAGCACAATTGAAGCTACATTATTAATCTTAGGAATTTATGAGGATACTGGTTCACTGACTTATACTCGCACAACTACCCGAGATTTGAATGCTGCGTCATATCTGTTGGATTGTGGAGCGAGTCTAGAAATTGCCTCGGATTTCCTGAACCATCCTCTCTCAATTCAACAGCAAGCGCTCTATGATCGCCTGCGCACAAACGCTGAAATCCATTCTATCCACGGCCACACTTTGATCATAGCTTGTGGCGATGCAGAAAATATTGATGAGGAACTATCATCGATCGCCCACAAATTACGAGATTTGCTTGATCCCGAAGCTCTATTCCTGCTAGTAACAACCCGGGGTGGTGTACAAATGATCGCCCGGTCAACAAACGAAGATATTGATGTAGCCATGATAGCTGATCAATTTGGTGGTGGTGGGCACGAGCGCGCCGCGGCAGCTTTAATCAAAGATGGTGAGCTTGCGGATGTATGCAAGGAATTGATCGAGATCTTACCTCGATTTGTCCAACCGGCGCTTACCGTGGCTGAAATTATGTCACGTGAGCCAAAGCTGCTTTCTCCAAACACATCTGCCAATGATGCAGCCATACTAATGCGGCGATTCGGATACGAGGGTTATCCAGTTGTGGAGATTGATGCTCAGGGAAACCACCAAGTACTCGGTTTGCTTACCCGCCGAGCTGTCGATCGCGCCATTTCCCATCGGTTGAACTTAACTGCAGCCAGCTTGATGAATGCAGGTCAAGTCAGTGTTCACCCTGCTGATTCTATTGAAGAGTTGCAGCGCGTAATGACCGATACGGGTTGGGGACAGATACCTGTGATCAGTTCTGAATCCAATCAAGTGATCGGTATCGTCACCCGAACTGATCTGCTCAAGACATTGACCAGAGAACCCGCCCAACCGCACCACCAGAATCTGGCCGACCGATTACAAGCCGTTCTGCCACCAATTCAATTATCTCTGCTCAAAACAGTCGCTCAAATTGCCTACAACCAACGTGCTGCTCTCTATATTGTTGGCGGGTTCGTTCGTGATCTGATACTCGAACGACCAAGTTTTGATTATGACTTAGTTGTTGAAGGAGACGGCATCAAGCTGGCGCATGCCCTCGCGGAACAGTATGGAGGGCGCGTTACCAGTCATGCTCGCTTCGGCACCGCTAAATGGCACATTGGGGAGGTTCGTTCAAATCTGCTCAAATCATTAGCAGACGATCTAATCCCTACCCAATTAGAAGAAGGTAATCCTGATCAGAATCGACTTCAAAAACCAGAAGACCTCCCCGAATCTCTCGACTTTATCACAGCTCGCACAGAATTTTACACTCACCCCACAGCTTTACCGACTGTTGAGCGCGGGGGTATTAAACTTGACCTGCACCGTAGAGATTTCACCATCAACACTCTGGCATTGCGTTTAGACGGTTTCCATTACGGAGAACTGCTTGATTATTGGGGTGGATTAAACGACATCCATCATGGTTTGGTACGCGTTTTACATTCCTTATCTTTCGTTGATGATCCGACTCGTATGCTACGCGCTGTAAAGTTCGAGCAGCGATTCGATTTCAATATCGAAGATCGAACACTTGAATTGATCAAGGAGGCTACCCCTCTCCTTGAACGTGTCTCAGGTGATCGCATTCGTCACGAACTTGATCTTATCCTTGAGGAAGACCGGGCAACCATTATGATCGGTCGATTAAATCAACTGAACTTGTTGAAGGCAATTGAACCCAATTTAACCTGGGATGAGTGGAAATCAAGCAAGATACAATCCATAGCTGGCATGAAGCCAGAAATTGAGTGGCAATTAGAAGATGATTCATCTGTCAAATTGAGATCACGCCTGGGCTATATTCTATGGTTAATTCGTCTATCTAAAAATCATGCCTTGAATGTCATCAATCGTTTGAAATTCCCTAGTTCATTGGCTGATGAAATCCTTTCAGGTCGACAGTTGTGGAATGAGCTGGCCACATTGGGCAATGCCCCACCGAGCGAAATCGTTATCAGATTGGATAATTTTCAACCACTGGCAATTTATGCCAATCACATCGCTACAGATGAGGATAGCACAAGACAGATACTGTGGGAATATGTTTCCAAATGGAGACAAATCACCCCATACACTGATGGGCATGTTTTGCGTGAACTTGGAGTACCCCCCGGTCCAATCTATCGTCAAGTGATCAGAACCTTGCGAAATGCCTGGCTCGACGGTAAAATCAGCACACCCGAACAGGAAAAGGCTTTACTTGAAGAGGTTCTGACTGAGAATTTCAAAGAATAAAGCAAACTGATAATATTCGGTTCAAGATTCGGGTAAATAAGTCTAAATCATGGTTGCTACACCGCTAGTCCAGAAAATTCAGATTCGTAAAGCATCTCGCAAAGATTTGCCCGCCTTGGAATGGGGAGGTGAATTTGCACACTTCCGACATATATTCGCCGAAGCATACCGGTTAATGGAGAAGGGAACTGCAGTGATGTGGATAGCTGATCTGATGGATGAAGGTCTTATCGGGCAGCTATTTGTTCAATTGTATAATCAAAACCATTCAGATGTCTTGCCATCCAACCACGCTTACATCTATGGATTCAGAGTAAGACCAGAATTCCGTGGATTAGGTATCGGAAGCCGACTTCTGCAAACAGCAGAAAACGATCTACTTTATAATGGCTTTCTACGGATTGCATTGAATGTCGCCCGCGAGAATGAAGCCGCCAAACGACTCTATGAACGATTCGGGTATCAAGTAGTTGGTCCAGAACCTGGTATTTGGTCTTACCTGGATGATAAAGGTAAGCGTTGTTTTGTAAACGAACCTGCTTGGCGCATGGAAAAGAATTTTTAATCTTGCATCTCTACAATTTCCATGCTAGAATCTGTAACCCATGGGGTGGTGGCGATAGTGGCTTTCGTTGAAAAGTGGGCTTTACCCACTTTTCTTTGTTATAGAGCCCAAATAGCCAGACCCTCCGATTAGAGTACTTTTAGCTGGAGAAATAGCAAGAATGAAGAACGAATTTGCATTAGCTTTCAACGAAGTCATAGAAGAGAAACAATTGCCTAAGGAAGTGATCCTGGATGCTTTAGAGGCAGCCATGGTATCTGCTTATCGACGGGCAGTTAACGCTTCCAATGCCCAACATGTTGAAGCTAAAATCGATCCGGAAACGGGCAAGGTATCCATATTCGCAGAAAAAGAAGTTGTAGATGTTGTGGAAGACCAACGAACTGAAGTATCCCTGGGAGATGCTCATCAAGTTGAACCGGAGTCTGAAATTGGCAGCATGGTTATCGTTGAAACCACTCCCAGAAACTTTGGGCGTGTTGCCGCACAAACCGCACGCCAAGTCATACAACAACGCATCCGCGAAGCAGAGCGAGAAGCTCAATTAAATTACTTCAATAACCAACTAGGTGAGATCGTCAACGGGGTGATCCAGGCGATCAGTTCCCAGGCGGTAACTCTGGGTCTTGACATGAAAGCTGAAGGCATAATGCCTCGCAACCAGCAGATACCTGGGGAACGCTTCCGCTTACATGACCGCGTTAGAGCCTTGCTGGCAGAGGTGAAATCAACTCCCCGTGGACCTCAATTGATCCTCTCTCGAGCTCACCGAAATTTCCTGCGCAGGTTATTGGAGAATGAAGTACCCGAAATCTACCACGGTCTGGTTGAAATCCGATCTATTGCGCGTGAACCGGGTCATCGTTCAAAAGTCGCTGTATCAGCGCTCCAGTCTGGTGTAGATCCAGTTGGCGCGTGTGTCGGAATGCGTGGTGTTCGCATTCAAGCCATAGTACGCGAGCTGAACGATGAAAAAATTGACGTTATTGAATGGAATCCAGATCCAGCTGGATATATTGCGAAAGCCCTCAGCCCGGCTCGTGTAAATGGGGTTTACCTCGACGAGCATACGCGTGGGACGAAAACAGCCACCGTCGTTGTCCCCGAAGATCAGCTTAGCCTCGCGATCGGACGCGATGGACAAAATGCACGCCTTGCAGCCAAATTAACTGCCTGGCGAATTGATATAAAAAGTCTACCGGAAGCCACTGCTGACGCCCTGCATAAACTCCAAACCGATCCTGAATTCGCGGATCTGGCTGAAGCGGAAACCGATATCGTAAATCAAATTGAAGCCATCTTAGTGAAGAAAGACGAGGGACGACCGGTAACTCCTGAAGAATATTCAGTTCTCAGTCAGTTTGTCGACCGCATTGAACGAGGTGTTATCAGCATGCACCAGGCGGAGAGAATGGCTGAATTGGATCAGAGAGCGGAAGCTAAGGAGAAAATCCCGGAAACTGCTTTCGATATGCCGATTGAAGAATTGAATTTATCTGAAGGTTTGACTCGCTTGCTCAGCGAGGCTGAATACAAAACAGTTGGCGATCTAATGCTGCAGTTGGAATTAGACTCTGATGCTATCTTAGGATTAAACGGCATCGGGCCAAAAGCTATGGAAAAAATCGAGCTATCCCTGGCTGAAGTCACTTTCCCAGAACCCGTGATCGAAGAACCCGTGGAGGTTGAAGAAGAAGCTGTCGAGGAAGCAGCCATACCTGAGACTGAAGTATCTGAAGAGGTTTCTGAAACAGAAGAGGTTTCAGTTGAACCCGAAGCGGTAGAAATCGAGCCAACAGCAGATGTTGAGGTAACACAGGATGAGGAATTAGTGCCAGCGGCAGAGATTGAAGCCGCTGAGGCAGAACCCACCGAGGTGCTCAAAGAAGAAACCGTCGAAGAGGAAGAAGAGTTACCATCCACACTAGAAGAAATATTCGCTCTCAAACCTGATGCTTTCGATGTCGATTTAGCTACCACTGACTTTGAGGAAGAGGAAGAAGACGAGATTGGTGCTCGGAAGAAGAAGAAAAAGAAGAAGAAGAAATACGTTGAAATGGAATATGACCCAGATCAAGACGTTGTCATTGTGAAGCGAAAAAGAAAGCGTGACAGCGAAGATTGGGAAGAAGACTGGGATTTTTAATTCGCAAACCAGAGAGAAGTTTGCGTGCCAAAAAACCAACGAAAGGCAAAACACGTTCCCCAGCGGACATGTGTAGGCTGTCGGGAAGTACTATCCAAGCGGTTATTGATCCGCATTGTCCGCACTCCAGAGGGAATCATCGTTGATCCGACAGGGAAGTTGGCAGGGCGAGGAGCATACCTCCATAACCAGAAAATGTGTTGGGAATATGGCTTGAGCGGTTCCCTGGCAAAAGCCCTAAGGACAGACATTACTGCAGAAGACAGGGAACGTTTAACAAAATTTATGAATACCTTGTCAGAAGAGACAACTGCCTCGGGAGAAGATCAGCACGAGTAATTGTCGGGGATCTTTTGACAAGAACAATTTGGCTGGTGAGTGACGTGTTCTGATTGATCACATTCATCGATCGATCATGCTCGCCTCAAATGGCCGAGAACGAAATATTGCAGGAGGTGCCAATTGGGTGATAACGGGCATAATAAATCAATTGAATTACCCGCCTCGATAACTGTGCGAGAGTTAGCTGATAGCATTCAGGCTAGTCCCATCGAGGTGATAAAAACTCTCATGGCCAATGGAGTCATGGCCAACATTAACCAACAAATTGACTTCGACACTGCAGCCATCGTGGCAGCAGAGATGGGTTATGACGCCACATTGGAAGCTCTGGAAACTGGAGCAGAAGACGAAATTGGAGAAATCCCTCTCTGGCGACGAGTGATTGCGGATGAGGATCCAAGTGATTTACACAACCGACCACCTATCGTAACAATTTTAGGTCATGTAGATCATGGCAAAACCACCTTATTGGATGCATTACGAGATACCAATGTAGTTGAAGGTGAAGTTGGGGGGATCACCCAGCATATCGGTGCTTACCAGATAGATCATAACGGACGTCAAATAACATTCCTCGATACCCCAGGGCATGCCGCTTTTACTGCGATGAGAGCGCGCGGTGCCCAAGGCGCAGATATTGTTGTGTTAGTTGTTGCTGCGGATGATGGTGTGATGCCTCAAACCAGGGAGGCTGTATCCCATGCCAAAGCAGCTCAAATCCCCATAATCGTCGCTCTAAATAAAGTTGATAAACCGAATGCCGATCCTGAAAGAGTGAACCAACAACTTGCTGAGATCGGTCTCGTTCCAGATGAATGGGATGGTGATACGATCATCGTACCCATCTCAGCAAAGTTTCATAAAGGCTTAGAAGACCTTCTCGAAGCCATCCTCTTAGTCGCTGATAACTCCGAAATACGGGCAAACCCAAAAGGGCGTGTCATCGGTACAGTAATCGAGGCAGAGAAAGATCGATCGAAAGGGGTGTTGGCTACCTTACTGGTTCAAAATGGAACTTTGGATGTGGGTGATATCGTCGTCGT
>JBFFIU010000120.1:0-10255 GCA_041556275.1 Anaerolineales bacterium | reverse complement strand
TTCGTTTCCGCCATCACCCTCGACAGTGATCAAGAGCCTGTTGAAATAATTCCCCAATCCTATGGATCTCATCGTGTTCCGGTTGATAAAAGCATTGCTGGTGATATTTGCATCTGGCCTGGCATTGGTCTGATCGCTGACTAGGCCGGCAACTATTAGATAATGGCTCGATCCATCAGGGAGTTCAATTTCAATTTCATCTCCCACGCGAAAGCCAGTGTCATTCATAAGATCCTGGCTGAGAATGAATTCATCTCTGCCAGGAAATTGTGTGCCTTCGATTATGCCTACCTGGTTGATGCGGATGTCCTCGGCATCTGCAACGCCGATCAAGGAAAGCCCTTGCCAGGTCTCATCTCCTCTTCTGGCCCGCACTGAAACGATGTGGCGGCCTTCTAAATCCTCTACCCCGGGTACTTTTTCGATCACCCGCATAAGGTCTTCGTGGAATGGCTTAGTCCAGATTTCAATATTGGCTGGATTGGCAGCTGCGTAACTGTAGTTGATATCCTCGCTCATGATCACGAATGCCGAGATGATCATACCAACGGCGAACACCCCGACGGCAATTGAAGCAACAACCAGGCTCGTGCGTATTTTGTCGCCCCACAGGTCGGAGAAAACTTTGCTCCAGCGTGGTCTCAGAAAATTAGGTTTTACCTCGCTGTTCACTGGTCATTATTCCTATTGCGAATATTTTCTGCCAGCCGGGTTGCGGCAACATCCTGGATGGCATCGCGCGTCAAAGGGGAACCTTCGATTAACTTGAAGAACGTGTCTCTGGGTAGGAGTGCTACTTCAGCACCGCGCCGCGCCGCCCGCACACTGGCAATTGAATTGCCGCCCTGGGTTAGTTCAACCTCCCCGAAAAACTGACCCGCACCTAGACAGGCCAGCCTCATTTCGTTCGACTGGTCGTTGTTGACCACAATGTCAACTTCGCCGGACACGATCATGAAGAAGTGCTCGACGGATTCTCCCTGGCTGAGGATCGCATCCCTGGGAGCGAACTTCTGCTTTTTGGCCTGGTGTGTGGCTGCCAGCATATTTGGATGGGATAAGAATGGCAAGGCGAGCGCCACCGTTTGGTCGATGATCTCACCATCGGAGAGGATAATGGTTTGATCCGTCCTTTGGGTGATCGATGGGTCGTGAGTGACGATCAGAATCGTCTTCCCTCGGGCAGCCAACCGCTCGAAAATGTTAAGTACGTTTTCCGCAGAACGCGAATCTAGGTTGCCAGTTGGTTCATCTGCCAGGATGATGGCTGGATCGGTGGCCAAAGCCCGGGCGATCGCCGCGCTCTGCTGCTGTCCGCTGGAGACTGAGGTAGGCAGTTGGTGGGCCTGCTCTTCCAGGCCGACCATCTTGAGCAGTTCCATCGCCCGCTCAGAACGTTCATTAAAGGGATAGACCTTGCAGTAATCCATGGGCAGTATCGTATTTTCCAACAATGACAGGGTCGGCAGCAGCTGGAAGAATTGAAAGACGACCCCCATATTCTTGCCTCGCCACAAGGCTCTGTCGCTCTTGCTCATCTCGTAAATATGTTCGTTGCCGACGATCACTTCCCCGGCGGTCGGGTGGTCGATCCCTGTGATCATGTTCAGCAGCGTAGATTTTCCACTGCCAGATTTCCCCACAATGGAGATAAACTGGCCGTAATTCAACTGCATATTGACAGATTTCAGGGCAACAAATTTTCCTGCAGCATTTACGTACACTTTGTCAACGTCTCGCAGCACAATGGCAGGATAATCTTGTACCGATTGGACTTGTTCAAAAACTACTTCATCGCAAGGAACAGCCGTATCTTGTGAATCTCCAGGAGTAACCTGGATCCGGAGCGGTTCCGCTTGCTCAACATCTTCTAGGGAGGCCGCCGGCACGGATCCGTTTTTAGGAGGGCTGCCAACCACACCGTCCACAATATGCAGCCGGCGAGAGAAGCGCCGGGCTAAACTCTCATCGTGGGTCACCATGACGATGGTTTTGCCCTGGTCAATCAGCTTCTCGAAAATTTGAAAGATGGTTTCAGCGGTGACGCTATCCAGGTTGCCCGTCGGTTCATCGGCGATGATCAGTGCCGGATCATTGACCAATGCCCGGGCGATGGCAACTCGCTGCTTCTGCCCTCCTGATATGTGGGCGGGGATTTTATAAGCATGCTCTAGGATATCGACCAATTCCAGCAGTTCGAGCGCTCTTTCTTTGCTGATGTTAGGGCGATAACTGCCTAAAAAGTCGGGGGGCAGCATCACATTCTCAACCAGGTTTAAAGTGGGCATCAACTCAAAGGATTGGTATATGATCCCCAGGTTTTTACCCCGCCAGGTGGCCAGTTCATCTTCGTTCAATGTTTGGATCGGGATTGCTGGAGCTGTTGATCCGTTGCCACTCCCGTGAAATATGATCTCGCCCGAAGTCAACTCGCTGACTCCAGAGATCATGTTGAGCAGGGTTGTTTTCCCAGCGCCGGATTTGCCGGTGATGCCTAAAAATTCACCCTGTTGGATGTCGATATTAACGTCCTTGAGTGCCAGGAAGGGACCTTCCCCGGTGCTGTAGGCCTTAACCACATCCCGCATTTGGATAATTTGGTTGTGATTGTTTCCATCCATGATTGCTGGCCTCGCCTGGCTAATTCTCGTTCTCGATATCCACGAATGCTGTCATCCCCCAACGGAGTTCAGCGGGGATTTCGCTCAGTTCAATGGTCACTTGGAAGTTTACCCCTGAACCTTCGTCGGCTTTGGGTGCAATCCGGGTGACTGTGCCCTGGAGTACCAGATCAGGCAGGGGATCAAATGTAACGATGGCTGGATCGCCGATCGAGATTTGGGCGACATCGATCTCGCTGAGGTCGGTCGTGCTGACCTGCAGCTGCTCCAAATCGCCAATGAGCAGGACAGGGCTTCCGGGGGTTACCCGTTCACTCGGATTGATATAAACTTCCGAGATCACCCCGTCGAGGGGAGATATCAGTTCCAAATCGGCTATTGCTGCTTTTGCTGCTGCCAGCTGGGCTTCTGCATACTTAACTCGCGCTTTGGCCACAGAGACTTCATCAGGATCAGGCCCTGCACTGTAAGTTTCAAAGTCGCGGTATCCCTTTTCAATTTGTGCTTCCAACAGGGCTATTTCCCCGGCCTCAGGTCCGTTCAGTACGCGTTCCAATTCTCTTTCCGCCTCGCTGAGCAGGGCTTGGGCTGTAGCTAGCTGGGCCTCAGCGACCCCAACATCGACTGGATCAGGGGGCGCCAGGAGATCATTGTACCTGGTTTCCGATCTATTGTAGGCCAGCTGATCCTGTGTGCGCTTAATTTCGAGCCCTTTTAGAGCCTGTCTTAGATTGGATAGGATATTCCTTCTTACGCTTGCTGGAAACTTGGAGCTCGCCGAATATTTCTTGAATTGCCTTTCAGTATCCTCGATTTGTTCGAGGGTATCATTTAGCTGTTTTTCTGCAAGCAGCAGATTGGCGTAGACTTGGTCGATCGCCGTCTGTGATGGGGGTTTCGTCAGGATGGTAAGTTTTCGATCGGCCTCATCAACGCTTTTTTGAGCATCGGCGACGGCCTGAAAAGCTTGGGCTTGTTGCAGCTCGGGATTATTTAAATCCTCCAGGGCTTGCTCGGCGGTTTCGGCAGATTGCAGAGCCTGGGCAGCCAACAGATCTGTATCTTCATTAAGCGCCTCGAGAGCATTTTGTGCATTCAGTAACTCCAGCTCGGCTGCTGAAACCGCGGCTAGCTGCTGTTCGGTAGCTTTCAACTGTACGAGTAATTGTCCGGCACTGACGGTATCACCCTTATCAACAAGCACATCCTGGACAATCCCTCCTGCAGATACACTCAATAAGGCTTCTTGCTCGGGTACAACTTCACCCGTTGCGCTGACGATCGAAGGTAAGTCCGCTGCAACTGGTTCGGGAGATACAGTCTCCTCGGCTGCCGGACCGCAAGCAGAAAGGATAAAGATCAAGATCAAGATAGCGGTGATTAGCGCTATTTGCTGATTCTTAGACATCGATGTCCACAAAAGCTGTCATACCCCAACGTAATGCGGCGGGTATTTCGCTCAGCTCGATGATCACTGGGAAGTTTACTCCCGAGCCTTCATCAGCTTTTGGCGCGATATTGACCACCGTTCCTTCGAGCACCAGGTCAGGAAGAGCGTCAAGAGTGACAACAGCTGTATCGCCGATCGAGATTTGAGCGACATCGATTTCACTGAGATCGGTGGTCTCGACCTGCAGGTTATTCAAGTCGGCGATCAGCAAAACAGGGCTCCCGGGAGCCAGCCATTCACTGGGGTTGATATACACTGCCGATATCACCCCATCAAAGGGAGCCACTAACTCCAGGTCGGCTAAGGTTTCTTTGGCAGCAGAAAGCTGGGCCTCTGCGTTTGTAATTCGAGCTTCAGCCAGGGTAACATCATCGGGATCAGGGCCGTCGCTGTAAGTTTCAAAATCTCGGTAGCCTTTTTCGATCTGCGCCTCCAGCAGAGCCACTTCACCCGGGTCAGGCCCATCTAAGACGCGTTCCAAATCGCGCTCCGCCTGGAGCAATGCCGCCTGGGCGGTGATGTAATCGGCTTCTGCCACGTTGATATCAACCTCACTGCCGGTGCCTTGCAAGGCATTGAGCCTCCGAACGGCGTCATCATAGACCTGTTGAGCCGCAGCCTGCCTGGATAGGAAATGGGCGCGGGTGAGATTGTCCTCGGATTTGTTGGCATAGGGTGCGAAATCATCATTGGCTTTATCCAAGGCGTCTTTGGCTATCACAACCTGCGCTTTCTGAGCATCGATATCCGCCTGGTTGGCCGTGGATTGGGTATAACGGGCTTGGCGTTTTGTTGTATCAACCGCTTTCTGGGCGTCAGCCACGGCCTGCAAAGCCAATGCCTGTTGCAGCTCGGGATTGTTTAGGTCCTCGAGCGCTTTTTCAGCTGTTTCGGCTGATCGCAGCGCCTGGGCAGCCAACAAATTTGTATCTTTATATAATGCGTCGAGGGCAAATTTTGCATTCGCCAGTTCCAACTCAGCAGCTGTCACTGCGGCTAGTTGTTGTTCGCTCCCCTCCATCTGTACGAGCACTTGCCCGGCACTGACATCATCCCCTTTGTTGACCAGCACATCTTCGACCACCCCACCCGCAGAAACGCTCAATGAGGCTTCTTGCTCGGGTACAACCACGCCAGTGGCGCTGACGATCGGGCTGAAGGCAGGTGCTATGGATTCAGGTGTGGCGGTCTCTTCTTCTGCAGGACTGCAAGCTGATAGGACAAAGATCAGACCGCAGGTTAATAGAGTTATTTGCCAAATTCTTTTTATATTCATGTAAAGTTCCTTTAGTTTATCTAAAAACAGAGAGAACGGCCGCGCCGCACCTGCTATTGTGAATTTTTTAACTCAGCCTTTAATTGTAGTCCAATTTTGTTAAGAGAGTGTTAACTTCACGAACGAAGTTTTACCCCTCAATTGTGGAAAATAATGACAGACGAGTCTATTTATTCTAAATTATAGCGCTCAGTATGCCATAAATTGCTAGGCTAATCAATGCTCAGCAATCAGGTGATCATTAGTGTATAGACAGGAACGTTGGCGTGTTTGCCTTCTATGGGGATCAAATCGCTTACCTGGCTTTTCTTGAGGGACTGGAAACGTTTGATCCAACCATAACGGTGCTCGACCTGGCTGGCGGCGAGCCAAAATCACTCGGTCAGTTCGAGGATGTCTGGGATCTGGCCTGAGTCCCGGATGGGAGCCATGTTGTCTTCAGCTTTGAACATTGGGAATCCCGTCAAATCATCGCCCTCAATATTGCGGAAGGCAGCCAGCCGGCGCTGGAAGGTCATTAAACTTACCCGCAATATTTTACATTATCTATATCAAAGCCCCTGCCGCGCAAGGTAAACGTGGCAGGGGCAATTTGGTTAGTCGAATCAGACTATCGATTGCCTGTTGCACCAGGGCTGCACTGGGCATAAAGAAGGAAAGGTAAAACTTAGCTCATTCATGGTAAATCTATCTTGTTTGGGATTAGGAAGGAGAAAGTCCTGACTCCTTAATTATATTTTTTTTCAATTCTCCTAATAATGGCTCTCATCTAAGATCGATAGCGCAATCTTTAATGAGGACAATTAAGATTTGGGAAAGAGGCAGGATTTAATTATCGATTGAAAAGAACCGAACTTCTAGTAGTGAGTTACCTGATCGTTTTTAACAGTGAGATGGCAAATGGTTGATAGAGAGGATTATCGGTATATAAATTTCTACGCGAACTTCTTTCAATAAATTGTTCACCTGGAGTTATGGTATAAATTAGGTCAATATTGGCTTAATTCATTCACATTGGTGAGAACTTGGCAATTCAATACCACGATTTTGATTTATTGATTGAACAAACGCGAGATGGGTATAAAGCCCGGATTCTCGGATCTCCTGCAGGGGAAGCTTCTGTCCATTTTAATCTGCCCTTTCAACCAGCTGATGTAGAGGATTTTTACAGTCAAATTGGTCTCACCCGTTTGATTGAGTCTACACAGATGCAAAAGATGCGCATCTTTGGGCAGGAATTATTTGAAGCGGCAATTTCTGGTAATGTGCGCGACAAATTCCGTGAAAGTCTCTCTGAAGCAAACAGGGACCAGAAAGGTTTGCGTATCCGTTTACGCCTTGCAGATGTCCCAGAGCTGGCAAACATGCCCTGGGAATTCATGTACGATGCGAGCCAGAGTCGCTTTTTAACACTTTCGATAGAAACACCCCTGGTTCGCTACCTGGATATTCCCCGCGATATCCAACCACTGACCATTTCTCCTCCATTGCAAATCCTGGTGGTCATATCTGGCCCGAAGGATTTTCCAACCTTAAATGTCCAACACGAATGGGACAATCTACAAGAAGCCTTAGGGAGGCTTGAGACGCGTGGGTTGGTTAAGCTGACTCAATTGAAAAAACCCACTTTGCAGGCTTTACAACATCAACTGAGAAAGGGAGAATTTCACATTTTCCATTTCATAGGTCATGGTATTTTCTCAGAACAGAAACAGGATGGACAATTGCTGTTTGAGAATGAATTGAGGCGCGGTGACCCCGTCAGCGGTCGTGATCTGGGTATCCTGCTACATGACCATAAACATTTGCGACTGGCTGTTCTCAATTCCTGCGAAGGTGCCCGAACGTCCATGGAAGATCAATTCTCTGGAACGGCGCAAAGCCTTATGCTTCAAGGGATTCCTGCTGTGATTGCGATGCAGTTTCGCATCACTGATATTGCTGCCATCACGCTTGCACGTGAATTCTATGCTGCCCTAGCCGATAGCTACCCAGTTGATGCAGCCCTCACTGAAGCTCGAAAAGCTTTAAAAACACATGATAATGAGTTGGAATGGGGTACGCCTGTGCTCTATATGCGCTCGCCTGATGGACAGGTCTTCGATGTTGAGGTTTTGGATACAGCTACCCCTGTCATGGAGGCAGATTCATTCCAAAATACGGTAACAGAAACGCGGCTTTCTTCCCTTTATACTGAGGGACTTGAATCTTTCTACCTGAGGAAATGGGCTGATGCTGTTTCTAAGTTCAATGCAATCTTATCCATAGATAGCAGTTATAAAGATGTTTCTCAAAAAATAGACGAAGCTCAGCGACAGCTCAAACTCACAAGTCTGGATCAGCAAGCGCAATCAGCAGAGGCAAGCGGCGAGTGGCAGGCAGCGATTGAGGCTCTTGATATCCTCGTAAAAGAATCGCCAGGAAAGTCGACCTTTTCATCTCGCCTGGAAAATGCCAGGAAGCAGCTGCGCCTGGATAATTTGTATATCGAAGCTCGCCACCTTTCCAAGGCCGGAAAATGGTTGGCGGTAGTTGAGGTATTCCGTGAAATTCATTCGCTGGACACGCAGTATCCTGATCCAGAGGAACTGCTTTTTTCAGCGGAGGAAGGAGCGGCATTCGAACAACTTCAATCTGAATTAGACTTGCTGTATAAACGTGCCCTGCAAGAGATCGATACGAATAATTGGATTGCAGCCCAGGAGACTCTGCAAGACATCCAATCTAAACAAGCAGATTATCGCCAGTCAAATCAATTATTGCTGCGTGTGAAGAAAGAGATCGCGCTTGTTGAAAAGAAAGAAAAGGAACAGGAAAAGATAGCGTCCCTTTATGTGCAGGCTGAAAATCTGGCAGCTGGCAAGCAATGGGAAAGGTCTTTAGGAAAAATCGAAGAAATTCTTACGATACAACCAGACTTTGACGATCCCAAGCAGATATCTTCCCTAGTACGATCTGAAATCGAAAAGGTAAAAAGAGAATCTGAAAAACAGGATCAGCTGGCGCGGATGTATGCAGAAGCGGTCAAAATGAATAAAACTGGGGAGTATCAACAGGCTTTAGAGAAGTGGAATGAAATTCGCTCTTTGGATGCAAAGTACCCAGACAAGCAAAAAGTTCAGAACACAGCTAGAAAAAACCTTGCTGGCGGGGTAGCAACGGTTGCATCAAGTTATCGATTTGGGAGGAGGAAGTATCTTTGGGTAGGAATTGTGATGATTTTCCTCGTTGGGATTGCTTCAATCGGGATGATATTGTCGAGAAATGGTGTGCTCAATAGCCTCTTCGGACCGAAGATTTTATTCTATGATGATTTTAATGAACCAGTCTTGAATAGCGTGTATGAGCAACTTCCGAACGCTGCAGAAGAGCAATCATTGGATTATTCTTTAGAGACACTTGATGGGTATTCCGTTGTGCGATTTAAGAATTGGTTGAGCGATTCTGAGGTAAAAAGTTTGCAGATCGCTGAGTCGTTTAAGGTCAAATCAGCTCCAGTTCGATTCGAAGTACGGTTTAATCCCCTGGTCCAATCACGCTCGACAAGCATTGATGGCTTCCTTGAATTTTTATTTTTTTCAGATGACTATTCAGATATGTATCGGTTGGATTTGTTTGCAGGAAACTTTGGAACTGACATAAGATTTTTAGGCTACCCTATTATGCTTGAAGACAATTCCTGGTATCGTCTTGTGGTTGCAGAAACAGATGATCAGAAATATAGAGCTTCGATCTATGATGATTCGTTGCAGAATGAACTTGTTGGGGTGGATTTGGATCTTAACCGAAGTTTTTTCCAATCCGGGATGAAAATTAGAATTGTTCAATCTATGGGGGGGGCAGGTGGCATATTTCCTGTTGATGTGGCCATAGATTGGTTAAAATTATCTACGGATTAGCCGCGGAAAAACACGAGCAGAGATACACTAATTATGGTAGTTGAGCACCCTAAGAAATTTTGATACCCTGAATAAGTAGAATAAAGAAAAAGCTTCTACTGGATGGGTATTCAGGTGACCCCGGCACAACTCGAAACTGCAACTACATCCCGCAAGGATTTTCACTTGTGGGGTTAGCGATTAAGAGTCCCAGAGTTTACCGTCTATCCCGTGTATCTGTGTCTAGAATTTCTATATGTCTACTTGTGGGGACTGATAGTGTCTTTTGTGTCTCTAAAGCCTGCAGAAAATCGATCTTTGATAAGTAGCTAAGATTCACGTTCTTTGCCCAATAACAAAAAAAGAGTATCTGAATATTCTGGCACGCGCAAGTGTTTCCGGTTTATCACCAGATTTTATGCATGTCTTCGGAAAGACATATGCTAGAATCTGATCGCGCCCCTAAAAATACACTCTCGCGTAACAGATCGCAGTAAAGTGGCGGATTAGTTGACCATCACCGAATCAGTTCAATGTAAACACTGCACAAAAAATGCCATTCGGTACACTGAAGGCGCAAAATGCTGTCGCTCGAGTGACTGAGGTTAGGAGTGATATCAATGGATCCCAGTAGTAGTCAAACAGCTGAAAAACCTGCCCCGGGGACGAACCCAAAGGATGATTTGATTGTCCATGCTACAGGAGTGTATAAGGTTTACCATACTGGCACTGTGAGCGTAACGGCTCTGCGCGGCGTGGATTTGAATGTCAGTCGCGGTGAGATGGTAGCCATTATGGGTCCATCCGGTAGTGGCAAGACGACGCTACTTAATTGTCTTTCGGGTCTAGACACCGCAGATCAAGGTGAGATTTCTATCGAAGCTGTTTCCCTCGCGGGAATGTCGGATCGCGAACGCACTGCTTATCGTGCCCGGCGGATGGGTTTCGTATTCCAGTTCTACAACCTGCTTCCAGTCCTGAGTGCGGTGGAAAACGTAGAACTACCGCTGCTGGTCTCTGGCGTGCGGCT
>JBFFIU010000119.1:0-10301 GCA_041556275.1 Anaerolineales bacterium | reverse complement strand
CTGCAGCTCAGTTTTCGCCTGATTTAAGTCGAATTCGTCTCCAGTCACACCCTGGAGGTTATTCAGGCGGCGGACAGCATCGTCATAATTTCGCTGCGCCACTGCAAGTTTACCAAGCAGGGTAGCTCTCATTAGATTTGACTCGTTTTTGTCCGCGTAAGGTTCATATTTCTCTTCAGCTTTATCAAGCGCATCCTCGGCCAGGATAACAGTGGACTTGGCTTCATCAATGTCAAACTGGTCGGCGCTGGTGCTCAAACTGCGTACTCTCCGCTCAAAAGTGCGCACATCTTGTTTATATTGGGTGATCGCGTTGAGTGTTTCTGTCTGGGCCATCAAGAGATCATCATCCAGGGATGTTCGCGCAATTTTGGCATTTAAGAGTTCGTTTTGAGCGGCTTGCACCTCTAATTCGGCAACGGCTACACTTGACTCAAGTTGTTCCCGGCCGCTCAAGCGAGCGATCACGTCTCCAGGGACAACGATGCTCCCTTCCTCGACCAGCACTTCGGCCACCTCACCCCCAGCAGCAAAAGCCAGATCAACAAATTCCTTCGGTACTAGCATGCCGTCAGAAACGATGCGATTATCAGCAACGATCACCGGCACCTCGGTAGCATCGGGCTGGTTTTCACTTTCAGTTGGAGTGATGCCACTGCAGGCCGTGAGCACAAAGCCGCTGAGCAGGATTATCATTTTGACCCACATAGATATTTCCATTTTCATCTTGAAACACTCCTTCTGACCCAATTATATTATTATCTGACTCATCCTAGAAATAAGAGCAGGCCAGTGTGAAGAAATTCACTAGAAACCGGATCTCTCTGATTGATTTTATTCATAGAACCGCAGGAATTTTTCATTGGAGTTCACCGATGTCCCTGTTTGAAAGTGATGAAACGGTAAGCATATTTATGACCAGAGCTTTGTTGTTTACAAAGAATACACCAGTTCGCCGCACGTGAATGTATCATTCATACTGGATCGCTTCCAAGATCCTGAGCCTGGCTGCTCGCACTGCTGGGAATAATGCAGCTATCTGAGATACCAGCAATGCAATGGCAAGCGCAATAATGATTCGATCCGGAGGCAGGATAAATTCAAGTTTATAACCCGACATGGCGGTCATAGCCAGCATGAAGATGCGTGAAAGAATAATGCCAAAGACAATGCCAAAAATTCCGCCAATCAGGCCAATCTGAGCTGACTCAGCTAAGACCATTAAGATGACCTGCGCCTGAGTCATGCCCACGCTGCGCAGCATGCCGATTTCTTGGGTGCGTTCCATGACGTTCATCGTTAGGGTGTTGGTGATACCCAGAAAGCCTACAAACATGGCGATCAATGCCAGTACGTCAAACATGCCGAATGCCTGATTGAGTAAACCGGTCACGCGGTTGAGCAAGGACTGATTGGAGGCGATCACCAGGCGTTCGATTTTTCCATAACGATTGTCAATGAGATCTTGAACCTGCTGGGAATCAAATCCATCTTCAACCTTTACCAGGAAGGCATTGGCATCCCTGAGCCTGAAATAACGGTTCATATCCACCCAACTGCCGTTGATAACCAATCCCTGGTTATAGTAATCGACAACGACGGCAGCAATGCTGAAGCCACGTTCACCAGTTTTTGTGAGTAATACAATCTGATCTCCAGGATTTAGATCATATTTTTCAGCAATTACGCTTGAGATGAATACACTATCTCCGCTCCCAAGTTCCTGGAGCGCGGTAGCTTCATCTTTAAGCACATCGCTGAAAACAAATGAGGTGACCTGATTATAAGAGGAAGGATCTAATGCCATGAAAGCCAGATTTTCGTCATCTCCCACAGGGGGCTTCCAGGTCACCTCAAAATAACGGACTGGTGTTGCGCCAGCTACACCGGGCACGGAATCCAATTTCTTCCACACATCACGGCCTAAAGGAAGTGAGGAAGTGACGTACAGATCACCACCGATATAACCTTGCAGCCATTCATCGAGATCACCTTTGAAGGAGCCCGTCATCACCCAAACAATGACGATCATGGCGACACCGATCATCAAGGCTGCCACAGTAAAGGTAGTCCGCAATTTTGCACGTTGGATATTACTGCTGCCAATCCGCCCACTGGTTCCATACATGATGCGGATCACCGGTCGCAAGGTCCGTTCCCAAAGATTGACACTGGCAGGAATGATCAAAGTCCCTCCAATGAAAAGTGAAAACACGACCACGCTGCCCATGCGGAACTGGACGTCATTTGGAAATGGGTTAAGGATCAAAATAACGATTGACAGCGCTAACAACAGGCTGCCGATAACCCAACTGCGTTTAATCAACCATCCTTCACCCACATTTCCCCTGATGCGCAAGGCTTCAAGTGGGGATATCCGCCCAGCCTGAAGAGCCGGGATGGCGGCGGCGATAATTGCTGCAAAAATACCGATTAAGATTCCTGTCAGGATGGAATCCCGAGGGACCTGAACACCAGAGAGACTCTGATCGATCAATATCTCCATCAAGCGAGTCAAGCCCCGGGCCATCAATATCCCCAGCCCTACTCCCAGCGACGAACCGAGCAAACCCAGGAAAGTCGCTTCTGCCAAGACCTGGCGAGTCACCTGAGCCCGGGTCATTCCAATCGTCCGCAACATACCGAATTCCCGAGTTCGTTCGACGACTGTCATCGAAAAAGCATTGTAAATCAGGAAAATACCCACGAACAATGCCGTGCCGCTCAAGAAGTTCAAGCCAATTTGATAACTCTCCAGCATCTGCGTCATGCGTTCGCCTTGGGAGGCGGGATAGATGACGGAATATTCTTCCCCCAGGCGCTGTTGAACCAGTGATTTAATCTGGTCGAGGTTTGATCGTTCTTCGAAGCCCGGCTCGACGACGATATCAATCTGGTCGAGCTCATTCGAGCGATAAAAATATTTCTGGGAAGTAGCTAACGGGATTATTCCAAATGATCCGTTATTTAACTGCCCAGGACCCTCTTTAGCCATGAGACCGATCACGCGCAATTTTTCGATCCCGTTCTCAGTAACGATCTCGATAGATTTTCCAACAAGAATATCATTGTCATCGGCGTAATTCTCAACCAACACAACATCAATGGCAGTTGGATCTTCTGAGAGGAAACTCCCTTCAGTGATCTTGTAATCCCGCGCTTTTAGATCCAGGATCGGGTCAATACCATATAGGGTCAGACCGCCAATATCCGTGCCGAAGAAGCTTAAACCGATTTCAGATGTTCCCGCTTCATCAGCAAGCAGGGTATTGATATGCACAGATGGCACTGCGAAGGCAATGCCCGGGATATCCTGGACTTGTTTAAGGATATTTTCAGATAAACCACTGGCATCGCTTTCAGCAGTGGTGACGATCAAGTTCGCTTTTCCGGCCGTGTCACTGAACAATCGCTTCACAGATTCCAGCGCAGTTTGATTGGTTATGCTGATGGCTAAAATCGTCGCCACCCCAAGAACGATCCCGAAAGTGCTCAAGATCATACGAGTCGGTCTGGCTCGTATATTCCGAAGGGTAAAGCGAAGTATCAGGATCATATTTTCACGCTGGCATTTGGCTTTTTGTTAGATCTGCTCTGTGTCCAATTAAGGGTTAGCTGTGCAATTTCCTCGATTGATCAAAATTCAAGACCTTCGATCTCTTCCATGATGAACTTGAGATTTTCCTGAGGTGAAGCCTGAGCGTCTATCATTCGTTCAGAGGCAATTTTTCCATCACGCAGGAATACTACCCGGTCAGCATAAGAAGCTGCGCGGGGGTCATGGGTGACTACCACGATGGTTTGCCCGAGCTCATCTCTTGAAAGCCTCAACAGTTCCATGATTGAAATTCCGGTTTTTGAATCGAGATTTCCGGTCGGCTCGTCTGCGAGCAATATCTCTGGTTCGGTGATCAACGCCCGGGCAAGTGAAACCCGCTGCTGTTCACCCCCGGATAATTGATCGGGTTTGTGTTTGCGACGCTCTGATAACCCGACCAGGTTTAATAGGGTATCCAGACGCTCTTGGTATTGGCGTGCATTTTTCCCATCGATGAGCAGGGGTAAAGTTATATTTTCTTCTGTGGTTAACGTAGGCAGCAGGTTGAAGAATTGGAAAACAAATCCTACATGATGTCTGCGGAGGAGCGTGATTTGTTTGTCATTGAGCAGAGAAAGGGCTTGCCCAGCTAAGGTTACCTCTCCTTCGGTCGGCAGATCCAGACCGCCAATTAAGTGCAGAAGGGTGGATTTCCCGCTTCCCGAAGGACCCATGATAGCCACAAATTCCCCTTTTTGAACCAGAAAATCAACACCATCTAATGCATTGACCGAATGGTTGCCTAGCTGATAAACCTTACGCAGAGTCTTTGCCTCTAATACATCCACGACGACCTCCAATAATCACGCTTGACAGGTAGAGATGTTGTCTCGCCATTACCCCACCATTTTTTGGTTGCTGTGCCAATCGGTCGAAATCAATGCGACCTCACTTCAAGATACAAGTGAAAAGGATCACGAACAACCAATATAAAGAGTATACCTCCATCTGTTTAAGTTTAACAAGTGCAAAATGCTTAACAAATTGAAGAATACCCTTTTTGCAGAGAGATGGTTGACCCCAAGATTTACAGTAGGTTTAACTCTTATTTTCAGATGCGATTATTTGCTATATAATAAAAAAGTTATAAACGGTTTCGGGTGTGGTGATTTTGCCGTGATGACTCAGTGTCATCCATATTAGACTGGCAGATATTACGTCAAGTCTATTTTGATTGACGGCAAGGATGGTCAGCCAGGACCAGCGAAATCAAATTTTACAAAAAAGGATGATTATGCTTCATCAGGGTGAGTGGCTATGTCTTATAACCTAGGGATAGCCTTATTGGTCGCGATTCTAAGCTACCTTCTGGGAGCGATCTCATTTGCCCGGCTGATAACGAGAAGATTTTCTTCTGGAAAAGATGTCGCCCAAATCGAGGTGCCCGTCCCGGGTACAGGCGAAAAAATGCAGGTCACCTCTATTGGAGCCAACGCAGCTTCAATAGAGTTAGGAGCTCAAGGAGGTATGTTAGTGGGATTGCTCGACATTTTGAAAGTCGCAATACCTTCTTTAGCCTGTAAATTGATATTTCCTAATCTGCCGTATTACACACTCCTGGCAGGGCTTGCTGGCATGGCTGGCCACAATTGGCCAATTTATTATCGCTTCCATGGAGGGGTAGGATTTTCAGCTGCAATGGGAAGTTTGCTCGTGGTTGACTGGTTGGCCGTGATTGTATTGCCCATTTCCGGGACCCTGTTCGGTATGTTGGTGCGCAATCTGGTAGTGGCTTCTTTATCCTGGTTATGGCTTCTGATCCCCTGGATGTGGTTCCGAACACAAGATTGGGTGTATGTGATCTACGCTGTAGCGCTGAACATCCTTTTTATCTTGGCCATGATTCCGGAAGCAAAGATGGCGATTCACTATTGGAAAGAAGGAAAACTGCACGAATACGGTGAAAGCGTTTTATTATCAACCCCAATGGGGCGGGGAATGGTGAAGATGGCTTCGTATTTTAAATTCTCAATTCGTCCCGAATAAACCGATAAGAATGGTTTCAAAATCATGCCGAGAGAGTATGTTCTCAACCTAACGCAAAACCATCTTCCGGTTTCAGTTGGCAGTAAAGCACAATACTTGCGCGACCTGATGGATCGCGGCTATCAAGTACCTATGACACGCGTCTGCACTTGGGAAGCGTATTCGCGTTTTGTAAAAGATGATTTTCTTGTTCTGTACGAAATTGAACAGGAACTGACAAAGAAAATCGACTTAAAAAAGGCATATGCGGTCCGATCTTCGGGAAATATCGAGGACAATCTAAATCATTCCTTTGCCGGACAATTCAAGAGTTTCCTAAATATCCAGGGGGTAGAAGATACCATAAATGCGATGAAGGAAATCTGGGAAACAGCCCAATCTCCAGAGGTGAATGCCTATTTAGAGAAAACTCAAGCCAAAGAACCGGAGCTGTTGATGGCAGTTGTTTTACAAGAAATGGTGACGCCTATAATCTCTGGTGTTTCCTTCAGTAAAAATCCGATCACTGGTTTAGATGAGATCATTGTTGAGGCTATTCAGGGCAGTGGGACAGCAATCGTACAGGATGGTGCAACCCCAGATCGCTGGATCCATAAATGGGGCGAATGGATTTCGACCCCCGAAAACACAACCATTGATCAAGATCTGATCGCCCAAGTTGTTGAACAAACCAAATCAATTGCCAATTCTTTCGGCAGGCCAGTCGATTTAGAATGGGTTTACGATGGAAAAATCATCTATTGGCTGCAATTACGCGAGATCAGCTCGCTGGAAGGAATCGACCTTTATTCAAACAAAATAGCAAAAGAGGTCTTACCCGGGATGATCAAGCCATTGATCTGGTCTGTCAATGTCCCTCTGGTCAATGGTGCCTGGGTGAGATTGTTTACGGAATTGATCGGGTCCAATGATATCGATCCGCTGAGCCTGGCGAAATCATTTTATTACCGGGCGTATTTTAATATGGGTGCGATCGGTCAAATATTAGAGTTGGTCGGCATGCCGCGTGAAACGCTTGAGTTGATGATTGGTGTGGAAGCCGGGGGTTCCGAAAGACCAAGATTCAAACCATCAACCAAGACTTATCGTTTGCTGCCGCACATGCTCCTATTCGCGCTTGACATGCTGCGAAAGTCGCGAGAGATCGAGCAGTTTCTAGCCAAAATGAAATCAGCTTACCTCGCCGTTCCAGTGGACCAGGCTGATCAGATGGAAGAGGATCAACTGCTCGAACAAATTGACCAGCTATACACTCTGACCCAAGAAAGCGCATATTTCAACATTGTTACACCTTTGTTGATGCAGCTTTATAACGGCATGCTAAAAAACCGTCTCGAGAAATTGGGTGTCGATTACGCCTCTTTCGATCTGACCCATGATTTTAAGCAATGGAGAGAAGTTGATCCAAATTACCACCTAGATCAGTTAGCGGAAATGTATCAAGAACTGAGACCAGAGCAGCAATCATTAATCGGGGAATGCAGCTATGAAGAATTTATGCAAATACCCGACTGCGAAGATATTCAGCGAGAAGTGCAGCTATTTATCTCGCAGTTCGGTCATTTGAGCGATAGTGGCAACGATTTTTCTTATGTGCCCTGGCGCGAAAATCCGGATGTGATCCTCGGTATGATTACAACCGAATCCAGGACTGAACAAAAGGGTATCAAGAAAACCCGTTTCGAAGATTTACACCCACCACTACTTGATAAATTATGGTTATCCCCAATCTATCACAGGGCGCGTAGATATTTTCTCTATCGAGAGCAAATCGGATCTCTATACACCTTTGGATATGGTCTATTCAGGAAGTTTTTCTTATCTTTAGGGGAACACTTCAGGAAACGAGGTTTGCTGTACACCCCAGACGATATCTTCTATTTATCTTTCGAAGAAGTGCGGCATAGTGTGGTGGGCACGGATGGGCAAACTAGCTATGTTGAAGTTATCGAAGAACGCAAAAAAGAAATGGATGATTTTAGAGACATAATCCCACCAACAACCATTTACGGCGATCAACCCCTGCCCCTTGAAGAACCCTCTGGCAACATCCTGGTGGGAACACCAACCTCCAGGGGTTACTATCGAGGTCCTGCAAGGATTATCCGAGGCATCGAAGACGGTCAGAGAATTGACTCTGGTGATGTGCTGGTAGTGCCGTATTCTGATGTCGGTTGGACACCAATGTTCACCAAGGCAGGAGCAGTCGTTGCTGAATCAGGCGGCATGTTGTCACATAGTTCTATTGTGGCGCGCGAATATGGGATCCCTGCAGTGGTATCTGTGACTGGCGCTTGTAAATTATTAGACAGTAGAGTGGTAACGGTGGATGGTTTCCGTGGGAAAGTGATCATCCATGACTGATAAATTGAGTGAACCGAATCATTTATCTAATTCCAGGAGAGCATTCATGCGCATAATTCGATGGTTTTTAATTTTCGGTCTGGCTTTTTCAGTTGGCTTATTTCTTGTTCTTTTTATGACCGTTCATCCTGTTCGGATGAGTCTATACCTGCTGGTCACACTATTATTATTGTTTGTGCTGATCATTTTATTGTCCAGGTTCCGGGGCAGAGAATTGATTCTTGCCAGTTTAATCGCTATCACTTCATTCGGCCTGGGATATTATCTGATGACTTCCAATGTTTTAGCCAGGGAAGACACGAGAGAAGTGCCCCAGCTCACCCGGGAGAAAAACGACCCCGGGAATGGCCAAACTGCTGTGATTTACTTCACTCATGGAGAGCCTGAAACCTATGATCCGATTGGTTGGTTGAACCAGTTCCGAGAATTTGATGAACAAGGGATCCCATTTGTTCCCGTATTTGCCCGACCATTATTTATTTATCAACTACGCAATGCGTATCTTAAAGTTGGGCAGAGTCACCATAGACAAATGCATATACAAATGGCAAAGGCTCTTGAGCAGGCTTTTATTGAAGACGGATATGATGATTTAAAAGTATATTTATCTTTTTTGGATGACGAACCACGGCCGGATGCCGCCGTGATTAGGGCGCTGAACGATGGTGCAAGTGAGATCGTTGCTGCTGAAGTTTTCGTAACAATCTCGAACCACACTGCGGAAGGAGAAGATCTGATTAATTCTGTAAACGCCGAAGATTACGGCGCCTCACTCAAATTAACCGGTCCTCTATGGAATTCTGAAACGCTTCACCGCATGTTTCTTGAAAAAACCAATGCAGCTATTGGAGAAACGGACAAGTCAAAGGTAGGGGTGATCCTTGTTGGTCATGGCCAACCAGATGAGTGGGATGTTGAGTTTCCTACCGAAACTGAGCAAGAGATTCTATTTCGAGAATATGTGTTGGATTTATTAACGGCGGATGGATTTGATCCAGAAAACCTCGGTCTGGCATGGATGGAGTTTAAGGAACCCAAGCCAGCTGAAAAAGTTGAAGAATTGCTCAATAAGGGTGTCGAAAAAATATTTTTTTTCTCAGCGGCGATCAGTGCAGATTCGATTCACAGCCAATATGATGTCCCAGAGCTTATCCATGAAGCACAAATACCAGAAGGATTTCCGGTGATAAATATGGGAGCCTGGAACGATCATCCTTTGGCGATTCAAGCGATCAAAGAACTTGTTCTCAACCAGATGGAATAATTTACTGTTTTCGGAAATTTAATTGATCATGGCAATTCATACGACCAGCCCGATTGTGATCTTTGGAGGGTTTCTTAGCTATGCTGGATTATATTCATCTATGCGTAACTATCTGTCTTCAATTACAGGTCAACCGGTCCTGATCGTCAATACAAAAGGTTATGACTGGTTGCCTAGCATCACCATCCTTGGTTGGATTTACCTGTTGCGTAAACTTGATAAAAGTGTTCGGGCAGCAGCACTTAAATCTTCAAATGGGAAAGTTACATTGGTTGGTCATAGCGCAGGTGGAGTATTAGCACGATTATATTTAAGTTCCAATCCATTTCCAGGTGTAAAACTTTTAGGGCGGCAGGGTGTGAATCAATTAATCACATTGGGAAGCCCCCACAATAATTGTAGTGGGGTGACCAGAGGAGGAATGATGTCGCGCTGGATTGAGAAACGATATCCTGGCGCGACTTATGCTCCACAAGTCGAATATACTTCTGTGGTCGGGAAATTCCTTTATGGAAATCCCTTTGGAACTCGCAGGGAACGTTGGGTTTATCATAATTACAAGAAGATTAGTGGTAAAGGTAACGTTTGGGGAGATGGGTTGATCCCAATCTCATCGTCTATCCTTGAAGGTTCACAGGAAATCGTATTGGAGGGAGTTAGTCATGCCACGATCTTCAACAAGAAATGGTATGGCAGTGAGGATATTCTGGTTCGCTTATTCTCGGATGGGGTGACGGAATTTAAAAGCGAAATGATATAATTCGATTCAGAATTGAGATACTGGAGGGTACAGGGATGAACGGAAATCAAATTACCCATTACCGGTATTTAAGTATTCCTTTGGTTTTGATCTTTCTATTATATGAGGTATTCGTTACCTCTGCCAGCAGCATGGTCCCTTCAGATCCAGGGAATAGAGGTCCATGTCAATTTGAAAAACTATCCGTCGATATCAATAGCATAGAGACGGTTTTTTACATTCCAGTGACGGATACATGCGGAACATGGACCACCGCACCATTCCCAGGTCTGGTGTTTGCACATGGGTTCACCATGTTTGGTTTCACAGACGGCGTTGCTGATGTGGAG
>JBFFIU010000118.1:0-10359 GCA_041556275.1 Anaerolineales bacterium | reverse complement strand
TATAGATCGTGAGCCAACTCCCCATGCAGTCGCAGATGCATCCAACCTTATCCCTTTCATCAGCGATACATTCGGGCTGCATTGGTTGGTTCCAAGAGGATGGACAGAAGCTGATCCGGGTACGTTCGCAGGTAACCGCTCTGCCGAAGGTAAGAACTGAAGAGAACGCTCTCTGAAGAACAGGGTCAATATCTAACGAAGATTTTTAAAAAGACAGAATTATCCTTCTCATAATTAATATTCATTATGTCTGGTGGATAGAAGCCTGATCTTCGGATAAAATTCTAACTATTCACGATTAATACAATGCAGAGATTTCTATGTTAGACGAAAATCATTTTGAACGCATCTCCCTGGCCCTACCCTTCTTGCAAAGTGCGTCTCCCCAGTTAATTAGAGATTTTAAAGACAATGCCTATTTTGCCAAAATACCTTCGGGTAGAGATATTTTTGTTGAGGGTGATCAGGTTGACGGAATCGCACTGATGATGTCCGGAGTCGTTCGAGTTTATAAACTCGGAGAGACGGGACGCGAGATCACCCTCTATCGATTTGGAGAAGGCGAATCCTGTGTAATTACAGCAAATGCAATCCTCAACCAGCAAGGCTTTCCCGCCATCGCCCAGGTGGAACAAGATGCTGAAGCGGTGATGATCCCTGCAGAAGTGTTCAGTAATTGGGTTAAGCAATACGACCCGTGGCGCGATTTTGTCTTCAGTTTAGTTTCAGATCGCCTGGCTAGTGTCATGGAAATCGTTGATGAGGTGGCCTTCCAACGCATGGATCGGCGTGTCGCCTCATTTCTATTGAATCGATCTAAACTTCAGAATCCGATCCTGATCACCCATCAAGAAATTGCAAACGAGATCGGCAGCTCGCGAGAAGTGATCAGCCGCCTCCTTGAAGATTTTTCTAATCGAGAGCTGGTTCGTCTCTCGCGGGGGGAAATCCAAATCCTTGATTTTGAGGGTTTAAACACTTATCTGACTTTGTGACATTGTCACAGACAAAGCCTGCACCTTTGTATATAATATATACACTTCATTAGAATTAAGGAGATATTGTCATGAACCCGTTTGTTAAATTTATGGCTTCAACCGCTGGTCGCATTACCCGCATTGTAGCAGGTGCTGCTTTGATCGCCTGGGGATTATTGGGCCTGACCGGGACCGTTGGTATCATCGTTGCTGTGGTCGGTCTTGTCCCATTGCTGGCCGGACTATTTGACGTTTGTGTATTCGCCCCGCTTTTCCGGAATCCATTTAGAGGGCCGGAAATCCGAGGTGAAAAATAATCCGTATAAATGGAATAGGACGTTAGGATTCGATTAACCTACGTCCTATTCCATTTGGCTTATTGTGATGCAGAATTCAAATATCATTAAATCCATATTGTTTGTGGCTGTTCAATTTGTGTGTTTGGGACTGATCGCCTTATCCGGCCCGCTCATCCCTTCAAATCCAGCTCTGCTGGTTCTTTTGTTGCTGGGCTTGGGATTGGGTGTTTGGGCCATCCTGGCCATGCGAATTGGCAACTTTAATATTGCACCCGACCCACTTGCTCGCAGCCAGCTGGTAACCTCCGGACCCTATAGCAAGATTCGTCACCCAATGTACCTGGCTCTGTTGCTGGCAACCATACCTCTTGTAATAAATTCATTCGATCCCCTTCGATTCAGCATATGGCTGATCCTGCTGATTGATCTCTTGTTAAAGCTAAACTACGAGGAAAAATTGTTGGTCGTAAAATTGGCGGGATATGATCAATATAGGAAACGAAGCTATCGATTGATCCCATTTGTTTACTAACCACCGCTATAGAAAAATAGGCCAAAATTATGATTGGGGGAATGTAGATAGCGGAATTTGCCAGGGGGAAGAGATGATTCTGCTGTTGACCTAGTCAATAAGGTCGTATTTTGATCATGCTTAGCTAACAAGAATATGTACCTTATTCATTCAAGCTGTGGATATCGTTGTTAATAATCTGATTACAATTATCTCGCTATTAGAAACCACAAGTTATAATATCCTATAGTTCGATTTCACAAGAATTTCGGGGTTGATCGGATTCACACAACAGGCTTCATCAATTCAGTTCCATCTTTCAAATAGTTAATCGAACAGAAGAGAAAATGCACATTGAGGGTTTCGTTTAGCAACCCGTAGATATGTGCGAATGTCTCAAGCGTTCAGGTATGCAGGAGCATATCTTGAAATTGTTGAGCGGATTTCACTTCCAAAGGAGAAAATTCTTATGGCTGAGCAAGTAGATACCATTATTGTTGGTGCAGGCCAGGCAGGGCTCGCAACCAGCTACTACCTCATGCAGGGAGGTCGCGAACACATTATATTGGAACAGGCGGACCAGGTCGCGCAGCCCTGGCGTAAACGATGGGACTCATTTACGCTGATCACGCCCAACTGGACAGTGCAACTTCCGGGGGCAGAGTACCAGGGCGATGACTCGGATGGCTTCATGCCTCGAGATGAGGTCGTCACTTACTTTGAAGGGTACGTCAAGCAATTCAGGATGCCGGTTAAATTCGGCGTCCGGGTGACATCGGTCGAAGCGATGGGGGCTGGTTATCTGGTGAGCACTGACAAGGGAGAATTCGAATCTGCTAATGTGGTGATTGCAACTGGTTTTAACCAGCAACCTAAGATTCCACCATTCAGCGCCAACCTGTCAGGGAAGGTTCATCAAATTCATTCCCACCAATACACTAATCTGGAGGCACTACCCGCTGGTGCGACTCTTGTCGTTGGGTCAGCTCAATCCGGCTGCCAGATCGCCGAAGAACTCTATCAGGGGGGGCGCAAGGTGTACCTCTCTGTGGGCAGCGCAGGCCGGATGCCGCGCCGCTACCGTGGCAAAGACATCACGCGCTGGTTAGAAGAAATCGGTTTCGTTGATCGGACCGTAGATCAACTTCCTTCACCCAAAGCTAAATTCCAGGGCAGCGCGCATGGCACTGGCAAAGATGGCGGCCACACGATTAATTTGCATCAATTTGCCAGGGATGGAGTAGTCTTGTTGGGTCATATAAAAAGCGTGGAAGAAGATCGGATCCTTTTGACCCCGGACTTGTATGAAAGTCTGGCCAATGCGGATAAGCTGGAAGCAGATATTGTAAAGGCAATTGATGACTACATCGTGCAAAGTGGGCTAGATGTGCCTGAAGAAACCCTGACTGAATTGAGGGATGGCTTCGAGGCAGAGTTGATCCCGGAATTGGATCTAGAGTCCGCAGGCATCACCAGTGTAATCTGGGCCACGGGTTTCAAGTTTGACTTCAGCATGGTAAAGCTGCCTGTAGTTGACGAAGATGGATTTCCGTTGCAAAAGCGCGGCGTCACTGAGTATCCGGGGCTCTACTTCGTTGGACTGCCTTTCTTGCACACCATTAAATCTGGACTTCTTTCGGGTGTCGGTGCTGACGCGGCCCATGTGGTGTCGGCCATGTCCTCAAATCTTGCCAATTAATCTTTCTTGATCAGAACCGTGCGGAGTATGTACTTGTTCCTTTCAAGATTCCTCGTAAAGAATTTATTCTCAATCCTGCCAATAATTATCACCCTATCAGCATGTGCTGGCGCTGAAGATAATACCTGTCCTGCCACGGTTCCCAATGGCGCTACTCCCCAGGGCGAAAGCCAGTCGGATCTGCATCATGGCAATGGAGAGCTATTTGTTGCCCTCTGGCCTGAGGGGAGGATAATATTTGAGCCGGGTGGTCCGGGAGAGATTCGCGAGGATGGTTCCCTGGCGATGAAATTCCCGTGGTGGCGCGGCGATGGCATCGTCGGCCAATTGGAGATCACCGGACGCAATCGTTCAGGGGATGGCCCTGCGATCGAAGCGATAATTCCGGATGGCTACGGGGATACCGGCTTTCAATCAACCGCCATCGTGTTTCCATCTGAAGGGTGCTGGGAGATCACCGGACGGGCTGGTGAGGCTGAACTCACCGTCATCGTGCTCGCCGAAATCAGGGACCGTTAGAAACGGCAGCCAGATAGTAACTCTGTAGCCAGCTGGTACGACATTTTCGGCTGGAGCGTCGTCTTATGTGGGCTACCTTGGGGATGTTGTGTTGTAGTAGAATGCTGGATGAGACGGCGTGCATCACTGGGATATGAATTCAAGTGAAGTAGATGGAAAATTAAGGTGATCAAGAAGCTCCTGGGGGCGCTGGTGGCAGGATTTCTGGCCATGCTCATAATCCCAGTCCTGGTCACCCAACTGACCAAATCGGATGATCGCAGGCGCCTCCAGGGTGTTGAGCTGGACGATACCGACTATCGAGAGGTCAGTTTTGAGAACGCGGAGCAGGGCCTCAGGCTGGCAGGTATGCTGTTTGTCCCCGAGGGTGACGGACCATTTCCTGCTATCGTAATGATCCAGGGCTCTGGCACGAGTGTCAGGAATAATCGTTGGTATCTTACCCTGATCCAGTACCTGCAAGAGAACGGCATCGTGGTACTGCAGCCCGACAAACGAGGATCGGTCCAGTCCGAGGGTGATTGGCGTACGGCAAGCTTTGATGACCTGGCCACAGATACCCTTGCAGCGGTGTTTTTCCTGAAGGACCAGGAGCAGGTCGCCATCTCGGAGATAGGGGTGATCGGGATGAGCCAGGGCGGACACATCGCGCATCTCGCCGCGGATAGATCACAGGATATCGCTTTCCTGGTGAATGTGGTCGGCGGTTCGGTTCCAATGCACGATCTGCTGGTGTACGAGGAGACGCATAATCTTCGGGAGCTAGGCATTCTACCGGGTTTGTCGAATCTGCTCGCCTACCCATCCTCCTGGATGGTCAGAAATATCGCCCAGCCAGCATTCTGGGATGCGATCGGGAACTTTGATCCACTCCCGTATTGGAGTAAACTGACGCTAGATGCGCTGGTGCTTTATGGAGAGAATGATACAAACGTGCCCTCGAGCGAAAGCGCCAGGATATTAGAATCTCTCGGCAAGCCGAACATTCGAGTTAAGATTTACCCGGGTTCTGGCCATGCTCTGGAATCGCCCACAGGAGAAGGGAACAGCATCTTTCGCCAGGATGCGCTGAAAGACATCCGGGATTTCGTTTTTTCTTCCACCACAACCCCTTAGATTCCGATCACCATAAAACGAGTTTATTTCTGCTCAAGAGTCCCTAACGATATCCATTAGAAAACCGATTGTGTCAAGGGTCGCCTCCGTTTTGATTATCACTTTCACAGAAATCGAGAGTTATGATATCCTATAAGTCTTATTTTGTGCGCTGATATTGATGAGATCCTCATACCAGATTTCATCCTAAAAACTCTCGCAACATAATAAGTGAATAAACATTAGGGAGTATCTGGGACCGGGATTACGCTATTATCCCCCCTTTCCCTGTTAAGCACTCAAGAAAGGAGTGAGACATGTCGGAGCCGTTGATTTATATCAGCACCTGGAGGGTCAAGGAAGGCAGACTCGATGACTATAAACGCTTTACCAGGGAGTTTTTAGAAATTATCAAGGAAAAAGAGCCTCAACTGATCGCGGCCCACATCTTTCTCAACGAGGACGGAAGCGAGGTTACAAGCATCCAGATCCACCCAGATGCCGATTCAATGGATTTTCACATGCAGATGGTCGAGCAGGTTCTCGGTGAAGATATGGGCGAGTGGGTCGAACGGGCTGATTTCATCGAGCCCAAACACATCGAGATCTACGGGACGCCCAGCACAGCCCTGCTCGATGCGGATCAACCGGCCGTGGATTCGGGCATCCCCCGCAAAATAAAACCTCGACATATCGCCGGGTTCACTCGCGCCGAAACCGGCTGAGATTACCTCATGTTTTCTCCGATACCTGCGAGATGATTGGAATAAGATGATGATCCCATTTGCACCGTTGAGGTTATTGGTGGATATCGAGACCAAACCAGTAAAACAATTAACATCAAACTAACATGAACCAAGACACTCGACACGGCTATCTTATCCTGGCCGATATAACCGGCTACACCTCATATCTGGCTGGCGTGGAATTGACCCATGCCCAGGATGTCTTGACTGAACTGCTGGAGCAGATCGTTGAGGGATTCAAACCGCTGCTCACCATCGTCAAACTCGAAGGCGACGCGGTGTTTGCCCATGCCCCCCAGTCGAAGATCCCCCGCGACGGGTTGCTGTTGGACCTGTTTGAGTCAACCTACCTATCTTTCCGCGATCGGGTGGCAAGCATCCTGCGTCGGACGACCTGCGAATGCAGAGCCTGTAAGTCAATCCCGGATCTCGACTTAAAATTCATTCTGCACTTTGGCGAATACCTCCAGCAAAACGTGTCTGGAATAACGGAACTCGTCGGCTCTGATGTAAACCTGGCCCACCGGCTGCTCAAGAACCATGTCAGCGAGGCCACGGGCTGGAAAGCGTATGCGCTGTTCACTGACGCAGGGCTGAGCCAGATGAACCTGGAACTGGAAAACCTGCATGAAGGGATCGAGGCTTACGAGCATCTGGGTGAAGTCAAAACCTACAGCCTTGACCTGCATGCGCGCTACCAGGAATTGATCGACGCCCGGCGTGTGTTCGTTTCGCCAGAAGAGGCGGATGCGATCACCACGCGTACCATTCCTGCCTCACCGGTCATCGTCTGGGACTGGCTTAACGATATTCAAAAACGCCTGCAGTGGGAGATGTATGATGACATCCGCCCGGTGATGCGACCTGGGGGTCGCATTGGAGCCGGGGCAAGCAACCACTGTGCCCACGGCAAGAATGTCGTTCTGGAAAAGATAGTGGATTGGCAGCCCTTCGAGTATTACACCGCCGAATACCCGATGGGACTGCGCTCTCACCAACTCCTTCCTGTGCCGGAAGGGACTCTGCTAAACGAAAACTTCAAACTAACAATGTCGCTGCCGCGCTGGCTGAGGCGCCTGGTTACGAATGTGATGAACAGGCAGTTCAAGGTAAAGCAGCAATACGATACCCTGGTGCGATTGATCTCCGAAGAAATCACGCAGGATAAATCAGGATGAGGGGTCATTCCGTTTTGTGGGTTAACAGGGTGTTGCTGTCGTTATGATAATCAGTCATCTGTTTGTAGGTTTTAATAAGCGGAGATAAACAATGGCAGGCGAATATAAAATCAACGAAAAATGGTACCGTATGCTGACCGAGGGCGATTCTGAAATCCGCCGTTTTCGTCACATCCTGGGAATGATCCCTTCCAGCCCGCGCTGCAAGGTGTGCAACGCGCCGTTCAAGGGCGTTGGCGGAACGCTCATGCATGTGCTGGGCAGGGACCAGTCCAGGTACAATCCCCGCTACTGTGAACCTTGCTCGCAATTTGAGAATCCAGGCGGTGCAGAGGTCATCCTGACCATGCTCTTTGCGGATGTGCGCGGCTCCACAACGTTAGCTGAGACGATGAGCCCACTTGAATTCAGCCAGTTGATCAACCGCTTCTATGCCGTAGCGACTGACGTCCTGGTGAGGACAGATGCCATGGTCGACCGGCTGGTAGGAGATGAAGTGATCGGACTATATCTTCCGGGCATGGCGGGGCAGGAGCACTCGCGCAAGGCGATCCAGGCTGCTCAAAACTTGCTCCGCAAAACTGGTCACCGAGACCGCAAAGGTCCTTGGATACCCGTCGGCGTTGGAGTTCATACCGGCATTGCCTATGTTGGCGTGGTGGGAGGTGGAGAAGAGGGCCCCACAGATTTCACAGCCCTGGGTGACAACGTCAATATCACCGCCCGCTTGGCTTCCCAGGCTCGCCCGGGAGAGATTCTGATCAGTGATGCAGCAATGGCTGCAGCCGGCCAATACTTTGGAGACCTGGAACGGCAGCAGATCGAGTTGAAGGGCAGGCGCGAAGAAACGGGCGTGCGCGTGATAAAGGTTGTCCCGGATTAGCTGCTCAATCGCATGCAACCAGAATCAGTGTGTTGGTTGCTTGCGCCGTGCGCAGCCATGCTGATCTCATCTCTCACCGCAGCTGAGCATGACCTTTGACCCGCTAAAACAGGAGTCGTCGCAATTAACCAGGCGCAGAAGGGAGCAAAAGTGATAAGCCAATAATCCTCAACTAGCTAACTTCTCAAACAAATATTTCAATTTCCCTTATCAAGTAGCCAATAGGAGTACAAACCATGTTTACCTACGAAAAAACCATATTTATCAACCGCCAACCGCAGGAAGTCTTCGACTATATCACCAACCCTGACAACGATAGCGAATGGCGCACCACTGCCGTGTCTGCCGAATGGACCTCAGATGGTCCGGTCGGTGTGGGTTCAACCCTGCGCACGGTAGGCAAGTTTTTGGGACGCAAAATAGATAGCACAAACCAGGTCACAGTCTGGGACCCGCCCAACCAGTACACATTTAAATCAGTCGAGGGGTCAATTCCGGTTGAGATATCGCAAAAACTGGTTGCTAAGGATAACGGCACCCAGCTGACCATAAATCTTGAGGCTGAGCTGGCTGGCTTCTTTAAGATGGCTGAGGGGCTGATTGGCAAACAGGCTGAAAAGCAGGTGAATACCGATTTCGATAACCTGAAGCTTGTGCTGGAAGCGGATTAGACGTCCTCGATCTACCTGCCGCTCACGTTAATTATTAGCTGATCTCCATTTCATATCGCAGAGGGCATAATGAAGACCGTTGATACCCACGGCTCATTTGATGAAGCTTTATCCGGCTCAAGCGTTCAGGTGCATCAGATCGCCGGGCGATTGCGGGAATTGATCGTCGAGGTTTACCCGGACCTGGTCGAGGTGCCCTGGCCGAATCAAAAGATCATCGGTTATGGCGTCGGTCCCAAGAAGATGTCAGAGCACTTCTACTACATCGGCGCTTTTAAGGAGCACGTAAATCTCGGTTTTTTTACGGTGCCGCGCTTTCCGATCCGGAAGGTTTATTGGAAGGCACGGGTAAGAACCTGCGGCACGTCAAAGTCCGCGAGGACCAAGAGGTTTCTCAACCAGCGCTGCGGGATCTCCTTCAATCATCATTAAAAGAACGGCAAGAGACATTAGGTTTGGAGGATTGAAGTCAAATTGCGACAGCTGGAGCAGGCCCCCTTGGGTTGAAATAGTCCAATGGTAAATTCCCGTAATCGTGTCATTGCCCTCAGTGCTGTAGGGATTTCTGGAGGGATCTCAGCGATCATAACGATCGCGCTTGTAGGCGATACATTCGGGTTTCCGGGGACGGTTGAATATCGTGTATATGAAACCTTCAACCGCGCCATGGGCTTCTTCATCGCCCTCCAAACCTGTGCTTTGCTTGGATTCCACTTTCAAAACAGCCGCGCATTGCGTAAGGTTGGGCGCGCCGCGCTGTATCTTGCGATTATCGCCTGGATAGGCATGGCTCTTGGCACAGCCGCAGAATTCTGGCTCTACTCACACCTGCCTTATGGGGAGGCCAACATGCGCAGTACTGCTTTCAGCGTATTCTCGATCAGTTCTCTGCTTGGCGGTCTGGCTTTATTGGCGCTCGGGATTGACCTGTTTCTCAGCCAGGTACTGCCGCGTTACTTCTCGGTCATACTGATGCTGTACCTTGTAATTGATTTCGGCTTGTGGATCTGGGGTCAGTCGATCTTTCTTGCACCAGCTTTAGCCGCTCTTGCTTTCGGCGATATGGCGTTGAGATGCTTGCGTGGTTCGCGTGTTTTACCGCTAGAAAAGGCATAAACGCGAATTAAAATGGATCGATCTTTGCGATTTGAAAATCTGTTCTTGGAATGGATAGCCCACTTCCGGAGGTAAGAAAGCCACGAGTTCCGTGATCTCTATTATTTAGAGACCCTCGAATACACAGAACTATTAAACGATGAGCTCATCAGTCATAAACAATATGCCCTTAGCCGGTCGCCAGCCCGCCTCCCTGCCCAGGCAGCTGCTGGCCATCCTGGTTGGGTTCATATCCGCCGCCGCGGCCAATGTCATCTTCTACCTGCTGGTCACCGGGCTGCTCGGGGTTCCAATGGTCGCCCCGGAACAGTTCCCACCGCCGGAATTGAGTCTCATCCCGGTGACTGATGTGATCCTATTCAGTTTTATCTTCTCATTGGGCGCGGGAGTGGTATTCCTGGTCGTGGCCAACCTTTCCCGCCGGCCCGCTCCAGTCTACCTTGGCATCTCCCTTGTCGTGCTCGTCATTTCGCTTTTTCTGCCATTTAGGATGCCAAGGCCCCCGGTGCCCGTATCGACCCCAGTCGTCCTGGCCAGCATGCACGTAATAGGCGCTGCGCTGCTGGTGCCCATCCTGATCGCAGTTGGTCTACCAGTAAAGGGAACTGAAAGATGAATATGCACAAGCCGTCCGCTAATCGAACAAAGGAGCATCCCCATGTCTG
>JBFFIU010000117.1:0-10387 GCA_041556275.1 Anaerolineales bacterium | reverse complement strand
CTCTCCTTGGATAGGTCCGTTCCAGAGCTGTTCATCTGGTTAGGCCCCCCGGTCTCCAGGATCCAGGGGGTTCTGGGAAAATGGTCTCAAGACCTCTCGGAAAAAATCCGTGGCACACCACACACCCAGGCACGAATCCCCTTAAATGGAGGTCCACCGTCAGGTCAAGAGCCCGCGCCTGTCGCGAGCGGGACCGGCGCCCCGTCGATGGGCATCGCTTCCCCAGATGCGCTAGGTGAGGTCCGGGAGTGGACACTGCCCGCTATCGACCAGATCCTTGAGGCCGGAGGGGAGATATCCATTGATGACGAATTCGATCGCCAACGCGCCCATTTGATCGAGGAGACACTGGCCTCGTTCGGCGCGCCGGCCAAGGTAGTTGAAATCAACCGCGGACCGACCATCACTCAATTCGGTGTTGAACCGGGTTTCATCGAATCGCGCAGCGGGCAAACGCGGGTGCGGGTGAGCAAGATAGCCGCGTTGGCCGACGACCTGGCGCTGACGTTGTCTGCCAAACGCATCCGCATTCAAGCGCCGGTGCCCAACAAGGGGTTCGTCGGGATAGAGGTGCCGAACGAATCGATCTCACTGGTCGCGCTACGTGATGTGATCGAGAGCGAGGCATTTCAACGCCTGGATTCGAAGTTGGGCTTTGCCCTGGGTCAAAATGTAGCTGGGAACCCGGCCGCGGCCGACCTGTCGGCATTGCCCCACCTGTTGATCGCCGGGGCAACTGGCTCCGGTAAATCCGTGGCCGTCAACGCCATCATCAGCTGCTTGCTACTCAACAACACGCCTGATGACCTGCGCTTGCTGATGGTCGACCCGAAAAGGGTGGAATTGACCGGTTATAACGGCATCCCCCACCTGCTGGCCCCGGTGGTGGTTGACCTGGAGCGCGTGGTTGGCGCCCTGCAATGGGTGGCGCGCGAGATGGATCAACGCTACCAAAAATTAGCTCAAGCAGGTGCACGCAATATCAACGACTACAATGCCAAGCTGAAGGCGATCGGAGAGAAAAAACTGCCATACCTGGTGGTGGTAATTGACGAACTGGCCGATTTAATGATGCTTGCCCCGGACGAAACCGAGCGCACCATCACCCGCTTAGCCCAACTGGCGCGCGCCACCGGCATCCACCTGGTGATCTCCACCCAACGTCCTTCGGTGGACGTGGTCACCGGTCTGATCAAAGCCAACTTCCCGGCGCGAGTCGCCTTCGCCGTGGCATCCGGAGTCGACAGCCGCGTGATCCTGGACCAACCCGGTGCAGAGCGCCTGCTAGGTCAGGGCGACATGCTCTTCCAGGCTCCAGACGCCGCTGCACCAGTACGCTTGCAGGGGACTTTCGTCTCCGATCCAGAGATCCAGCGCCTGGTAACCTACTGGCGCGGACAGGCCGGAAACCTGGAAGCAGCTTCCATGGCGACCGGAGGGGTAGTGGATAGCTTGCCGGCCGGGGTGCCGCTCAAGCAGATCCCGCTCTTTGAGGAAGCGGAAGAGGATCTAGACCCGCTCTTCGATGAAGCGGTCGACCTGGTGCGGCGCCAAGGACGAGCCTCGATCTCGATGCTGCAACGTCGACTGCGCATCGGCTACACGCGTTCGGCGCGCCTGATCGAGACTATGCAGGATAAAGGTATCGTCGGTCCCTCCCAGCCAGGGACGCAGGGGCTGGAGGTGCTGGACTACGGTCCGGCCGCGCCGCCAGCTGACCAGGACTGAATACAAAAATCGATTGACTGGGGATATTAAAGAATCAGAAACCTGGCTTATACAACCTTGTGTTCAATGATGAGCCAATACAGGTATGGAAAGCAGTCTATGAGAGGGCGACAAGACATTTAAGGAGTTCAGGGCACCCTGAACTCCTTATCAATAACAATATTATTGGAATCTTAACTTATAGGCCTTACGGCGAGGTTATCCGTAAGGTATCAAGCTAATTCCAGGCGTCGGGAGTGAATACGAGATAGGCTGCCCAATTTGCGCCTGGAAATTGAGTCGCGCCGAGGTTTCCACAGCGTACGGCCCACCCGGTCTCCTCGACACCGTCGGGGCTAGTCACCACCGTGTGCACCGCGATGAAGAGTGGGATTTGATTGTCACGCCAACCAGATTCCAAGGGGATAACATACGTATATCCGTTTGAACAGCCGTGAGAAGCTTTGTAATCAAAATGACCGGGTTTTGGATTACCATTCTTGTTTTGGGGGATATCCCCGAGCGAGGTAGCGACGTGCACCTGGGACTCGTTCAGGCACCAGCCCGCCCCGCCTTTCATCTGGATCTGAACGTATAAATTATCTGCATCATTCCAGATCTTCACGAATCCGGCAACCTCGTTCTGGCCCGCATACAAGGTGGCACTGATGGTATAACCTGCTAAGACGGTACTGGTGAATAGAGTCGCCAGCATTCCTACGATGAGTAAGGAAAAAAAGATCTTTTTCATTGTTTAGCCTCCACCAAAGATTTTTCCTGATGATTTATAGAGATGCACAGTTTGAACAATGTTATCTCTATACCGATGGATCAATTGCGATGTATGTTTGCTTATCTTGCGGACCTTCACCTCCTTTCTCTCATTTTCTAAAACTACGAATGTTTGCCAGTCTGACTCCCTAAATCTGACATCGTGACAGGGATTAAACTAAAAGAAACCAGCGCAGTGGCCGGTTTCGCTATTGGCTTCCCAAAGATTCTCCCCAAACAGTTTCAACAGAGTAAAAGGGTCCAGCGACCAAGTTCTATCTTTGGTTCTTTGCCTCCACTAGAGCGCAAATTTATTGCTTATTAGATGATCTTGTAAACTTCCCGCCCGAATCTGGGCTGATAAACCTCCATCAATCCATTTCTTATCAGAACTTAGTACACAAATTATATCTGATATCAAGATAATAATCAAGAAAAATGATATGCAATTTAAAGTTTCTAAGTAGTGGTATTTAAAAGAAAATTTGCCACAGGGGGTTCGCTACTTGGTTGAAAGTTAACGTCTCAATGCAAGAATTAGAGCTGAATATAGGTGCCAATCTATTAACTGAAGATGTATTTTGAAATTCAATATAGAATAGTTTTGTCCCCCAATGTGCTAGCCGGATAGAGACATGACCGGGGATGAGAGAACCCGCATAGTTTGGTAGCGAATTCTTTTTGTTAACCTATACGCAGTTATAATCCCCAAAACAGGCTCATCAACCCTTAACCAAACCCCACGGGGTCGCTGGGGTATAATCGCCAGCATGGCGAAGCGCCTTATCGGCCTCTTCATAGCAGGATTCGTCCTGCTGTGCCTGGCCAGCATCGTCCTTTACAACCTGCCCCCCATTCACGAGAGGTTATCCCCGCGTCTGGCGGGCCTGCGCGTCCAGGCCTGGCGCTACTTCAATCCGCCGGAAGAGGTGGTTTTCGTGCCCGAGGAGCAGATCGAGGCCATCATCCAGTCCACCCTGGACGCCCTGACACCTTCCCCCCAGCCCAACAGCGCCGAGACCCCAACTGAGGCAGCCAACCCGATCGATCCTGGCCCGACGAGCACTCCCTCACCTTCGCCCACAGCGACGCCTCTACCTACAGCCATCCCCAGCCAAGTCTCACTAACTGGTATCGTGCACGAATACCAGAGCTTCAATAACTGCGGACCAGCCAACCTGTCGATGGCACTATCCTATTGGGACTGGACAGGCGACCAACGCGACACAGCGGTCTTTCTGCGACCCGGCGAATACGATAAGAACGTCAACCCGGCCGAGATGCAGGCCTTCATCGAAGAGCAGACTGATCTGCAAGTTATGCTGCGCGTGGGTGGCGACCTGGAGACGATCAAGCGTTTTTTGGCGGCTGGATTCCCAGTGGTGATCGAGAAAGGCTACGATCCGCCTGACGACGATTGGATGGGTCATTACCAGACCTTCAACGCTTATGACGATGAAGCCGGACAATTCACGGCGCAAGATTCGCTGATCATGCCTAATTTCCCCGTGCCCTACGAGGTGGTCGAGCAACGCTGGCGAGACTTCAATCATGTATACCTGGTGATCTACCCGCAAGAGCGCGAGACCGAGGTCTTGTCGATCCTGGGGCCCCAAGCCGATCAGGCTTATAATTACGAGTACGCAGCTGAGCTCGCCGGGAGCGAAATTGAAACGCTAAGTGGACGCGACCAGTATTTCGCCTGGTTCAACCTGGGAAGCAACTTGCTGGCTCAAGAAGATTACGTGGGAGCCGCGCAGGCATTTGATAACGCTTTTGCCCTTTATCCGACCATCCCAAATGATGAACGCCCCTGGCGGGTGATGTGGTACCGGGATGACCCATACGAAGCGTACTATCACACCGGGCGCTACCAGGACATCATCGATCTGGCCAACACAACTTTCTTTGCCCTGGGAGAATACACGCTGGAAGAGTCCTTCTACTGGCGTGGATTGGCTCACGAGGCACTCGGCAAGATGAACGAAGCAGTTTTCGACCTGAAGAAAGCCGTGGAGCTCAATCCCAGGTTTACATCGGCGCGCGAAGAACTAGCCAGATTGGGCGTAGAGATTTCTTAGTTGTCGATAAGAAAACCCACATTAAGTTCACTAAAGTATGCTAGGCTACGTTAAAATTTAGGATTGCAAAACATTGCATCTAGTGCTTTATGCGAAAACCAGCTCTGCTCTTTGTTCTAATCGTTATCTTGGGTTGCTTGTTAACTTTCGGGGCATACAACCTGCCACCTATACACATCCGGTTAGCCCCGCGCGTCGATAACCTGCGCACGCGCATCGTGTACGCCATAAACCCACCCGAAGAGGCAGTCTTCATCCCCCAAGAGCAGATCGAGGAAGTGGTCCAGGCAACGATGACCGCCATGACTCCTGAATCAACGAATACACCCACCATCACGCCCACCCCTGAAGGACCGACCGAAACACCAGCCCCCTCGCCGACCGCAACCATCACGCCCACGCCGCTGCCGAAATCGGTGATCCTGACCGGCATCAAGTACGAAGACCAGCACCAGCGCTGGAACTACTGCGGTCCGGCGAACCTGTCCATGTCGCTCACCTATTGGGGTTGGGAAGGGAACCGCGACGTGGTCGGTGAATACATCAAGCCTTCGGATAAAGACAAAAACGTCATGCCTTACGAGATGGAGGATTTCGTCGATACCCAAGTCGATGGATTGGCTGCCCTGACCCGCACGGGTGGCGATATCGAGACGATTAAGGGCATGGTGGCGGCGGGATTCCCGGTAGTGGTGGAGAAGGGTTACTACGAGTACGATTACACCGGCAAGCTGGGTTGGTTGGGGCATTATCAGTTCGTCACTGGGTACGACGATAGCCGGGATATCTTCATCGTGCAGGACACCTACGTCGATGGGGGCGAGAACCACCAGATCAGCTACGATGAATTCATCGAGGGCTGGCGATCCTTCAATTACACTTTCCTGGTGATTTACCCGCAGGATCGGCAAGATGAAGTGCTGGCCACGCTGGGACCCTGGGCGGACCCGACCTGGGCTACTCAAAATGCCCTACAGATCGCCCAGAGCGAGACGCAGACTTTGACCGGAATTGATCAATACTTCGCCCAATTCAACGAAGGCAGCAGCCATGTCAACCTGCAGCAGTATGCTGATGCCGCGGCCGCGTTCGACCGCTCTTTCAGCTTGTATGCTGACCTGCTAGATGATGGCTTACGCCCCTACCGCATCGTCTGGTACCAGACCTGGCCTTACTGGGCATATTACTACTCCGGTCGTTTCCAGGATGTGATCAACCTGGCAGACACCACTCTGTACGAGACGATCAGCGAACCAGTACTCGAAGAGAGTTTCTACTGGCGCGGCTTGGCCCGGGAAGCCCTGGGTGATGCGCAGGGCGCGATCGATGATATGCGTGAATCTGTGCGGTTGAATCCCAACTTCGCGCCTGGCTGGGACCAGCTATCTCGACTAGGAGTAGAAGGATAATCACTTATGCCTACCATCCTCCATTTTGCCGATGCCCACATCGATATGGCCAATTACGGCCGACATGACCCGCAGAGCGGGCTACCGATGCGGGTGGTCGATTTTCTAAAATCATTAGACACGATCATCGATACGGCGATCGACGAAAAGGTCGATCTGGTGCTGTTCGCCGGGGACGCCTACAAGGATCGCAACCCGGCTCCGACCTTCCAACGAGAATGGGGTCGCCGCATCATCCGCCTCTCCAAAGCGAGTATTCCCACCTTTTTGCTGGTCGGAAACCACGATCTATCCCCGGCGCTCGGTAGGGCGCACGCAGTGGAGGAATTCTCCACCCTGGAAGTGCCGCATGTGCGCGTGATCGACCGACCAGTCTTCCTGACCCCACCAGATATGGATGGTCTGCCACTGCAGATCATGGCCCTGCCATGGATCTCACGCTCCGGTTTGCTGGCTCACCTGGGTCCGGGATCAGATGAAGAGAGTGTAAGTCCCGCCCAGATATATGAAGAGCTGGAGTCGCGCCTGACCGAGCTGGTGCATAAGTGGTTCGAAAAGGTCGATCCCGATCTCCCCCTGGTATTTACCGCGCATGCCTCCGTCCAGGGGGCACAATACGGTTCCGAGCGGACCGTCATGCTGGGGGCTGACCTGGTGCTGCCAGGTTCATTAGTGCGCGACCCGCGCCTGGATTATGTCGCCTTGGGACACATCCATAAACCCCAAAACCTGAACGAAGACGGACACCCCCCGGTGATCTACCCCGGATCGATCGAGCGCGTCGATTTCGGGGAAGCACAGGATGACAAATTCTTTGTGATCGCCCATGTGGAACACGGCAAGACGGAGGTGGAGTGGCGCCAGCTGAAGGATATCCGACCCTTCATCGATCGTTCCCTGACATTAGCATCGAAGGAAAACATCACCGAGCAGCTGCGCGATGCATTGCCACCCCAGGGAGAGCTGGAAGGAGCGATCGTGCGCCTGGTGCTCGAATACCCGCGCGATTGGGAAGCTCTGATCGACGATGCCGGGCTGAGGGAATACGCCTCCAATGCATTCGAGTTCCACCTGGTCAAAAGGCCGCAGATGGAAACCAGGGTGCGACTGCCAGAAGACCAGACGGTAGGCAGCCTTTCGCCTTTGGAACTGCTCGGCATCTACTGGCGAGCCAGCCACACCGAAGACCAGGATTTGGAGACACTGGACCGGCTGGCGAAAGAGGTTATCGAGGAAGTGCAGCGCGAGGCGGGAGGCTAGCAGCATTGATGATCAAAGCGCTGGTGTTTGATTTTGACGGCCTGATCCTGGATACAGAGGGTCCCATCTTCCAGGCCTGGCAGGAACTCTATCAGGAATATGGAGGCCAGCTGACCCTGGCCGACTGGGAAAACTGCCTTGGGTCCGCGGAAGGAACACAAATTTTCTACGATAACCTCGAGGGTCAGCTGGGAGAGCCTGTGGATATGGATGCCATCGCTCCTAAGCTGCGCGCCAGAGAGATGGAGATGATCGATGCCCAACCAATACTCCCAGGGGTGAGCGAATACATCCAGCGCGCCCGGCAGCTGGGTTTGAAGCTGGGCGTGGCCTCCAGTTCAACCTGCGCCTGGGTGACGGGTCACCTGGAAAAGCGCGGCTTACGAGAAAACTTCCAATGCGTGCTCGGTTCCGATGACGTGCAGATCACCAAGCCTGATCCTGATCTGTTCCTAAGCGTGGTGGAATGCCTGGGGGTCAGCGCGCAGCAGGCGATCGCCTTCGAGGATTCTCCGCACGGCGTTACAGCAGCCAAGCGGGCCGGATTGTACTGCGTGGCGGTGCCCAACCCGGTGACCCGCCAGCTCAGTCTGGCTCACGCCGACCTGGTGCTAGAGTCGCTGGAGGATTTGTCATTAGACGAACTGATCCAGGTGGTTGAAAAGGCCAGAGGGTAATGCAGGAAGCCGGTATGTAATTGATCTGAAGTGCTAGGACGCAGGAGGGATGGGGGTGAGTGATATAATTGGATAAACAAACCCATAGTTGTCATAAATTATTCGGATAAAAGGAGTGGAACATGATCGTTGTACGCTTAGTATTTCAAACCAAGTGGGACAAAGCAGATGAAGTAGTCAATGGCTTCAAAGAAGGTGCAGAGATGATGAAGCGGGTAGCCGGTCCAGAGGCGCGTTTTCGCATCCTGACAGATTTGAGCGGGCCATTCTTCACTGTGGTGCAGGAGATGGAATTAGAGAGCCTGGCTGAGTGGGAGCGAATCAGAGCAACAACATTCTCCGACCCTGAGTTTCAAGGGGCTCAGGCCGCTAGGGATAATCCCTTTGAATCCGGGCGCACGGAATTTTACACGCTCGAGGCTTCGTTTTAATAACCAACCCGCGTCAAGCGCGCTGGGTTGACGCCTTGTGTGCTTGACTCCCATTGCAACCTAACACTCGCTAGTTGGAAAAGTTGAGGCAGAATGTAATGTCCGATAGTGAGCAGTTCATGCTTGCCTGACATACTATTCTAAGAGGTGGATCATGATCAAAGCCGATCGAAACGAAAAGTTTGTACTTGAGGAAGCAATCAGCGTACTCGAGGCCACACCTGCAGCCTTGCGAGCCCTTCTAGAAGACTTACCTGACAATTGGCTCGAATTTCAAGAAGATCCTGAAGCCTGGAATCCCCGCACCGTTCTTGTGCATTATATTCACAACGAACTAGAGAATTGGATGCCAAGGTTGCACGTGATCTCCTCTAATGCTCAAGACCGCAGATTCGCACCATTTCAGCAGATGCCCGAACTGAGCGTATATGAAGATGAGGATATCAAGCAGTTGTTAGCGAACTTTGCTGATCTTCGCCAAAAGAATCTCTCCGAGTTGCAGAAACTCGATCTGAGGCTGGATGACTTAACTCGCGAAGCCGAGCATCCGGTCCTTGGGGTAGTTAATCTTGGTCAGCTGCTGGCCACCTGGGTCGTTCATGATTTGAATCACCAGCATCAAATCGTGAAATCAATGGCAAACCGCTATCGGGAAGCGGTGGGTCCCTGGCGATCTTTTCTGCCCATCCTGGATTTGTGAGAGAGTTTGGCTGGCTGTAATACCATCGTGGTTACGCCGACCTGAATAAAATTTTGATCCCTGAATGTAGACCATTCGATTGGTGCTGGTCGGTTATTCTCATGTTGAGACAGTGAACGAGGCAACCTGCCTATAATTCGATCAATGATCGCTTTTGCGCTGCTCATCGTCTTGTTGTAAAGAGTCAGTGCCACCTGTGGATGAGTTGATTAATAGATTAACAATTGACCTGCTGTTTTAATTTCTTGGGAAAAAGTTTGCGCCAGTGTTAAAACAATTCAGTAAGATCCTAAACCCTACTCAACCCATTGCATAATAACAACATGCCAGACTTAACTGCTGAAGAGATTGCTTTGTCTGCAGAAAACAACCTCTCGCTGGATTCAGCGTGGTTGTTCCCTGAATATGAGTTCACATACATGAACCTCGAAAATCATCGCGGTGTGATCATCGAGAGGATCCTTGAGCGTGGTTCATGGAACCAAATCCGTTGGTTGTTCAAGACCTATGGGGAGAATTCAGTAGCCGATTGGGTTCGGAAACACGGCTTCCGGTTGTTATCTAAAAGATCTTTTGCATTGTGGCGACTCACGCTTGGGATCAATGACCACCACGCGCCTGAATGGGTGATCAGCGCTAAAGAAATGGAACCATGGTAAGTTTCTACGAGGAGGTGATCACCGAATCGTGTCGTCAAGGCATCAATATATTGCGAAATCATGATTTTATTCATGATTTCTATCTGGCAGGCGGCCACTGCCCTTGCATTACAAATCAGCCACCGCATATCAACCGACTTGGATTGGTTCAGCGAAACAAACCATCTCAAAGTATCCCAAAGAGAACACATTCAGGAAGTATTAACTCCAGGAGGGAAATTAGAAACTGTGTCCGAGCAAGACGGCATGCTTTATACTCGTCTGAATGATACTGACACCAGTTTCATTTATCAACATCACTCACTGTTAGAACCTACCGTTGATTACCAGGAAATTAGACTCGCTAACCCGATCGACATCGGATTGATGAAGCTGGCAGCGATCACATCGCGCGGTACTCGTCGAGATTTCGTGGATATTTATTGTATGCGAGAACTCATATCTCTCGAAGATCTGTTTGAGCTCGTACCCAAGAAATTCACCGATCGACCTCAATTTCTTGCTGTTGCTGTCAGAGCCCTGGCATACTTTGAAGACGCTGAGCAACAACCGATGCCCAGGATGCTGATTCCTGTTGCCTGGAAAGATATTACTGCTTACTGTGCGGAAGCATCCAGAAATTTGGCGAGGCGATTCAGTGGATTGAGTTAACATCGTACCAAAATACGATTAATTTTGAAATTAAGTTGTAG
>JBFFIU010000116.1:0-10399 GCA_041556275.1 Anaerolineales bacterium | reverse complement strand
GCTCAAGGTAAAAGGAGTCGCCGCCCATGCTGGTTCTCAACCTGAAAGGGGAGTCAGCGCGATCACCGAGATCGCTCACCAAATCTTAGAGGTACAAGATTTGGCGGACGAGGATAAGGGTACAACCATTAACGTGGGCATCGTGTCAGGAGGATCACGGAGTAACGTTATTGCTGCGCAAGCCATTGCGGAGATAGATGGGCGCGCCTGGACCCCCCAGGAAGCTGAGAGAATTGACCGCGCTATTAAAAACCTGAAACCTGTCATCCCCGGGGCGGAACTGCAAATCGAGGGTGGATTCGAGCGACCGCCGATGATGCGCAGTGAAGCTATCCTGGATCTCTTCCACAAAGCGCAGAAAATTGGTATGGGGCTCGGTTTGGAATTAGAAGAGGGTTCGACGGGTGGAGGCAGCGATGGAAATTTCACCGCCGCACTGGGCGTACCCACTCTGGATGGGCTGGGAGCTATGGGAGATGGTGCGCACGCTGATTATGAGCACATCTTGATCTCTCATCTACCTCAACGCACGGCATTGCTGGCTGCTCTCTTGTTAGAACTATGACTTCAGAGTGGGATAGATAAATACAGGTTCTGATTTCAATCCGGAAAGTGGAATTTTCTTACCTGAATTCAGTTCGGAAATAATTGTATAGGGGCGGATCCAAAAGGATTCAGAACCTTTTGGGTCTTTTTCCCAACTTTGGTTACCAGGGTTTCAGCAGATTAAACACGGCCGTTCGTCTTCTCCCAATCCTCATCACTTTCCAACGTAATCACGCGGAAACCCTCGGCATAAGCCATTTCTTTCCCCTGTCCCCGTTCAGCTGCCCACTGCTTGATGAGTGGTTCAGGGTCCCAATCTTTCATTTGCGATTCGTGCTTTTGCAATGCGGCGATTTTTAATTCGATGGTGTCTTCGATGTTAACAAATAGATCGGTCCCGCTCCAGCCAGTGACGTAAACCTTGCGCGGCTTATGAGCGGTAATGCCTTCTTCTGCCAGCTCCTCAAACAGGTTAGGTTGGCCAGCCGCCGGGAAAGTCGCATCGAGCGCCGCGGCGGCAGCTGCACGGTGGTCGGGATGATTGATATAGGTATCCCCAGCCCAGACGATGGTCGGATCACCGCAAATGACGATCTCCGGTTTGAAGCGCCTGATCTCACGCACCAGTTTTTTTCTCAATTCCAAGGTAGGTTGCAGCATACCATCTGGTTCTCGTAGAAAAACCACATCTTTCACGCCGACTGTTTCGGCAGCGGCCAGCTGTTCTGCTTCACGGATTTCAGCAGCCTTCTCTTTGGTCATTCCGGGTTCTGCTATCCCGACTTCACCGCTGGTGCATATAACATATGCCGCGCGCGTCCCAGCTTTCACCCACCGGGCTATGGTCCCGGCGCTTGAGAACTCGATGTCATCGGGGTGGGCGACGATCACCAACGCGCTTTCAGGAATATAAAAAGTGCTCATAAATACGGAAAACACTCCTCGAAGAATATGATTTTTGTACCCTATCCAATTGATTTTGGTGAACTCTTTACATGAGAAACGGCGGAATTACATATTTATCATGCTCAATTTGGTGGTGTAAACTTATTTTACCGTTGAAACCTGAATTAGGGGATTCCTGATGGTCAAAAAATAAAGTGAGAGTGTGGGAAGGATATTCCTGACTTTTGACACTTGCACAGGAGATCGTTTACCTGTAACCTGGGTATGACCCATAATAATAACTTTTGTCGAAGCTGAAATTATTAAATACTGGGTTCATTAGTTTTCTGAACGAAGATCCAAAATAAATAAGTTGTGGAGTGACGATTTCAATTTTTTTACTAAAGGAAGGTTTCTATGAAGCTAACCAGTCTGCACATCCTGTTAACCTATCAATGTAATTTTGAGTGCGATCATTGTTTTGTCTGGGGAAGCCCCTGGCAAACAGGGACGTTCACATTAAGTCAACTCGAGGATGTACTGAGACAGGCAAAGGATGTTGGTACAGTCGATTCGATTTATTTCGAGGGCGGAGAACCCTTTCTTTACTATCCGGTCCTATTGAAGGCCGTTCAGTCGGCGAAGAGCCAGGGATATGAGGTAGGGATCGTTTCAAATGGTTATTGGGCGACGAACGTTGAAGATGCTATTGAGTGGCTGAAACCATTAAGTGGAACTCTTGTGGACCTCTCTGTGAGCAGCGATCTGTTCCATTATAGTGAAGAGCTCAGCAGGCAAGCTGAAAATGCATGTCAGGCCGCTCGTGAGTTAGATATACCCATCGGGACGATCACTATCGCCCAACCAGATTCTGTGGATGTTGATTATGCTGTAGGTCAACTGCCGCCAGATGAATCGGGCGTGATGTACCGTGGGCGTGCGGCTGAGAAGCTGGCTCCCCAAGTTGCCTTACAACCTTGGAGCGAGTTCAGCGATTGTCCTTATGAAGATCTTCGTGAACCGGGACGCATTCACCTGGACTCGTTGGGTAATTTGCATATCTGCCAAGGTATCAGCATTGGGAATCTGTTTGAAAGACCTTTGAAGGAAATATGCGCTTCCTATGATGCGGATGTGCACCCGATCACCGGGCCGTTGCTGGCTGGAGGACCTGCAGAAGTGGTTCGAAAATATGACCTGCCTCATTCCGAGGGCTATGCTGACGCCTGCCATCTGTGTTACAGCGCGCGCAGTACCTTACGGAAACGCTATCCGAGTCTGCTGGGTCCGGATCAGGTGTATGGCGTGTATGAGGGGTGAAAGTATGCATTTTCAACGATCCGTAATTGGGTTTCAGGTCGCTGAAGATTTCATGTGTCAATTGCAAATATTACATGTGTGTTTACACTTGAACGATGAAAGGCTGTGCTAAAATTGGGTTGAGATTATTTGTCACTAGCGTGCATGTGGGTATGCACTCCAGAAGCCTTATAGAAGAACCGCCCTCATTGCTGCTGAATGGGGGCGGTTTGCCATAAAACAGGGTTTTGCGATGTAGTACATAAGGAGTAAGCTTGAACTTCTATCCTTGGTATCTGGCATCAGGAAGGAGGCAGGGACCATGTCTGGTAAACAAGTCGGTGAAGTCAACCATTTTTATAATCGTATTGGCGTCGCAGTAATTGACCTGGTGGATTCTCTACATTTAGGTGATAAAGTACACTTCTTAGGACGTTCAACCGATTTCCAACAGGAAGTGACCTCCATGCAGATCGAACATGCTGCGATCACCGAGGCTGGCAAGGGGCAGGAGGTCGCGGTCAAAGTTGAACGTCGTGTGCGCAATCACGACAAGGTATTCAAGATCACAAGTGAAGATTAGCTTCTGATATCTCGATTAAACGACGGTCTAATCCATTAATTATTCAATCGACATTTGACAAGTTTGAATAGATTCATAGGAATTTTCTGAGATGGAAGATCCTGAACTTGATTTCAAACAGCCACCTGTCTCATGGGGGTATCTATATGTGGCATGGCTGCCGATTGGTTGGCATTGTTAGATTGGATGCGCTGAGGGTTAAGTCAAGATGATAAAAATCGATAAAACTAAATTTGGTTCGATCACCATCAATGGCGAAAAGTATAAGTTTGATGTTTTGATTCGACTGGATGGTAAGGTGAGAAAGCGCAAGAAAAAACTGTCGAAGGAAGTTTATGGTACTTCACACGTTCTATCTATACAGGAAGCCAAGCATGTATATGAAGCAGGGGCAGAGAGGATGATCTTTGGTACCGGGCAGTTCGGTAGGGCAAGACTCTCGGATGAAGCAGATCAGTTTTTCAATAGCAAGGGATGCAGAGTAGATTTGCTGCCAACCCCAAAGGCAATAAAAGCTTGGAATAAAGCAGATGGCCCTTCAATTGGTTTATTCCATGTCACCTGCTGATAGTTCGGTTACAACAAGGTTTAAATCAGAGCGTTGCGTCATCCCTGGAAAATAACTTGCCTGCAGTTCAATCCTGCAAAAATCAACAATAATTACTTGAAATCCACCTGGGAATTTGATATAGTAGGCATAAGATATCCAGAGTTATAGTTATCCGATTTTCACAGGTCATCCAGCCCGGCAGGTTTTCTCGTTAATAAATAATCCGGAACTCGTTGGCTGGTCGTAAATGCCTGGCTTGATGAACGATATTCTATCCATCAACCAGGCTATTATTTTTCTTGATAGGTACATGAAGTCGGTTGGTGGTTGACTAAATTGAAGGTGAATTCGAGATATGCCAAATTAAACAAATAGATTAGATACCAAATAAGGTCAATTACAGGCTCCGAAGGGTAGATTCAGCAAGAAATCAGGAGGTGGACCATGACCGATCGCAGAATTCACGAAATGAGTATCATGCTGGCAGTTGATGGCTCAGAACATTCCGAGGCGGCGGCCAAGCTGTTGAGCGATTTACCTCTACAGCAAGAAAGCTCGATCGCCGTGCTGGCGGTGCTTGTCCCGCGTGATGCTTCGAATCATGCGGTCTTAGAGCAGGCCTTAGAGGATACCAAGCAACTCTTGCGGGATGTAAAACCAATGGTGAAGACAGAATTGCTGACCGGTTATCCGGCAGAGCAGATCAGCGAGTATGCTGCGAAACATGTGCCTGACCTGATCGTGCTGGGAGCAAAAGGGAGGCGCGCTACCTTGGGCATTCTATTAGGCGGTGTGGTACAGCAGATCGTCGAGTATGCTGAAGATCCGGTATTGGTGGTGCGCGCGCCATACAGAGGGTTGCGCAGGATTTTGTTGATCACAGATGGTTCAATCCACAGCCAGCGTGCAGCCGATTATCTTGGGCGGTTTCCAATCCCCGATTCAGCAGAAGTGCGGGTGATGCACGTGTTACCACCTATGCCCTCACCAGCCTTGATCGCCCGTTCTTGGCCGGCCGGATCGGAAGCGATGGCTCCGATGCCCTCATACGAGACTGAGGAGATGCTCGCCAAACAGGCTGAAGACGAGGAACGCCAGGGAAATATCATATTGGAGGAAACGCTCAAGATTCTGGATATATATGGAATCGAGGCCAGCAGTGTGCTCCTGCGCGGAGATGCAGCGACTGAGATCATCGAATATACAAAAGGAAATCAAATTGATCTGATCGTGACCGGTTCACGCGGTCTCAGCCAGATGCGCCGCTTGCTGTTAGGCAGTCTCTCCCGTAAGCTGGTCCACTATGCGGGATGTTCAGTACTGATCGTAAAAGGAGGCGACCATGACCTGGGATGATGAAATGACCTGGTGCGATGGTTGCGGGGTAGAGATCACCTGGGGAGGTTTGGTGGTTAAAAAGCGAATTTACTGCTGCGAGGATTGCGCCCAAGGCATCTCATGTCTATGCGGTGAACGCATGGAGATGGATGAGGGGCGCCGAGATGCCGCCTCGGCATCTGTGCCAGCCAGCGGTTTCTTCGCTTGAAATCAACCCCCAGGATTCTTCCTGTCGGAAAATTACCCCCGGAATTGCTATCCCATATCCTGACTCAAGCACCAATTCAGGATGAAAGAGTGCTGCTGGGTCCAGGAGTGGGATTAGATTGCGCGGTGGTGGAATTCGGTTCCAGGCTGCTGGTTTTTAAGTCGGACCCCATCACCTTCGCCACGGGTGAGATCGGCTGGTATGCAGTCCAGGTTAACGCAAACGATATTGCCACCACCGGAGCCATACCAAGCTGGTTTCTGATGACCTTGCTTCTGCCGGAGGGCGGTACAACTGCGCAGCTTGTCGAAGAGATCAGCGAGCAGGTATTCAAGGCTTGTGAGGACATCGGCGTAGCGGTGATCGGGGGACATACTGAGATCACGCATGGATTAGATCGCCCCATCCTGGTCGGGACGTTGATCGGTGAGGTCGCGAAAGATAAGCTGATCACCCCGCGCGGCGCGCAGGCTGGCGACCGCCTGCTGCTGACCAAAGGTATCCCGATCGAGGCGACCACCATCCTGGCACGCGAGTTTCCGGACAGGTTAAGCGATCAACTGAGTTCTATGGAACTCGTCCAGGCGCGCGATTTCCTCTACGATCCTGGGATCAGCGTAATGCGGGAGGCGCGCCTGGCCGTTGGCTCGGGACGAGTGACAGCCATGCACGATCCCACGGAAGGGGGGTTATCTGCTGCCCTGTGGGAGCTGGCGGAGGCTTGTGGAAATTCGATTGTCTTCAATCCTGGCTTAGTGCCGGTCATCCCGCTGGCGGGACGAGTATGCCAGATGTTCGAGATTGATCCCTTGAACGCTATCGCTTCGGGGGCACTGTTGCTGACCGCGCCCGCAGAGGGTGCAGGGCGAATCTGCGCAGTGCTTGAAGAAGAGGGGATTACCTGCGCCGAGATCGGGTGGGTCGAGAGTGGTTCACCGATGGTATGGCGCAGCACAGGTGCTGGAAAGCAAATCCAACCGCGTCCTGAGCGGGATGCGATCGCCAAGTTGTTCGATGAGTAGCAATTTTTTTTATCCTCTGAAGAATTTGGGGATTTGATTATCCAAGAGGGTTGCCACACAGGTCGTCCTGGATTACACTCTTTATTGGAGAAATTTACTCTATAAATACTACTTCCTTGGAATTAGAATGTATTCCAATATGGATATCCTTCGTTTAGCGCGCAAGATCACGATCACCCTGTTCCTGGCGATGAGCTTTGGCTCGGCCGGGTTTATTGTTGTAGCAACCGTTAATTCGATCGTAGGGGCTCAAATCAGCGGTAATCCGGCCTGGGCGGGTCTGCCGGCTGCGGTGTTCACCTTAGGAATGGCCTTCTCCTCGTACTTATTGGGTTTCGCCATGGATCGCTTTGGTCGGCGATTGGGCATGTTGATCGGGTTGTTGGTTGGTTTAGCCGGCGCGGTTTTGTCTGCTGGTTCGATTGGCTTAGCCTCGTTCCCCTTATTCCTGGCAGGCATGGCTTTTATGGGAACTGCACGAGCTGCCCTGCAATTAGGTAGGTTTGCCGCGGCGGAAGTCCACCCGCCGGAACAGCGTGGGCGGGCGATCTCAAATGTGGTCATCGGCGGCACGGTGGGCGCCGTGTTGGGTCCCTGGCTGGCAGGGCCAATGGGACAATGGTCACTAGGCGCTGGATATGATGAAATGGTGGGACCCTTTGTAGCATCTTTTGTGCTGATCGTTCTGGCCGCTCTGGTGATCTTCATAATGTTGCGACCGGACCCGCTTGATCTAGGGAAGGAAGTAGCCCGCCAATATCCTGAAACCCGGCTCGATGAACACCAGGTCCGTCCATTTTCCCAGATAGTACGCGTCCCGGCGGCTGCGGTGGCTATCGTCGCCATGGTCATTTCCACGATGGTGATGGTCATGCTGATGGGTATTACCGCCCTGCACATGAGGGACAACGATCATGCTTTGATCAATATATCCTTGGTCATCTCGGCTCACACGTTTGGCATGTATGCATTCTCGATTTTCTCTGGGCAGCTGGCCGATCGTTGGGGTCGGGGACCAGTTCTGCTGGTCGGAGCAGGAGGATTGGTTCTAGCTAGCCTGTTTGCCCCGCTCTCACCGGATGTTGTCCCCCTTGCTGCGGCGCTATTTCTATTGGGACTGGGTTGGAATTTCTGTTATGTGGGTGGTTCAGCCTTGTTGGCAGACCAACTCAATTCTTTGGAGCGTTCCAGAACTCAAGGCGTCAATGATCTCCTGGTTGGTATCGCCACGGCGATTGGCAGCTTCATTAGTGGCTTAATTTTCGCAGCTTGGGGTTATGGCCTGGTGGGGACGATCGGACTCTTTCTGGCCCTGATCCCATTGGGTATGACTTTCTGGTGGTGGTCTGGGCAGAGGCGCATTGCGGTATCTCACTAAATCAGCATCACTTTGAAGTTTTGAATATGACAGAGGCGACGCACGTTACAAGAACTCTTGATGAATTGGGCATCCCGTACCGGTTCTTTAGGCATCCCGGCCAGGTGACATCTTTGGAACAGGCCGCACGAGAGCGGGGCCAGCGACCTGAGCAAATCATCCGCAGCATCCTCTTTCGCCTGGCGAGCCAGGAGTTCCTGATGGTATTGGTGGCTGGACCAGCGCAGATATCCTGGCCTGCATTGCGAGCTTATCTGGGTCAATCGCGCCTGACAACAGCCAAGCCAGAGGAGGTGCTGAATGCCACGGGTTATCCCATTGGCGCAGTCTCTCCCTTCGGATTACCAAACGAGATGCGCATCCTCGTCGATCACAATGTAGTGCAAGACGGTGAGGTATCCATCGGTTCTGGTGAACGGGGAACCACCGTCATCCTGCTGAGCTCAGATCTGCTGCTCGCCTTGGGGGATGTCGAGCAAGGTGATTTCGTCTCCAAGAAATAAAGGATTTTGCTCGTCAAGCCAATAAGATAGGGGATAAAAACTGGCGAAAATCATGCACATTTGTGCATGATTGGTACAAAAGTACAGCATTTGGTGTATATTATGGATGGCTATTAAAAGAGCCAATGATCAGCGTAGGACCTGAATGCTAGGCTGTGCCTTTGAGCTTAGCGAACTGGAAGCAGACAAACAAATGGATGATCAGCGCTTTGAACTGTTGGCTAAAGTTGCCAGCCTGTATTATGAAGAGGGTTTAAACCAGAATCAGATCGCAAAAGACCTGGGTTACTCCCGTTCCTATATCTCGCGCATGCTGACTGAAGCGCGCCGGGAAGGCATCGTGGAGATCCATGTGCGCCATCCGTTGGAACGGGTACCTTTATTGGAAAAAAGTTTACAGGAGCGGTTCGACTTGCGCGCAGTACGCGTACTGCAGGGCGAAAGCTTGCCGTATGCGCAAATGCTGCGCCAGCTTGGTGTATTGGGAGCCGGTTTATTGACCCAGCTAATTGAACCGGATTCCGTCCTTGGCATCTCATGGGGAACTGCGTTGTATGAAGTCGCCAATGGTCTGCAACCGATGGATTGTTCGGGAGTCAAGGTGGTGCAGCTGATCGGTTCGGCCAGTTCTCGAGATCACCAGGTGGATGGTCCCGGGTTAGCACGCGCATTTTCGCTCAAATTTGGCGGGCAGTATTACACCCTGGCGGCACCCTGGTTGGTGGGCGATAAGCGCATACGTGATGCTCTGATGAAAGAACGCCGCATGCGTGAGGTTCTTGACCTTACCAGCCAGGTCGATATCGCCCTGGTGGGGATCGGCACGATCGACCCGCGGCTCTCCAGCCTGGTAAGGGCGGGTTATTTGACTCTGTCTGAGATCGAAGACCTGCAGGCGTTGGGGGCAGTGGGGGATGTTTGTGGGCACCATTTCGATATTCAGGGTGCACTGATGGATATCCCGGTGGCGGGTTATCCATTCGGCACCGAGGTGAAAACCTTGCGATCGATACCAACCGCGATCGGTGTGGCTGGCGGGGTGGTCAAAGCGCCCGCCATACTCGGCGCCCTGCGGTCCGGGCTGGTTAATTCGCTGGTCACGGATGATACCGCAGCTCGAGCGATATTGGGCATTATCGATTCCGAATATCAACCTGATTCAAGCCAATCGGAAAGGTAAATCCTTTACATCCAAACCACTAATCAAATAAGGATTGCTTATGGGCAATAAATCAACCAACGAGATTAAGAAATTAAGTAAGAAGAGAAGTATAAAATTGTTGAAGTCAATTGGATCAGAAGAATCCCTGAAAATCTTGGAACGGATGTATACCATACGCGCTTTCGAAGAGAAAGCTGAGCAGCTTTACAGCCTGGGAAAAACGCATGGCACCATGCACCTATCTATTGGCCAGGAGGCGACCTCCCTGGGAGCCTGCAAGGCTGTGCGCAGCGGATACGATTACCTGCTCAACCACCACCGTGGACATGGACATTGTCTCGCATGGGGTGCGGAATTAAACCTGATGATGGCGGAATTCATGGGCAAGGAGACTGGCTACTGCCGCGGCAGGGGTGGCTCGATGCATATTGCCGATGTAGAGCGAAATAACCTGGGAGCTAACGGTATCGTGGCTGGAGGTATTCCGATGTCTGTTGGTGTTGGGCTCAGCATTCAAATGCGCGCAACAGACCAGGTATGTTTAGTGATTTTCGGAGATGGTGCGGCAAATACAGGCCCATTCCACGAGGCGCTCAACATGGCCTCGATCTGGAATTTGCCGGTGATCTTCTTGTGTGAGAACAACCAGTATGCCATGTCCATGTCCGTAGAGCGGGCTTTCAATATTAAATTCATCAGCCAGCGTAGCTGTTCTTACGGTATTCCAGGAGTAACTGTGGATGGTAATGATTTCCTGGCAGTTTATGAGGTTGTTTTAAAAGCGGCGGAACGCGCCCGACAAGGCAAAGGTCCAACCCTGATAGAGAGCCTCACTTATCGATGGCTGGGTCACTCCAAAAGTGACCGGCAGCTCTACCGTACGCGGGAGGAGGTTAAAGAATGGCGGGCTCGAGACCCGATTGTT
>JBFFIU010000115.1:0-10415 GCA_041556275.1 Anaerolineales bacterium | reverse complement strand
TTAAAAGAGGAAGGTCCATTGGATCTGGCGATCACCTTCTTAGGCGCCCATGCCATCCCGCCAGAACACCAGGATGATCCGCAAGGCTACACAGATCATTTGTGCGAAGAGATGCTGCCCGAAGTCCTTCAATGGTGGCAGGAGAACGCGATAGACCAACCGCTGCCCTTCGTGGATGTGTTTTGTGAAACTGGCGCCTTTGATCTGGATCAATCCCGAAAGATTTTATCTACTGCAAAGAGATTGGGTTTCCCTCTCAAAATACATGCAGATGAATTCGACAATCTTGGGGGAGCAGCATTAGCCGCTGAGCTGGAGGCTGTCTCTGCCGACCATCTGGTTGCCACTTCGCCCGAGGATATCAAAATCCTGGCTGAGAGCGACACTGTCGCGGTCGCCCTACCGGGTACGCCCTTCGGACTAGCGGAAGCAGATTACACGCCTGCCAAGGCGATCCTTGAGGCTGGCGGGATACTGGCACTGGCCAGCGATCTGAATCCGGGCACAGGGTGGTGCGAGAGCATGCAGTTCACCATCGCCCTTGCCTGCCGCTACATGTCACTGACACCCGCCCAAGCCATCGCCGCAGCCACGATCAACGCTGCCGCCGCTATCTCCCATTCTGACCAAGTGGGTTCCCTCGAACCTGGTAAACAGGGTGATTTACTGATCCTGAATGTCCCCGATTACCGGCATCTTGGCTACCGCTTCGGCACAAATCTGGTTGATACGGTGATCAAGAAAGGTGAAATCCTTTTCAACAATCATGCCCACAATTGAATCTGCACGAACCTGGTATCCAGAAGTCGATCCTGTCCACGGATTCGACCATATCCTGCGCGTCTACCGTATGGTGGGAAAATTGGCCACAGCGGAGGGAGCTGATCTTGAGATCGTGCGGGCAGCAGCTCTCCTGCATGATGCACAAGGAAGTCAGACCAGTGGGGGAGAAGAGGGTCGCCTCGACCACCATCAAGCCTCAGCTGAATTCGCCCACCAGATATTGGCTGCAGAGGGCTGGTCAGCAGATCGAATCGCAGCTGTACAGCATTGCATTCTCGCCCATCGTTTCAGAGATAATTCCACAGTACCGCAAACTCTTGAAGCAAAAATCCTTTTTGATGCTGACAAGCTTGACGTGATCGGAGCTGTTGGAGTTGCGCGCACAATCGCTTACGATGTCGTCGTCAGCCAGCCAGTCTACGCTGAACCTTCAACTCGCTTCCTGGAATCTGGACAGAAAGAGCCTGGTGAACCCCACAGTTCATACCATGAATATCTCTTCAAATTGAGGTTAATTAAAGATCGCCTCTACACAAAGACTGCTCAGGCTATTGCTGAGCAACGCCACCACTTTATGGTTCAGTTCTTCGATCGCCTTGTCGGGGAGGAGCGGGGAGAAATTTAATCAAGCTAACAATTCTGTTGACTCCTGGTTGAATAAATGCGGCTAGAATTACCAGCATGAATGAGAAGCATAGCCCCATATTGGTCGTTGAAGATGTCCCAAATATCCTAGAACTTCTTGACGTAACATTGCGATTTAAAGGCTATCCTGTCACCACAGCCAGCGATGGTGAAGAAGCACTTGAACAAGTTGCGAATAAGAAGCCGGCACTGATCATCACCGATATCATGATGCCAAAGATGGATGGCTATACCCTGGCTTATAAATTACGACGGGAGCCCAAAACCAAAAATATTCCAATCATCTTCCTGTCAGCCACGTATGTAACGCCAGAGGATAAAGACTTCGCATTCAGCCTGGGAGCAGCCCGCTTCATGGAAAAACCAGTTGATACTCAAGATTTCCTGCTCACTGTGGCTGAAGTGTTAACCGGTGACGTGGAAGATATTTCACCACCCATTGACAAGGAACAATTTCTGCAAGGATACCGCCGGCGGTTGGAGGTAAAGCTGGGCCACAAGAATGCCCAGGTTGAGCGCAACGAACGCCTATTGGAGACGCTGCCAGATTCGCTTAAAGGGTCGTTTGAGAACATGCTGGTCGAGAATCGCCGGCAACGAGATCAGATTCAACTGGAATTGGAAGCAATCTACACTCGCTTGGAAAAATCACTTAACAGGAATTAATCCCGTTCAGGTAATACCAATCAAAGACCTCACATCTTTGGTCCGGTTCGATCTACCTTAACCAAAAACTGAAACTCCTAAATCCTTTCAGAGCGGATGACATACTTAAAGCAGAGGTAACAGTTTCCGAGTGGTGACCTGATAAAAATATCGTTCACCTGGAAACACAATGCTCTAATCAGAATGAAGAAACAATAGTCGAGGGCGAAGTTGGGCTGTTAATGGAACAAATAGATCAGCATGGACAAAATTCTTTTAGTAATATCCCTTCACCCATAGTGTTCAATTGTCCTAGAGTTGTTGCTATAGGAATAATCACAAACCTTTTTCCCCAATAGCGAGGCTCAATTTTCTCCCCGCAGATGTCGATCGAGCACCTTCAAATCTACTCTGGAGGTCAAATCCAGACTGAGCGGGGCCACTGATACAACTCGCTTCACTCGTAATGCATACACATCTGTATCAGGGGGGGTTATTCCCGGATTCTCCATGACGCGGTAATTGACTTTACCCGGCTGGTTCCAGGATTCCCTCTCTGGAGCTAGAGGTTCAAAATACGGAATACTTGACAGGCGAGTGATCTGCCAGGGTGTTTGTGTACCTGCATCGGCAGGCACGTCCACTTTAAGCACATCGACATCTGGCAGGAGTTCTTTTGCCATCAATATACGGCCAAAATAAGCGGTGAAATACCCCGCTGCAGAGAAATCCACCTGATCTGAATAAGTCAAATGAAATTGACGTTCGGTCTCCATAGAAATTGCCAGGGCCGGAAAACCGAGGGCGGCTGCCTCTAAAGCAGCGCCAACCGTTCCGGACACTGTTATACCCGTTCCCACATTTTCACCATAATTTATGCCGGATACGACCAGTGCAGGAGGTTCTGGCAATATCTCCAACACAGCGTGTAATACTGCCTGAGCTGGAGTCCCGCCAACTGAGAAAACCGTCCAATCTTTTCCATTGACTTTTACCGATAGCTCTTGGATTATGCCATCGGAATGCACCGGCATGCTGCGCCCCGCTCCGGAGAATTGCTCTCTTGGAGCAACAACATTGACAAAACCCAGCTCCGAAAGCGCTTCCGCGGCAGTCCATAAACCTGGGGATTGAATACCATCATCATTGGTGAGTAAAATCTGAGGAGAACTCATGAAGCAAACTCTTATAATCTGATAAGACGCTATTCCAAATATTCCCTGATTCGTCGTCCAGAAGTCCTGTTCGAATTCATATACCCAAATGGGAATAAGGGTTGTCCCACCGGCCTAAGCCACGAGGCCAGCTTTCCAATTGTCCATACTAAATGCATGAAGAGCGAAATCGTGCTGAAACGGTACAACCACCAGGAGACCGACCAACGATATAAAAGATACCTCCCTAATGCAGAGGTGAATAAGCGATGCTTGTAATCCTTGAAGGTAAAATCATCATTGATGAATGCCGCGTTCAATTCACCCGCGGCGATTTTCCCGTAAGCCAAAGCTGGACCAATCCCTTCGCCAAACAATGGTTCCACTCCTGCCGCATCACCGACCAAGAGTAATCGAGGTTCAGTGATCCGACTGCCCGGGCTAAACCAATGAATCGGATGGCCCTGGAAATCCACTTTTCCTTCAAGCCCTTCCACATTATTGAGCTCGGATTTTAAAATCGCAGGCAATTTGGCGCGTTTCTTATCAGATATGAAGCGCGCATCATATACACCTCTGTTGTAACGCGGCTGCTCCCCTACTCGGGATGGAAAATCCCAAAAATAACCCTGGAGGTTCTGCTCGACGGGAGTGAATTCAAACACAGCAAAATGTTCGCGAAAGTGCGCCCCATCACCATCGGTTTGGTGGATTGTCTCCAGAACCCGGGCGACCTTGCTTCCAGAATTATGCCTACCTAAAATCCGGCGGGTGATCCCCTTGCTGCCATCCGCACCAACTACCGCTGTGGTTTGGTAGGTATCGCGAGTTGTCTTGACCTCAACTCCGGTTGGATTAAAGGTCAACATTTCAACAGATTCGTTTTCATGGAGCACCACACCCCTTCGGCGCGCCCCTTCAGCCAAATATGCATCAAATTCAATGCGATTGAATACCACAAACTCAGGTCGACCGCGCACCCGGATCTCACGTCCCCTATAGCGCAAGCGTGCCTGGTTGATTACCTCATGTGGAATCGGGAGTGGTAGTTCGAAACCCAAACCTTGCAGCGTTTCCAATCCAATGCGCGTCACACCACCTCCGCACAATTTCGGACGTGGATGAGCAGCTTCATCGATTAAGATCATTCGCTGTGCCCAGCTTTGGTCTTGCTGCAGCAAATGCAAGGCTGTGGATATACCAGCTGGACCACTGCCAATAATGATCAAATCAATTTCGCGCATAATTAATTTTAATCAGAACAACTTCGGATTACCAGCGAAGTTTACCATAGCTTCAAAGATAGAATTTTCACTTGTAAATTAGGTGTATATAAATCAATCCAATTTTTCCCAATTACTCAGCGGTTTAACCAAAAATAGGGAGCCGATTCACTGGCTCCCTAGATATATTGAGTTGACCGTTAAACTGTTTGGCTTTCTGGTATCAGAGTGACGCGGCCCAAATCCCCATCAACGGTGATACTTTGGCCATCCTGGATTTGTTTGGTAGCCGATCCAGTCCCCAGCACAGCAGGGATGCCATATTCTCTGGCGACGATCGAACCGTGACTCAATGGACCACCCACATCGGTGACAACAGCCGCAGCACGGGCGAATAAGGGCGTCCAAGCCGGAGTTGTTATTGAGGCAACAAGCACGTCACCTGTTCTCATCTTGCCGAAATCCTCCGGGCCATGCATCACTCTAGCTGGGGCTGTTACTGTCCCTGGGCTGGCGGATACGCCTTTCAGCGTGCCGTCTTTATCTGTCTTGATTTTCCTAGATTTCAATCTTAAGATCTTCAAATTCGGGAGCATCATCGGAGGCGCAGCACGATTAGCTGCCTGCCAAACAGCTTTTCGGCGTGGGATAATTTCCTTCTGGGTGCTCAAAGGTTCGCTGCGATCTAATTTCTCGGCAGCGCGTTCGACTTCATCCTGCTCCAACCAGAAGATATCATCTGGCTCTTCGATCATTCCCGCGTGTGTGAAGCGTCGACCTAACTCTAGCAGCATCTCCCGCAGAAGCGGGTAACTCAAGCCCACATCAGCAAGTCCATCTTCGCGCAGCGGAGCATAACGCTGGGCACGTTCCAGATTACTCTGAAAGAGTCTCAAGCGCATCCCTGTGAGCCTGTTTAACATAGACCGGGTGGCTGCCTCGCGCAGTTCTTGCGCATTTGTTTGACGGGTGTATGGATTGACCCCCAGCCCATTCAAGAACATTTTAAGCGTTTCCAGCAGAGGGTCAGGATCGTCAGCAGGAACAGGATCAGCAAAATCAAGGTTATAGATGGTGTGGCCGTACTCATCGAGATGCATTCTGAAACGTCGTTGCCACTCATACCACTCGCTTTCATCCACTTCTTGCGGTGGGAGATCGTTTTCCAGCTCAAGGGAAAGTTGTGTTGCCGGGGTTATCTTCAAGTAATCCACCAGACTAGGACGCTCAACCGCCCACTGTGAGATATCATATAACGACTTCTCAGCCCGAATAGGGAGACTGTCAAATCCCATCAGGTAGGTAGGTGCGGGTGGATCATTGCGGCGCTTAACCAGTTTGTAAGCCAAAGTGAACAGTGCTTCAGTTATCCATGCCGCCGGGATAACACCGGATACAAGCGCTCCATATGCATCTATCGCTGCCTCGGTGAGCTGTCGAGCTGCAGCAAGCAGCTCTGTAGATGAGAGTTGCTCCCATTGCCTGGACCGCCACTCTGCAACGGTTTCCATATAACGCGGGCGACCCTCTTCAGTCCAGCGCTCAACAGCTCCGCTGAACATATACTTCAATATTCTAGGCGAGTTAAGCATGATCCTGAAAATCGGACCAAATTTGACCGAACCATTGTAATACGCATACTCGTTGACGGATATAATCAGCTCCTCTGGCATGATCTCTTGATTTCCGAAGTAACCGGTCAGCAATCTACCCATACTCGTATTTACCGCGCTCAAGCCTAAGGTTTTAAACAAGGGCGACAATGGATCAGCCATCAATTCTACGATATTGTTGCGCATGGCTGCATAAGCCCCAACTGGCAATTTCCAATCAGTAGGCACTGGCGGTTCCAGCTCTGGTAATGCCGTAATCGGTCGTGCCTGCACGACAGCGAATTTTCCATCCGCTATAGTCCACTCAATATCCATTGGCATCTCATAAAGGGCTTCGATCTGATTTCCCAGATCAGCAAGTCTGGCTGCCTGTTCGTCACTCAAAACCGGTACCTGCCGCATATTGTCAGGTATTGGTTTTTCTTCTGTACCGCCGTTGACTCGCACTGTTTGTACGAGCTTCTCTGCGATCTCCTTATTTATCAGCTTGTTGGTGGTTTTCCCCAGCGTGTAAGTGTCCGGAGTCACCAGCCCGCCGACGACCGCTTCTCCCAGCCCCCAAGAGGCGTTGATCACAATTTGATCGCGATCCCCATTGACTGGATTTGCAGTGAACATGATGCCAGCGGCTTCCGCAGGTATGAGCAGTTGGACGACAACCGCCAGAGCAACATTCTCGGACGATATATTTTGGCGAGCCCGGTACCCAATCGCGCGCGCAGTCCATAAACTTGCCCAGCACTTCCGGGCGGCATCAAGAACTGCATCCGCACCGCTGACATTGAGATACGTTTCCTGCTGCCCTGCGAAAGACAAACCGGGCAGGTCTTCGGCTGTAGCAGAAGAACGAACAGCAACTGCTGGAAATATTCCCGGCAAATCAGCATAAGCCTGAACCAGATCATTGGCTACATCGGCAGGGATAACTCCCCTGGTGAACATCTCAATTATCTTCTGCGAGGAAAATTCAAAACTCTCCGGATTGGAACTGTCAACATTTTCCATGATCTCCAAAATGCGTGACTGAAGATCATTCTCATCCACAAATCTCCAGTATGCCAAAGTGGTGATGTGAAATCCACCTGGCACGGGAAACCCTGCATTCGCCATTCGAGCTAAGGAAACTCCCTTGCCGCCTACCGATTCCAAGGTTGCGGAGTGGTCATCCAGGGAAAGGATATATTTAGTACTCATTCTAGCCTCCATTTGATATATCTTCTTCGATAATGACTGAAACAATTGTCAGATTAAGATCCCAAATTTTTGTTAATAAGCCCCTTAATGCTGCTTGATCGGGCAACGTTCCACAGATCCTGGTTTGGTTTTTACCAAGTGAATCATTCTTCACCTCAAAGACCACATCGCCCAACCAGTCGGACCAGCTCTCATTGAGTTCGCCCTGTATGATGATCTGGTAAGGAGAAGGTTTCACTGATTTAAGTTCTTGCTTGATATCCATGCTCTTCCTTCTTATGATCAATATCCTGTAAGTGACGCAACTATCAAATGATCTATTTCAATGACAATTTTGTCGTATCCATATTACGCCAGGATTGGTACTGTTGTGATGAGCCGAAAGTACTGTTAAAGTACTATTTACTAGACTACATCCTTTCCAACAGGATCATTAAATTAAAAATGCCCAGACGATCATCTGGGCACCTTTTCGAATTTGTGAGTATCAGCTGGCGGATAAAATGCCCATTTCCTCCGCTTTAGCGACCGCCTGCAGGCGATTGTGAACGGCGAGTTTTCCATAGATATTGCTGGTATGACCTTTGACTGTGCTGAGCGATATGTGCAATCGTCCGGCAATCTCCTGATTCGACAAACCTCGGGCGATTAGCTGCAATACCTCAATTTCTCGATAGCTCAATGGCTCCACCAGATCTATCTGATCTTGAAAAACTTGCTTACCGACAAGCTCTGCAACCGAAGAAGCGGCCAACAGCTGTTCAGCATATTCAGGTTCAATGCCCTGGTTTGCGGCTTGATTCAATAACTGGATGATCGTTTCCCCCTCGTCCAGGAACACACGCACATAACCTTCGGCTTTTCCTTCTCTTAACGCATCTTCTAGCACCTTCAAGGCTTCCTGATTTCTACCCATTTTCTCCAGAATATATGCCTTCAGGACAAGAGCTCTCATTACAGTTCTAACGCGGTCATATTTTCTTGATGCCGATAACATCCTTTCGGCTACTAACAAAGCATCAGGATATTGATCTTTTGCAATATATATGCGGATTAATGTCAGGCAATAAACATCCCACATTGGGGTTTGCTGAGCGGCAAGATCGTCTACAAGTATGTCATCGTCAATCCCCTTCTCCTCCACCCAATGCTCAGCCTGGTTGACCTCTCCCTGTGCGATCCACAACTGCACCTGATATGCTTCAACAAGTTCATCATCCATTTTTGAGCCCTCAAACTGGACTGCCAAGTGGCGCGCCTGGTCGAGGATCTCCTGTGCTCGAATCAGATTCCCTTGGGTCTCTTTTATTCGGGCAAGTGTTAAGTAGGAGATAATGGAACCAATTTCCCCGAACTGTTTGAATAAATCCAGCCCCTCAACCAGATATCCTTCTGCAGCCTCAAAATCATTCCACTCCCTGGCAATTTCACCCAAGCCCAACAAAGCTTTTCCCGCAATGGGTAAACGTCTCCTTCTCTCGTCCGTTGCTAGTAGCATAGCTTGCTGGTATGCCTTCCAGGCACGTTTTAACTGTCCTCGGAGTACCCACAACCCGGCCATATTGCACAGTGCCGCAACAGCGATCATCAGATTCCCTGCCTGCTGACTCAGCTCAGCAGCCTGATCAAAAGCCTCAATGGCGCCCTCATAATCTCCTGATAAAATCTGAACCATACCCAAGTTGTCTGCGACCATGCTGCGTAAGAAAAGTTTATCCTCGGGTAACAGTTCTAATGCCCGCGCGGAAAAGTCACGGGAAGATACGAAATCTCCTGCCATCGAAGCCATCAAGGCGCGCAGCGCGGCAGCTGAACCATCGAGATAGTTTTCTACTCCATCTGTATCAACCGATTGCAGCCTCGGTTCGATTTCTTCCATTGTGCTTCCCATTAATATTATTGCCCAGGCATAATTGAGCTCTAATGAAGGCCGAGAAGCTACGACTTCCGCGGGTAATCTCTCTACCCAGAGTTTTATCGCCATAGTCTCACTGCGCATCAACCTGGTTTCAGCGATCTCCTCGATTAAATTCATGGCAATTTCGTGTTCGCCAGCAGACAAGGCATGGTCGATTGCCTCATCTATATGGCCTTCTGACTCAAACCATCGGCTAGCTTTGCGGTGAAGTGCAGGGATTTGATCTGGCTGCGTTTGATGCAACAGCTTGCTCAAGAATTCAGCAAAGAGGTGGTGATACCGGTACCAACGACGCTCCTGGTCTAATGGGATAAGAAAGAGATGGTTGTATTCGAGATATTCAAGTATCTCCTGTGCATCAGGCAATCCCGTGATCGCTTCACACAATGGGGCGGTCAATCTCTCCAAAATAGATGTCTGCAGCAAAAAAAGTCTGGTGCGCTCATCCTGACCTGCGAGTACCTCTTGGCCAAGATAATCCAGGATATAGCGATTACTCCCGGCAAATGAGGTGATGAATTCACTTTTATTATCTTGCTCAATTAATGAGAGGGCAGCCAGCTGTAATCCAGTCACCCAACCTTCTGTGCGGCTCTCCATTGCGAAAACTTCATCATCTCTTAACTCGAGCCCCATGACCTGATTGAGGAATTCACTGGTTTCTGCGATAGTGAAGCGCAGATCATTTTCGCGGATCTCGATCATCTGATGGCGTGCTCTCAGGCGCGCCAGCGGCAGTAGTGGGTCGGCTCGTGTGCTGATGATGATATGCAATTGCTCAGGTTTGTGTTCAATGATAAATGCCAAAGCCTCGTGGACCGCCTGGGAGGTGATCAGATGGTAATCATCGAAGATCAGAACAGCTGGTGCAAACTCATCCGCTATCTCGTTGATCAATACAGTTAATATTTTTTCGATTCTTTCTGGATTTCGAGTCTGGAGCATCGCCAAGACAGAATCACTTAACCCTGGATCAACATTTCGCAGTGCAGCCAGTGTATAAGACAGGAAGCGAATTAGATCATTATCATCTTCATCTAGGGAAACCCAAGCTACAGGTCGCTGACTACTGGAGGCGAATTCACACAGCAGTGTCGTCTTACCGAAACCAGCTGGCGAAGAGACGAGAGTCAATTTGCGCGCCAGTCCAGCGTTTATCTGTTCAACCAGACGTGGTCGCGAGACTTTTTTTTCACGCAATGGTGGGATTTTCGTCTTGGTAGCAAGCAAGGGGGTGGTC
>JBFFIU010000114.1:0-10499 GCA_041556275.1 Anaerolineales bacterium | reverse complement strand
TTGGTGATCATCATCCTGGCAGCTCTTGCAATCTGGTACTTAGGAAGCGCAAACGCTCAGCAGGAAAATGGCCCTCTATCTGCATCTGGAACGATTGAGGCTGAGCAGTTAAGTTTATCTTCAGAGGTCGGAGGACGGGTAGAGGAGGTCGCAGCCAAAGAAGGGGATAAAGTAGATCTTGACCAGGTCCTGATCAGATTCGATGATTCTCTCCTCAAGGCTAAGCTCCTCCAGGCTGAAGCAGCCCTAGCCCAGGCTCAAGCAAATTATGATTTAGTCGCCAGAGGTCTTACCGAAGAACAATATCAATTGGGCATTGCTGCGGCCAGGATGGAATTATTATCGGCCCAACAAGCTCTCGAAGCTCTTTATGAAAACTCTGATTTACTGGCTGCTGCAGCTTTGCAGGAGATCGCCCTTGCAGATAAAGCGATCGATCAGGCGAACAAGCGTCATACCAACCTGGTTACACCCGCAGATCAAGCAGACATAGACGAAGCTCGCGCGGCAGTCGTGTTGGCTAAGGATGCACTTGACAAAGCGCAAGACAAATTTGAGCCATATGAGAAAAAAAAGGAAGATAATGTCATCCGGGCGGTGTTATTGAGGAGTGTTGCCGAAGCACAAAATAAATATGATGCTGTTGTCACCCGTCTGAACAATATCACAGGGGATGCCAACGACATAGAACTTGCCATCGCGGCTTCAGATCTGGCGATGGCTGAGGCACAAAAAATGGATGCAGAACGAAGATATGCATTACTTGTAGATGGTCCGGATCCGGATGATGTCGCCATGGCAGAAGCTTGTCTTGATATGGCTGAAGCCGGATTAGAAGCTGCTTTAGCGGAACCCAGCAGTGAACAACTGGCTTTGGCGCAGGCTCAGGTTGATGCTGCGGAAGCAGCTATTCAGGTATTAACGGAGCAAATAGAAAAGCTGACATTATTATCACCAATCGATGGGATAGTTTTAGAGAGAGCAATAGATCCAGGAGAAGTTGCTTTACCGAGTACACCATTATTTACTTTGGCTCAATTGGATGATTTGACTATCACGGTCTATGTTCCTGAAGATCGTTATGGTGAGATCATGCTGGGTCAATCCGCACAGGTTGAAGTGGATTCGTTTCCCGGTGAAGTGTTTACTGGTCTAGTGGTGAAAATAGCTGATCAAGCAGAATATACTCCCCGCAACGTGCAAACCCAGGAGGGTCGCAGGACGACAGTCTTCGCGATCAAGTTATCAATTAAGAATCTGGATGGCAGGCTAAAACCTGGAATGCCGGCTGATGTCCTTTTTGAGCAATGAAAACGATGATCTCTGTAACCAATCTGGTTAAAAAATTTGGAAATCTCTGTGCGGTTGACGGTATTCATTTGGAAATCCTTGCTGGAGAAATTTATGGCCTCGTAGGCCCAGATGGGGCTGGGAAAACCACTACCATGCGGCTTTTATGCGGGGCTCTTGGTCCCGATCAAGGCGAGATCGTTGTTGCTGGATATGATGTCGTCAGGCAAACCGAGCTCGCCCGAACCCAGATCGGGTATCTCCCCCAAAGGTTCTCGCTCTACGAAGAATTAACCGTAATTGAAAATCTACGTTTTTTTGCTGAGGTACGTGGTTTGAAAACGGAAGATTGGAAACCCCGCTGCTTAGAGATCCTTCAATTTGTCGGTTTGGCCGATTTTGCAGATCGATGGGCTGGTAAACTTTCGGGAGGAATGAAGCAGAAGCTGGGTTTAGCAGTCGCATTGGTCCACCAACCAAAAGTCTTGCTATTAGATGAACCCACAACGGGAGTGGATCCGGTAACTCGTCAGGATTTCTGGCAGTTGATCATCCGGCTCGCAGAAAGTGGAGATGTTGTTGTGTTGGTTACCACACCATACATGGATGAAGCATCACGCTGTACTCGAGTAGGGTTTATGAAAAAAGGATGTTTGTTGGTCGAAGATTCACCAGAATCGCTGCAAAAGCGGCTCGCCGATCGGGTGATCGAAGTCAAAGGAGAGCCATTACCGTTAATCCGGCGCATTGCTGCTGAAGATGAGGATGTTGAAGATGCACACATGTTTGGCGATCGAGTTCACTTACGTATACGGGTCAGTGAGATCGAGGCAGTCTCAAATCGGTTAGAGAGACAAATCGTTCTCAATCATGGAATAGTGACCCAGTTGCGAGTCGTTCCTCCCCAGTTGGAGGATATCTTTATGGAATTATTGGAACTGAATCCCAATGACTGAAGAAGTGATCGTCGCAGAAGGCTTGACCCGTCGTTTTGGTGATTTTACGGCAGTGGATCAGGTAACCTTTTCAATGCAGGCGGGTGAAGTGGTAGGATATTTAGGACCTAATGGCTCTGGAAAAACCACCACCATTCGCATGTTGTTGGGGTTATTATTACCGAGCGAAGGTGAGGCGAAAGTTCTCGGTTACGATATTGTCAGGCAGTCGGAACAGATTCGTGAAAGGTCAGGGTATATGTCCCAGAAGTTCGGACTTTACCAGGAATTAACCGTTGCAGAAAATCTTTCGTTCTATGCTGGCGTCTACGGAGTGAGCCAAAGTGATCGGCAAAAACAGGTAATAGATTTAGTCGGTTTGGGCGATCATGAAGATACTCGGGTGAGTGATCTTTCGGTTGGTTGGCGGCAGCGCTTGGCACTAGCTACTGCCATCGTGCACAGCCCAAGACTATTGTTTTTGGATGAGCCTACCAGTGGGGTTGATCCAATTGCGCGGCGTTCCTTTTGGGATTTAATTTATAACCTCGTAGAAGAAGGAGTCACAGCATTGGTAACCACTCATTACATGGATGAAGCTGAGTATTGTGGTCGAATTGGGATCATGCGAGACGGCCAATTACTGGCAATGGATAGCCCCTCCGTTTTGAAGGAAAGTGCATTACCTGGGACCGCCTGGGATGTGACCGCCCAACCGGTTCTCGTTGCATTGCAAGGATTGAGCAACTTGCCTATTGTGTTGCGAGCGGGATTAATGGGGGATCACTTGAGAGCAATTACTCATTTTGATGTGAGTGAGGATGTGCTTCGGGAAGAGCTTCGAGGGGTAGGGATAGAAGAGGTTCGCTTAGAAAGAGTTGAGCCATCCCTCGAAGATGTTTTTCTTTCTCTGGCGGTTAGAGGTGAGCCAAATGGGAATGGTATCCCTTAGATCGATTGAGACAAATAATGAAAAAAATGCGCATAGACACTCTGCTTGTAGAGAAAGGACTGGTTGAGAGCCGTTCTCAAGCTCAGCGTCTTGTCATGGCTGGACAGGTGAAAGTTGATGGACAGCTGGTGCCAAAGCCATCTGTGTCTTTTCCAGAAAATGTGAAAATCATCATTGAACCTGGACAGCGCTTTGCTTCCCGCGGCGGAGAGAAGCTTGCAGCAGCCTTAAATGAATTCACCATTGATGTTCGCGGCAAGGTGTGTGCTGATGTGGGAGCGTCAACCGGAGGATTCACGGATTGTCTTCTGCAACATGGTGCCCAGAGGGTGTATGCTATTGATGTAGGCCGGGGAATACTGCATTGGAATTTACGCCAGGATGATAGAGTCATCGTGATGGAAGGGATCAATGCGCGCTATTTGGAAAAATTACCCGAACAAGTTGATCTGGTAACCATTGATGCTTCTTTCATTTCTTTGAAAGTATTGCTCCCGGTGGTTAAAGCTTGGTTCAATGATGAAGGTGGAGATGCGATTGTATTGATCAAGCCGCAGTTCGAAGCGGGGAAGTCTGAAGCATCTCGTGGCAAAGGGGTCATCCGGGATGTAAAGGTGCATGAAAAAGTCATTTTCGATGTCTTATCTTTCGCGGATGAAGCAGGCTACCAGGTCATGGATGTGATTAAATCGCCGCTAAAGGGACCGAAAGGCAATATTGAATTTCTCGCCGGAATGAAATTTCCCGCTCAGAAAAGGAGTGATATTCGAGAACTAATTTCCACACTCATAAATACCCTGTCAACAATAGAAAGTGATAATGATGGAGACAGGTGAAAATCGTGTATACTTCAGCGAGTCTATGACGGAACGCATTCGAAATTTTTGTATTGTCGCCCATATCGATCACGGGAAATCAACTCTTGCTGACCGATTACTTCAGCTGACCGGTACAATTTCTGACCGCGAAATGACAGAACAAGTACTTGACAGTATGGATCTGGAGAGGGAAAAAGGGGTAACAATCAAAGCCTCCGCAGTTAGAATGAATTACAAAGCCCAGGATGGTCATTCATATCAGCTTAATTTGATCGATACACCAGGTCACGTTGATTTCGGATATGAAGTATCCCGGGCATTGGAGGCATGTGAAGGGGCGATATTAGTCGTCGATGCAAGCCAGGGAGTGGAAGCACAAACACTGGCCAACCTTTACCTGGCATTGGATGCCAACCTTGAGATCATCCCTGTGATAAACAAGATCGATTTGCCTTCAGCAGAACCGGATTTGGTCGCAGTTCAAATCCAGGATTTGCTGGGTGTTCCGGCCTCAAAAATATTACGCATCTCGGCCAAAAAAGGTGAAAACATAAGCGCCATTCTGGAAGCCGTCGTCCAGCAATTTCCTTCACCTGGAGGTGATCTCGAGCAGCCGTTGCAAGCGTTGATTTTCGATTCACACTATGATTCTTACAAAGGGGTTGTTGCCTATGTCCGGGTGATCGAAGGACGAATGAATACAAATCAAAGCCTGCTTCCTATGGAGAGCAAATCTTCCTTTAAACCGATAGAGGTGGGAATTTTCACTCCAAATCTTCGACCAGTCGCGGAACTAACCGCTGGTGAAGTTGGCTATGTGGCTACAGGATTGAAGACAATCCGAGAGTGTAGAGTGGGTGACACCCTGACAACCACATCAAATTCTGCACCTGTCCCATTGCCGGGGTATAAAAAAGTAAAACCAATGGTCTTCGCTGGGATTTATCCTGTTGAGGGTGAGAATTTCAGCGATCTGAAAGATGCACTCGAGAAATTACAGCTCAATGATGCCTCTCTTAGTTTCGAGTTGGAGACATCGCAGGCACTGAATTTTGGATTTCGCTGTGGTTTCTTGGGAATGTTCCATATGGAGATCATCCAGGAGCGTCTCGAGCGCGAGTATGATCTTGATATCATTGTTACTGCTCCTTCTGTGGAATACGAAGTTGTCTTGAAATCAGCAGAATTAATCCGCATCGATTCTCCAGCTGAATTACCCGATGAAGGAGAATATCTCGAAATACGTGAGCCGTGGATGCGCATAGAAATTTTCACGCCTACTGATTATTATGGCACTGTAATGGACCTGGTAAAGAAACGGCGGGGTTTGTTTGTTGAGCAAGATTATCCAACTAGCACTCGAGTGCAGTTAATTTTCGAGATACCCCTGGCGGAGATGATCGTCGATTTCTTTGATCAGTTAAAATCACGAACGCGTGGCTATGCATCATTGGATTATCAATTTTTAGAATATCGACCAGACGATCTGGTGAAGCTGGAGATCTTGGTTAACAATGAGAGCGTTGATGCACTCGCAACAATAGTTCATCGTGATAAGGCTTATCCCAAAGGACAGGCACTCATCTCGAAATTAAAGGAATTAATTCCCCGCCAGTTATTTGCAGTACCAATTCAGGCTTACGCCTCAGGCAGAGTCATTTCGCGAGCTAATGTAAAAGCTTTACGAAAAGATGTCTTAGCAAAATGTTATGGGGGCGATGTTACTCGGAAGAGAAAGCTTTTGGAGAAACAGAAAAAAGGTAAAAAACGGATGAAGACAGTTGGCAGCGTTGAGATACCACAAGAGGCATTTTTTGCTGTCTTGCGCCTGGAGGAGGATTGAGTACACTGAGTCGATCAAAGCTGGGTGGAATCGGTCGCTGGCTACCTGGGCTCATCATTAGCGGAATCGCAATATGGCTTCTAATCCGGGCTTCAAACTGGCAGGATGTTATTGAGACGATTGCCGTAATGAAGCTGGAGTGGTTGATTCCGGCGGTAATATGCTTTTTGACCAGTATGATACTTCGTACTCAATCATGGAAGATCCTGCTTCAGAATAAAGTGCCATTTGGGAGAGTTTTTTTTACCTTAAATGAAGGGTATTTATTGAATAACGTATTACCTTTCCGGTTGGGGGAGCTCGGAAGAGCGTTTTTGTTATCTCAAGCTTCGGAATTAAGTGGATTTTTTGTGTTGTCAACCATCATTATCGAGCGAACTTATGATTTAGCCATTGCATCAACATTACTCCTGGCGACAATCCCATTGGTGTTGGGTATTGAATCGAGTCAGACTATTGCAATGGTTGTATTGATCCTGGTCACATTGGGATTGCTGGCGATGTTTCTATTAGCGCGATATCGAGAAGTGGTAAATTCTAAATTAGAAAAGTTTGGTTTATCTCGGCCAGTATTTAGAGAACAAATCTTACCTCGCATTAATTCAATTCTCTCCGGATTTGAAGTAATGACCCGAATAGATCAATTCATTTACAGCATCTTTTTCATGATCTTGAGTTGGTTTTTTGGCGCGTTGATCCTATATTTTTTAGCCAAAAGCTTTGGAGTTGATGTTCAACCTTGGTGGATTGGTTTTGTCCTTGGGGTGGTTTCCTTGGGAATCGCTTTACCATCCGCGCCAGCAGGTTTAGGAGTCTATGAAGTGGCCATGGTGGGCGGGTTCTCTTTATTGGGTGTGCCCACTGCCCAGGCTCTTGCGATTGCTGTGGTGGCTCACCTGATCAACATCACCATCACTGGATTCTTTGGTATGTACGGTCTATTTCGAGATGGCGAGACCATTTCAAATATTTATCAGCAGCTGAAGAATGTCCGCTACCTCAGGAGTGGATAGTAGATGAGAATTCTTGTATCGTTGATGTATTACCGGCCGCATTATTCTGGTCTTACTATTTATACCGAACGTTTAGCACGGGCATTAGCAAATCGTGGCCACGATGTAACGGTGTTGACATCGCGTTATGATCTGGCCTTGCCCAAGCATGAAGTTCGAGATGGTGTGAGGATCATTAGACCTCGAGTGATGTTCAAGATCAGCAAAGGTGTGATTATGCCCAGTTTGCCGCTTTGGGCTTGGAGATTGATCCGCGAGTCAGATGTTGTTAATGCGCATGTCCCCCAACCTGATGCGGCAGTGATCACAATGTTGAGCAGACTGATCGGAAAACCGAGTGTAATGACCTATCATTGTGATTTGCAGCTCCCAAATGGATTCGCCCATTATCTGGCAAACCTGGGATCCCATGTTGCAAACTACATCTCGGCAAGATTCAGCAATGTAATAGTTACGAATACCATCGATTATGCTGAGAACTCCCCTTTTCTATCCAATTACCTGGAGAAGGTTCACCCAATCCCACCACCAATTGAGTTGGCTCCGGTTGATATGATGGACTTACAAAACTTCCGTGAAAAACAAGGTATTCAGGCGGATCAGCGCATTATTGGGATAGCTGCAAGATTAGCGACTGAGAAAGGCATTGAATATCTGGTTGAGGCCATGCCAGCCGTTTTGGAGAAGTTTCCAAATGCACGCGTGCTGTTCGCTGGTCAACATCGAGATGTACTTGGTGAGGAAAAATATGCTGCCAAGTTGGCACCATTAATTCAAGATCTCGGCGACCATTGGACATTCTTAGGCGTATTGCCAGCGAAGGATTGGTCGGCGTTCTTTCATGAAGCCGAGGTCACCGTTCTACCGAGTATCAACAGAACAGAATCGTTTGGAATGGTGCAGGTGGAATCGATGACCTGCGGAACGCCAGTTGTTTCAACTGATCTTCCGGGAGTTCGTCAACCGGTTTCTTTAACGGGGATGGGACTTACTGTCCCTCCAAAAAATGCTCATTCCTTGGCAGAAGCATTAATTAAGATCTTGAATAGTCCGAATGGTTATGGGGGTGACCGCTCGAAGTTGATGAGTAGATTTTCTCCTGAAGCAGTAGCGACTGAATACGAAACATTATTTCTAGAACTGCTGAAGGATTAATGTTTCCCAAGAGGGTGACCAGGTCCTTGAGATCGAAGATAGAATTTAATTTATGGATGAACCACACTCAGATCTCCGACCATCTTTCGATAACAATTATTTTTCATCCGGTCCATATGCGCAGGTTTCATTCACCCGCTATAGCCAGTACTGGTGGTCGAATCGATTTTATGCCAAGTTAGTTTACAGATATAGACCCGAAGGTGGTAGAGTCTTGGAACTAGGTTGTGGTTTAGGGCATCTGTTGGGTTGGTTGGTGAATGATTATGAAGTATTTGGTTCAGATATAAACCATTGGGCACTCGTTCAAGCGCGAAAAAATGTTCCAGCAGGAAAATTTATCCTATTATCCGCGGAAGACTTGGGTGCATTTCCTGATAGAAGCTTTCAGGTTGTGATCGCCAAACACGTTGTTGAGCATTTGCCTGATCCCGCCCATGCATTCTCTGAAATCAGTCGGGTGTTAGCTGCCAAGGGGCTGTTGTTGATGGCAACTCCTAACACTTCCTCCTTGGCGAGGGCTGTAAAAAAAAATAATTGGATTGGCTATAAAGATCCGACTCACATAAGTTTATGGTCTCCAGATAAGTGGCTTGGTACATTAAATGCACACAAGTTATCACCCCGGAAGGTATTCTCAGATGGATTTTGGGATGCGCCATATGTCTCCTGGTTGCCAACCTCGATCCAAAGAATCCTCTTCGGCGCGCCAGGAGGGTTACAGGCGATTTTTGGTTGGAGTGTCATCCCTCTTCGTATGGGTGAGAGTATGATCGTTATCGCGAACAGAGCATGAACCAAGAACCTACTGTACTCGATTATGTGAAAGCATTGCTAACTCCTTGGCGGGGTGCGCCGCCAGCCATTCCCCCTGTTGATGTTGAGGATGGTAGCGATATTTATTATGGATCAAGTTCGGCGTTGGAAGGAATACCGCAAGAAGAGGATCAAGAGTCATCAGGGGAAGAGTGGACCACGGTCGATGAGGTCGTAATAGGTGTAAAATCCGTGCCTTGGCGAACTTTCAGCGCGCTTGGGCTTGGATTGATGGCACAGCTCTCTCTTGAACCTGGTCCAGGCAGAACCTGGGGGTTGGGTCTCGGTCTTTACATCCTTGCAGCTGCCATGGCAATTTGGGCGAACATTCGTGGTGAATGGGAAATTCATCCATATCCTTCCGTGGTGCAGTACAAAGATCCTTTATCAGTTCACCAGGTGTACTTATGGATTGGGTTAGTATCTGGTCTATTGGCGTTCATGACCTTTGGTGGCAATCGTTTCACCTTATTAAACACGGTCTTGTGGTTAAGTGCCATCGCTTTCACAGTTTTAGCTTTCTGGTTACCTATACCTGAGCGAACCTCGTGGTGGTCTAAATTAAGGGAGAAGTTTACCGGTCGAGGATTAGAAATCCGAATTTCACGCTGGACTTTATTTCTCCTGATTGCTGCAGCAGTTGCTATATTTTTTCGATTTTATCGACTCTGGGAAGTACCCCCCGAAATGGTCAGCGATCATGCTGAAAAGATTCTTGATATCTGGGATGTGACCCAGGGAGAGATGAGTATCTTCTTCCCACGCAATACGGGCAGAGAAGCGTTCCAGATGTACCTGACAGCATTGGTTATCAAACTATTTGGAACAGGTTTTACATTCGATAGTCTGAAAATCGGCACTGCACTAAGCGGGTTAGTTACGTTACCGTTTATTTACCTTTTGGGGAAAGAGATTGCCAACAAACGCGTAGGTTTGTTCGCGCTATTATTTGCTGGAATCGCTTATTGGCCAAATGTGATCTCACGGGTTGCTTTACGCTTCACGATTTACCCTCTTTTTGTAGCTCCAACCCTTTTTTTCTTAATCCGAGGGATCCGCCGATCGAATCGCAATGATTTTATTCTGGCCGGTATAACATTAGGTCTTGGTTTACATGGGTACACACCATTTCGTATCGTTCCCTTTGTCATCCTAGTTGCGGTGGGATTATATTTGCTTCACTCTCAATCAAAAGGTTATCGTAAACAGACCTTAATTCATCTGGCTCTGCTTGCGCTAATTGCACTGATCGTGTTCCTTCCATTATTAAGATTCTGGATAGAAAATCCGGTTAACTTTGGATACCGGGCGTTCACCAGAACTGGGACTTTAGAAAGTCCATTACCTGGACCAGGTTGGCAAATTTTTCTCAATAATCTTTGGAATGCTGTGGTGATGTTTTTTTGGAGCAACGGTGAGACCTGGCCTGTATCTATCCCCTATCGTCCAGCCCTGGAAGTCGTTTCTGCTGCACTTTTTTTCTTGGCTGTAGTTTTAATGTTCTTTCGGTACATAAGGCAAAGAAATTGGTTAGATCTATTTCTTATCCTGTCTGTACCGATGCTGATGTTACCTTCGATTTTATCCTTGGCGTTCCCGTCTGAAAATCCTACCTTGAACAGAACGGCAGGAGCTTTAGTTCCAGTCTTCATTTTGGTGGGTCTTTCAATGGATGGA
>JBFFIU010000113.1:0-10508 GCA_041556275.1 Anaerolineales bacterium | reverse complement strand
GTACGGAAGACCGAAGCATGCAGGAGGCACGACTCCCCACATCCTGTTCCACGATGCCCGACCGGTACCCCTGATATATCGGCACCCTCTCCGGAGTATATACAACAGGGATTAGGTATTCAATTGTTATGACCCCTCGTGTTCACTTTTGATGTCGACTAACATCATTTATAACCTCGTGTCCACTGGCTGGGGTTAATTTCTCGGTTTGAAGTTGGAAGTTTTGCTTTTATTGGGACCCACTAATACATGCCTTACAAATTTAGAGAGCGCGTTTGAACTTGCGCAAGAAGCAAATATTCTGTAAACTGATAGTAGCTTTCAAGAGTACCGCTAGCCACGTTTCAAACATTGGTTTAGATAGGGTGACTGTTTCCGTACTAAGCCGGATAATTGATTCGGATAATATGGGTTTGGTTGAAATCAAGCATTCAGATGTTGGCATATCAAACCGTTAGGCGCAGTTGGTCGGAAAAACTGGTGGCAGAAAGGAGCCTGCAGTGAAACTCCCAAGATGCAAGGTACCCCGCGCTCGGCATGGCCTTGCAGGCAAGTTCGTCGCTGGGGTTCTGCTGATTGCCCTCATATCGTGCTCGGGCAAGGATGCACAGCCCCCTTCCTCACCCACAACCATTGCTCCAAGGGTAACTGCAGGTGAGCCGACGGTTACCTCCACGATGGAAGCACCAACCCCAACGGCTGCGGCTACCACCGCTGCCACGACGGCCGCGGCTGCCACGGCTCCTGCGACGACTCCGAGATTCGAGCCGGGAGATTGTGTCGTACCCGTTACTCTCAACCTCCTGCATCACTGCGGGTGGCTCGTCGTCCTTGAGGATCGCACCAACCCGGACGGACGGCTCGTTCGGTTGCCGGTGGTGATCTTCGAGGCTCGAACTCCCGATCCGCAGCCGGATCCGGTCATCTATCTCGCCGGGGGTGGCGGTGTGGACCAGATGGCGATGATGAACTTGTATTCGGATTTCGTGTCGGCAGTGGTCTCGGAGCGCGATTTCATCATGTACAACCAGCGCGGAGCTCCCCTCACCGATCCCGTTCTCGAATGTGCAGGAATCGAAGACCTCCTCTGGGAGTTGGCCGAACGACATCCGTCCTTAGAAGAGCGGAATATGCGACTTGCCGAGTTCTGGTCGGAGTGCCGTTCCGACCTGGTCGCTCAAGGCATCGACTTGAACATGTACTCGACATCTGCCAACGCTGCGGATGCCGACGATCTGCGTATCGCCCTTGGGTATGACCGGGCCAATTACTATGGTACTTCGTACGGAACACGCATCGGTCTGGTTCTACTCCGGGACCGGAGCGAAGGGGTGCGGAGCATTATTCTCGACTCGGCGTACCCACCAGAGGCGGACTACTACACGATGTACGCCGCAAACGTCGCAGGAGCGCTGACCGCTCTATTCGACGAGTGCAGCTCCGACCCGGCTTGTTTCGACCGGTACGGCGATCTTGGGAAACTGTTCACCGAAACGGTCGATCGGCTGGACGCGGAATCTCAGATCATCACCTATGCGAACGGACAGGTAGTGGTCGACGGAGTGATGTTCATCGACGTGATATACGCCCTTCTGCAGAGCACGCCGGGGCGGCAGGCAGCCTCCTCCTTCATCGAGGCCGCTTCGAAGGGAGATTTCGATCCCTTCAGACCCGTGTATCCGGCGCTCTTCAATTACCCGGGAAGTATGGCCGTCTACTATTCGTTTCAATGCCGGGAAGAGGTCCCGAAGCATTCATTCGACGAGGTGGTCGCGGAGGCTGCCAGTGTACCTGCAGAAATCAGTAACTATGCAGTGCAGTTCTTTGCAGCACTTGACTACGCTGTATGCAAGGTATGGGGCGTTCAGTCGTCTGAGGCCGGCGAGAGCGCACCGGTTGAGAGCGACGTGCCGGCGCTGGTGCTCGCCGGTGCCGTCGATCCGATCACTCCTGCGCAGTGGGGTAGATCTGCTGCCGGGTTCCTGAGCAGCGGATGGTTCTACGAAATCCCTGGGCAATCCCACGGAACGATGCGAACGAGCGCTTGCGCCCGCGAGATCGCACTGTCGTTTTTGGGAGATCCCAGCGCGGCGCCAGATGCAACCTGTTTAGACAATACCGGATAAGACCGGTAGGCGGATCCGGCGTCGGCTGTCTGAGGGGGACCTGTGCCGGCTTTGGAAACGTCTGACCCTACTCCGCCATCAGAGAGTAGACTTGGCTATCCTTCGCTCGACCTGGTGCTTTCCTGCGCCTAACAACTCAATAGAGCAGACGCCAAGAGCGGGCTAAAAGCCAGTTTTGATTCGGGCCTCAGGAGGAGCGAAGATATTAGGAGTGGAATATCGATACTGCTAATCTCGGAGCCGATTGATTGCAATTGAGTGCCGAACAAATAGACCCCTATTGTGTTCACTGAGTGACCGAAAGGGTCTAATTCTTTCCCCTTGTTTTTCGCGTCCAAATTTAATACGGTGTTGTTAGTGGATATCATCAATCTTGACATGGCAAAAATCTATGAGGCTGCCGTGATTGGCAGCCTTTTTTTATCAGGAATCTCCTCCTTTTGTGGAATCAAAAAAGCCCGTCTCCGAAGAGATGGGCTATGGATAGCTGCCGTGCAAAATGATAATGGGATGTAAGTGGCATGAGAGGCTACAACACGCTCCCCCAATGTCTGACCGATGCCTATGGGGTCACCGACATCAGTGGGAATCAAATATTCAAGTGTAACGACTCCCCACATTCACTTTAGATGTCTGCCAACGTCATTTATAACCAGATGTCAACCGGACAGGGCCAAATCAAATCTTTCTCAACCAAAATAAATGTGAAATTAATCACATGGTTGACAAATCAAGTCGCAATCCCATATAATAACTATATTCCTGTTTGACTTTTATTCAATTAGCCTAGTTGTCAAAAGGAGGGAGTTATTGGGGTCTAAGGTGGGAGTTTGGCTTATCTATTTGCAATACATTGACGATTCAAGAAAATACTGTACATGGCGGCGACGAACCAGAGATCTAATCTGGTCCCTTGCCTCTCATCACAACAACACCATAACTTGGGGAAGATCTATGGGGAGCCAATAGCGAAACCGGCCACTATGGCTTGTTTTTTTAATTAAGGAGGTGATGAGGATTAGCATTCTCTCGAGAAAAATATTTGTACCCACTTTACTTTAATCTAAGGAGGGTACCCACTCATTGGAGGAAATATCATGAAGAAAACAGTATTGATCTTAGGGATTTTCCTGTTGTTGTCGGTTACGGTGGTATCTGCCCAAGTCTTGGATAAGCCGATCGGAACTGTAACCACTAAAGTATTGGTCCGCGGGGCGCTCATTCATGGCACCAATGGTTTGGCCGTCGATGATCAAGGAAAACTGTATATCGCTAGCGTTGTTGGCCGGGAGATCCTCGTAATGGAGCCGAAAACGGGTAAAATTCTGGACCGTTTTGGCCCAGAAAGCGGAGTTGAGGGACCGGATGATGTCGCTTTTGGACCTGATGGGTCATTATACTGGACTGACATCCTTACGGGCGAGGTTGGTCGTCGAAGCCCGGAGGGCGTTGTAAAGAAACAATTTGTAGCCGAATTCGTAAACCCCATTACCTTCTCCGACGACGGTCGACTTTTTGTAGCCCAAGCTTTTCTGGGTGATGGTCTCTACGAAGTTGATCCCGACCTGGATGCTGAACCTGTTTTGATATTAGGCACGGGCAATCCAGCTTTTCACTTAAATGCGATGGATTTTGGCCCAGATGGCAAGCTGTATGCCCCGCGGCAGCAATTGAACCAGATCGTGCGCATTGATGTGGATACGGCCGAAGTCGAAATCCTGACCGACCAGTTTGAAGGTGCTTGTAAGTTTGACTCCCAAGGTAGGCTCCATGTCGGCTATAACGACCGCGTGCTACGGTTTGATCCATCTAGCGGAGATGTGATAACTGTGGCGATATTACCCAGCGATGGGATAGACAATATCGCTTTTGATTCTCAAGATAGGCTTTTTGTCTCAAACTTCCGCGATGGTTCTATACACACGATCTTACCCAACGGCAAGCCGCGTGAGCTTAGCCCTGGCGGCCTTATTGCTCCAGGAGGCATTGCTGTACTTCCGGATGATCATGCCGGCGAATCCGTCTTCGTGGCTGATTTCTGGACGGTGCGTGGTTTTGACGGTCTGAACGGCCAGCCAGGTCTGAGTGGCCGGGACTTCTTCTTTGATAGCCCATTCACTGCCTCTCCCGACGGCGAAAACCTGGTACTAACCTCCTGGTTTGGTAACACAGTTGAGGTTTGGAAACCAGTCACCCAGGAGATCCTGGAAGTCCACACGTTTGTGGTGCCGGTGAACGCGATTCGCTTCCAGGAAGATCTGGTTGTGGCTGAACTGGGTACCGGCAGCGTGGTTCGTCAGGACTCCAGCAGTGGCGATCGCACGACTATCGCTTCTGGGTTATTCGTACCTAGTGGTTTAGCATCAATCGATGATGATCTTTGGGTCGCTGATTGGGCTACTGGCATGGTTTGGCAGATTGTCGCTGAAGGCCAGGTGCTGAACCAACCAATACAAGTAGCTGCCGGTTTAGCACAACCGGAAGGGCTAGTTGCTGAGTACGCTAATAGCTTGTTGGTAGTCGAAAGCGGCGCCGGACGAGTGTCTCGGATTGATCTGAATACTGGCGCGGTATCAACCGTTGCTGAGGATCTTGCCCTTGGCGCAGCACCACCACCCGGATGGCCGCCGACTTGGCTATTCAACGATCTGGACATCGGTGAGCGAGGTGATATTTACGTGACCGGTGACATCGGAAACGTTGTCTATCGTATCAAAGAGCGTCCATAAGGGATAGTCACTATTGCTTTGATACCTGTTTTGACCTTTAAATTAAAAATGGTGGCATTTCCGGATTTCGCTTTGGGGAAGGCATCCCCGGACTGCCTTCTCCCAAGGCAATCCTCAGCTGTGATCGATTTGACTTGCCTGGCCAGAGATTTTGACCCTATTTAAGTATAAATCAATCAAGATTTTGTGACCTAACCAACACATTTCGAACATTTAATCTCTCTGAATACCCATTTGTTTGATTGACTAATGTACCGTACCATAATTATTGTTGGGCATTATATTGAGATCAGATGAAGTAAGAAATTGCGCTTAATGATGGTCCTGTTCAAAAAAGTCGCTGGTGAGTTCCATGCCAGTACTATCTCCTTGCTCAACCCAAATGATGTAACCCCCAGTAATGATGATTTGCCTAACGATTTCCATATCTGATATTTGATTATTCACGATTATCCCCCTTTTGACAGTCAATTGTACTCAGATCTACTGATCCTCTTATTCTACTTGGATCATTTTCCAGAAGGCAGGCCACATGAAATCGTTCTTTAACATAGAGTACAATTTGCGATTGCAAATTCTTCACTATCTAATGAGGAGATCATCAAGATGAAACGAGAACAAAGCATGTTAATTACGGTTAGCATCATCCTGATTACCGCAGTGTTGTTTACCGCCTGTTCACAGCCACCGAGCTCTGGAACTTCTTCAATTTCTCCGCAAGCTGAGATAACCTCGAGCTCGCAAACATCCCAATCAACCGCAGAGCCTGATGCCGGTCAGCTTGCCTCTGCAGCTGCCGTAACCCCTACTAGAACCCCCGAGGCCGATCCAAGAAATGAACTCGACTCATCAACCTGGGGCGCTGTTTTCGATGATGGCACAGAAACCTGGTTTCAGTATGAAAACGATCAAGTCAAGTCAGAAGTGCGTGACAATAAACTGGTCTTGACGGCCAAAAAATCCAACAGCTTCGATGCCTGGGTGATGTCCTACCCACAACTAGATGATGCCTATCTTGAAGTTCTCTTCACCATAGGAGAGGCGTGCACGGGTAAAGATCGATATGGCCTCCTTTTCCGCGCACCGGATAATTCAAAGGGATACTTGTTCAATGTCGCCTGCGATGGCTCCTATCAGCTGCGCATATGGGATGGCGAGAAATTCACCGATTTGATCAATTGGACTATCGATGCCAACATCGCCACAGGTCCTGAGGTTAATCAACGCTTAGGTGTTTGGGCGGAGGGAGATCGCCTGGTGCTCTATGTCAATGGCTTTAAGATAGGAGAAGCACAAGATTCCACCTTCAACGCTGGCACCTTTGGTGTAAACATTGCCGCCGCCGAAAACGAGGGCTTTACCGTCGATGTGACCGAAGCAAAAGCCTGGGATTTACCCCAGTAAACAGGGAATAGATTCCCCGCAAAATATCCGCTTACCAATCTCGCAACCTGCTTTTTTCTAGGGATTCCTAGCATCCTATCCACTGGGAGAAGAGACTATCTGGTAAGAGTCAATTCCAATTCCGAAACTCGTACAACAGGTTTGATTTATTTATACCAACCCCGCGGTTGATATTGACAACCAAACTTATCCCTTTTAGATGTAGTTTATCAGGGCATCCAATTAAGATTAGATCTCTGCGATTGATTTTTATAATTTATCGATTTGCACATCAAGCAAAGTGTAAGTTTTATTTCTATTGAGAAACACATTTGTGTTAATAAATTATGAATGTATAATGTTTTTCGAAGCCTTGTAGTTAAGCAGCACGCGCATGCGGATAATTGTCATCGCAGTTTGCAGGTCTAACTCAGGGATAATTACTGATTAATCGATTATTTCGAGGTATTCCATGAAAGTCGTAGAAACTGATAACTTAACCCGCATCTATGGCAGTGGCGCAGCGCAGGTCATCGCCTTGGATCACGTGTCTTTGCACGTTGATACCGGCGAGTTCGCCGCGGTGATGGGCCCCAGCGGTTGCGGTAAGTCGACGCTTTTGCATCTGGTTGGTGGGCTTGATCGCCCCACCGAGGGTATGGTCAAGATCGAAGGGCAGGACCTGAGCGCGCTCAACGATGATGACCTAACCGACCTGCGTCGTCAGCGCATTGGATTTATCTTCCAATTTTTCAATTTGATCCCCACACTGGATGCGCTGGATAACACAGCCCTTCCACTGGTTCTGGGAGGGATGAAACCCGTCGACGCTCGGCTCCGTGCCGCTGAATGGCTGGAAAAGCTCGAAGTAGCTGATCGCAGCACACATCGGCCTGAGGAACTTTCGGGTGGGCAGCGCCAGCGAGTCGCCATTGCCCGCGCCTTGGTTACCGAACCCTCGCTGATCCTGGCCGATGAACCAACAGGCAACCTGGATTCGAAGTCAGCCTCAGATTTCGCTGTCCTGCTGCGTGAGACGGTTGATCGCTGGGAACGCAGTATCCTGCTGGTCACGCACGACGAGCGGATATCATCGTTCGCGGATCGGGTCCTTCAGATGAAGGACGGGCGCATCACAAACGAAGAGATCAATCATGAAATCGAAAGAAGGGTTCCATCTGCGGAGGAATCTCATGCGTGAACTACCTCTGGCTATAAGCTACTTGAAAGGGCGACCGATCCGGAGCATTATGACTATCCTGTCCATCGTCATCGGTGTGATGATCATGTTTGGCCTCAACGGAATAGCCCCTGCGATGAAGGAGTTATTTATCTCCAATACGCAATCGGTGGCGCTGTCCGAAGTCGATCTATACGTCACCCGCCAGGATGGCAGCTTCTTTCGCCAGGAGTTTGAGCAAAATGTAGGGGCAGTTCCGGGTGTCGAATCAACCGCAGGGATGGTCGTACAGGCGGTAAACCTGCCTCCTGAACGCTATCAGACTCCGGATGGCAACGACGTGAGCAGTATCCAGGTCTACGGGATCGATACTACGAATGCGGATGAGACTTATAATGTCGTGACAGCCGGGGGACGTCGTGTTCTATCAGGCCGCAACTTGCAGCCAGGAGATACCGGGCGGTTGGTACTTATCTCTGAGCAGTTTGCTGAGGGATTGGGAATAGGCGTTGGTGAGTTGGTCGAGCTCCCTGGAGCGGGCGGTTGGCTGTCTTTCGAAGTGGTTGGACTGCTCGATGATCCCGGTTTGCTGCTCGGCAACCAGCAGGTTTTTATGCCAATGGAGGCAGCACAGGACCTGCTCAACAAACCCAACCGGATCAACATCATCATGGGTCGTTATACTGAGGGTAGCGATGCCCGTGCTATCGATGCAGCCGTACAGTCGATGTTCGGCAGGGGATACGAGCTGAGCCCGTTGGAGGGCGGTGCCGATGTGTGGGCAGCCCTGCTGGAATTTATGAATGTGATCTTTACCATGTTTGGCTTGCTAACCCTGGCATTGGCCGGGCTGATCATGTTCAACACCTTCCGCACCAGCGTCGTTGAACGTCGCCGCGATATTGGCATGCTGCGGGCTGTCGGTGCAAAACGAAGAGTGGTGATGCGCACGATCTTGTATGAGGGCTTGATCCTGGCTGGGCTGGGCACCGTTATAGGGATATTGATCGGATTTGCGTTTGCCTACGGCGCCAGGGCAGGCCTCAGCAGCATATTCCAAGATTTAATGGGCAATCCACTTGGGCAGCCCCGATTCGATGCCTTGACCTATGGTGTAGCCATCATCTTTGGTCTGGGTATCCCGTTGGTCAGCACTTTGCTGCCGGCTCGCTCAGCCAGCCAGATCACACCTCTCGAGGCCATGAACCCCCTGACAGTTTCCCAGGAAACATCGGTCCAACGCAGCCGCCTGATCGTTGGCGGCATCAGCCTGGTGCTTGGCCTTGCTGGTCTGCTCAGCGGCATATTCCCGCTCATGGCTCTGGGGGTGTTGATCTTTTTGCTGGCTCTGGGGCTGCTTGGACCGCTGCTTATCACCCCGATTACATCCTTCTTTAACCGCGCCTTGCGCCTTGTCTTCGGGCAAGAAGGCACATTGGCAGCAGGGAATATCGCCCGCCAACCCCGCCGGGCTGCCATTGTGGCGACCTCGCTCATGATCACCCTAGCAATTTTGATCGGGTTGGGCGGCATGCTGGCTTCAACTTATGGTGGTGCGCTGCGATTCCTGGATGACAGCCTGCGGTCGGACTACATCATGGTGGCTGGCGGCCTGATTATCAATAATGACACAGTTGGCGCCTCGCCTGAACTGGCTGAGACAATCCGCCGGATTCCCGGGGTCGAGGAACTGACCACGATACGCCAGATAGATGTCCTCAATGAGGATCGAGTGGGAATCCGCCTGATCGGAATCGACCCGCCAGGCTACGCTCGTATCGCTGGTCTCTCCTTCCTGGAGGGCGACGAAATCGCCTTCGAAGGGCTTCAAACAGGGAATTCGGTTATTGTTAACGGACGGTATGCATCGCAGTTTGGGGTTGACGTCGGTGACGTCATCAACCTTGATGGAGACCACGGTGAGGTTGAGGTCGAGGTAGCCGCCATTGGACTGGATTACCTGAATATCAAATTGCCCACTATCTACATGGATCAGGTCTCGCTGACCCGTGAGTATGGCGTGCGCAACGATGTATTTCTGCTGATTAACAGCGAGCCGGGTGCGGACCAGGAGCAGCTTGAAGAAAATCTGCTGGCTGCGACACGACCATACCCTGGCTTCGGCATTCTCTCTCGCGAGCAGCTGCGGGCAAGCCAGGAGAAACTTGCTCAGTCGGGGACTATTGGCATGAACATCTTGCTGGCCCTGATTGCCCTCCCAGCCTTATTAGGTTTAGCGAATACTCTTAGCATCAACGTCATTGAGCGTACCCGTGAGATCGGGATGCTGCGGGCGGTAGGAGCCAAGCGGCGCCAGATTCGCCGCATGATTATCGCCGAGAGCTTGCTACTTTCGTTGATGGGGATCGCTCTCGGGATCCTGGGTGGCATTCTGCTGAGTGTGGTGATGACCGGAGTGCTTGAATTCGCCGGGCTGCACATACCATACAATTTCCCCGCGGTGGGCGTGCTGACAGCCATTGCCGTCGGGCTGATCTGCGGCATTCTGGCCGCACTGATCCCGGCTCGCCGTGCCTCAGATCTGCAGATCGTCGCGGCTCTGGCTTACGAGTAAGGGTCTACTCCGCTGGGAACTTTCAGACAAACCGAGATCGGTTGCTGAATTCGAGGATTATGGAAATCTATGTTTCACGTTTATCGTAATCCATTTACTTCGAGCATCCAATTCCACTATGATCAGATGGAAATGCTGTGTTCAGCTCTTAGAATAAGTGTTGCCAATCCACTCGCTTGAGCTGGCCGTGAATACAGCGCGATTTGATAGCCGGGTTTGAAGTATAAGGGTAGATAAGAGGTATCTTGCTTGCTTATGGATCACACTCATCCCAACAACTCACCATTTCCGACCGATATGAACGACAGCTGCCGTGATCAAATGATAATATGGCGTAGCGGATCACTTTACTCTTGTTCCAATAATGAATGGCTAGACCAAAGATGACCGTTCCGCTGACCTTTCTATTTACAGATCTGGAGGGAAGTACCCGGTTGTGGCAGCAGTATCCGGAAGCGATGAAGACCGTCCTGGCTCGCCACGATGACCTTCTGAAAACAGCCGTTGAAACCTTC
>JBFFIU010000112.1:0-10539 GCA_041556275.1 Anaerolineales bacterium | reverse complement strand
CATACGGCATACTCTTGCCTACCCCGGTTACCACCTCAAAGGCTGCAGACTTGACCTTGCTCCGGCTGGCAACCGAACCAGCCAGCATCAACATGGCAGCTTTAATCAGGCTGTGGTTGAAAGTGAAAACTAGAGCCGCTGCGATAGAAAAAAGAGTGCCCCAACCGATCCCGATCAGGATGAATCCAACCTGTGCCAGGGTTGAATAAGCCAGCATGCGCTTTGCGTTTTGTGTGCCAATTGCGGAAAGGCCACCAATAATCACACCGATAAGGCCTAAAACGATCAGAAGCAGCTTCAATTCTTCAGATTGGTTCACGAATACCAGGGTAGTCATACGTAAGAATCCATATACGCCCAACTTGACGACAACTGAAGAGAGCATGGCGCTAACTGCAGTTGGTGCTGCTGTATGGAAATCCGGTTGCCAAAAATGAAATGGAAAAACCGCACTCTTTACCATGAAGGTCGCTGTCAGGAGAGCGATAGCGAAAGGCAGAAGAGGTTGACCGGGGTTTGATTGAATGCGCACTGCTAAATCTGCCATGTTCAGCGATCCATAAGAGATATACAGGCTGCCGATCGCTAAAAGTAAAAATGCTGAAGCAAGTAAGCTGATATAAAAATATTTGTAAGCCGCTTCGGCACCCAAACGGTCATCTGAGATGGCGGTCAGGATGGTTCCAGAAATCACTAAAAGTTCTGCAAAGACAAATAAATTAAAGAAATCTCCACTTAGTAGCGCACCTGTCAGCCCCACGCCAAGGGTCAAGAACAAGGGATAGAAGGTAGGGTACTTGATGTTATTATCCTTTGCCCCCATAGCATAAGCCACTCCTAAGAGCAGAACCAGCTGGCTCATCAATACCATAAAGACAGATAAGTAATCTGCCACCAAAGATATACCAAATGGGGCGATCCAACCACCAAGCTGAAAGATTACAGCTCCATCATTGAGCCAAACTTGGTAAACTAGCCAGCCGCTGCTTGCCAGAGACAAAAGCATAATCATAAATGCCATGCGAGCCTGCCATCTTTTCCAGGAACGCAGAAGTAAAATTATGAACGCGCCCGCTAATGGGATCAATATCGGTAGAAGAACGATCTGGTTGGAATTCATTTTGGTTTCCTACCTACCAATTTATTCCCATTCAATTCTTCAGTCCCTTGATCTCATCTAAGTCACTGGTCTTGTATCGCGAAGAGATCACATAGAGGAGAGAAAGCACAAATGCAATGCCTCCCATGCTAATCACAATCGCCGTGAGGACCAATGCCTGCGGAAGAGCATCGCTGCGTAATGCGGCTGGAGTATCCACGTATGCTGGCTGAATGCCTTGGAAATCACCCGTACTCAATAAGAACAAGTTGATGGCATTCGATAAAATGATCAAACCAATTGCAGACCGGATAACATTACGGCGAAGCATTTGGAATATTCCAATGGCAAACAAGATGCCGATCGCGATGGCTGTCAATACTTCCACATTATCCTCCTAAACCCGAATGTCGGATTCTTTGCGGGTAGATCAAGTATGAATATCCCTTTTTGATATTTGTGCACCAGAGGCTGAAGTAATATTTGATCCACTTCTATGTTTCTGGTCCTTTACCCCTGGCACACGACTTGCCTCGCTGATCCTTGGGTGCCCTAAAGCGCTCAGGATGTAGGATATGCTTCCCAATACACTTAGAAAAATTGCGACTTCAAACAATAATGAAGTGCTTAGATTTATACCCACAGGCAAGGGGATGTTTTGCTGCGTTCCAAAATCAACGTTTGCAAGGAAATTGCCTTTGATAGAAGCAGAAAGGATACCGCTAAAAATAGCCAGCAAAATACCGCTGCTTATTAATACCATGGGCTTTAGCCATCTCAACCTCTCCTTTACTTGAGCGTAACCAAAGACAACATACCAGAATGCAATTGCCAATCCCACGATAACTCCCGCTGTAAACCCATCACCGGGTTGATCATGGCCATAAAGGATATGGACCACTGCTATAACCAATGAAAATGGAAGAGAGACATACGCCAGGGCATGGATAAAAGGTGAAGTGATGGGTCCACCAATCCCGGTGGTATCCAAGATGTTGGTGTTTGGCGTGGCTTCATCACTCACCTGGTCACCTGCCCAGTGGGAGGCATAAAGCAATAATGTGTAGATACCAAGACCAGCAATGCTGAATACAGTGATCTCAATCAAGGTATCAAAAGCCCGGAAATCTACCACGATAGCGCCAACGATATCCTTCGCGCCAGTTAAAATCTTGGCATTGGCTTCATAGAATGAAGTAACGATACTTTCCCGGGGACGAGTGATCAGGGCGATCAGGGTTATCCAAGCCACGATTCCACCAACACCAGCAGATACCAGCACATCACGCAGAAGCCCGGGTGGGCTTTGTTTGAAGGTCAGCTTTCTTGCCTGTTCACGTTGCGTGCGAGGCAGCCTGGTCAATGCAAGCACCAAAATCACAACTGCCAATAGGTCCACGATCATTTGAACTAGAGCTACATCTGGAGCAGGTTCGAGCACAATAAGGACTGTAACTCCCAATCCCATCGCGCCTAAAGTTAAAATTGCAGAGAAATCGCGCTCAATCAATACACTGGCTAAAGCTGCACCTATCACCACAACCAGGGCAAATATACGCAAGATTGAAAAGGCTAAATCGAGATTGAAGAGTGGCTGCCGAACCAGCAGGCTGGTATCAATATCTGGTATCCCGACAAAGATGAGGATCAAAGCGATCAAACTGAACAGCATAACTGTGATGTAAAAGCGAAGTTGGCCGCTCTGTAATTGGATAACCAGGTTTGCGCCAGAATCGATCGCCTTCAGAGTGCTGGTATAGAGGTTGTTGATCGTTAGATTTGGAGCAATCCGTTTTTGGATCTCTCGCACTCGGGAACGAAATACGAAAATAAAGATACCACCGGCGACCGCAACGATGGACAAGAACAAAGGAACGGTGAGACCAGCCCACAACGCAAGTGAGACTTTAACCTCCCCACCATACGCTGCACCTGCTGCATTTGCCACGAATGCAGCCAGTCTCTCCGGTTCTGGTAGTAGACCGAGCATGATCGAGAGGAAGGCCGGGATCAGGGGCGGAATCAGCATGCCCCATGGTGCTTCATGGGGTTTAATCGTTTCATCGCGCTGCTGACCTAAGAATGTATCCCACACAAATAATCCTGCTTGGGCCAGAATCAGCGCACCTGCTATTACACTGGCAACTGGAAAAATCGCAGCGATGGTCCCCGGGAGAGAAGGATGGACAGCGGTGGCGAGTAAAGTCTCTTTGGCCAGGAACCCGAACATCGGCGGTAAACCAGCCATTGATAACGCTGCCAGACTAGCGATCGCCATGCTGTAAGGCATCCATTTGCGAAGACCACCCAACCGGCGCAGATCACGTGTCCCAGTTTCGTGATCGACAATCCCTGCCACCAAGAAAAGGGCGCTCTTATATAGAGCATGAGCGATCACGCTGATAACCAATGCTTTGAAAGCAATATCAGTATCCTGACCGATCAGTAAAACCATCACACCAAGCTGACTGATGGTGGAATAAGCCAACAACGCTTTCAAATCATTTTGTTTAAGTCCAAGATATGCACCAACCAACATAGTGCTTAATCCAATAACACTGAAGATCCAGAACCAGATTTCTGTTTGGCCTAAAACCGGATTGAGACGTGCGATCAGGTAAATACCAGCCTTGACCATGGTTGCTGAATGCAAGTAAGCGCTGGCAGGTGTGGGAGCGTTCATTGCGTCCGGCAACCAGATATGAAAAGGAGTCTGTGCGCTTTTGGTGAAACTGGCTAAAGCGATCAGGATCAACACTGCAGTATAAAGGCTGCTGTCTCTGAGCACATCTCCGCTGGACAATAGAGCAGCGATTTCCATCGTGCCCGTGATGGAGAAAATCAAAATGACGCCCAAAAGCAATGCCACCCCGCCGCTTCCAGTGATCAGCAGCGCTTTAAAAGCACTTTTTCTTGCCTGTTCAGATTCAGTTTTGTAGGCTACCAGTAGAAAAGAGATCACGCTGGTAATCTCCCAAAAAATGAACAAGGAGATCAAGTTACCAGCTAGTAATAAACCTAACATGGCAAACATAAACAGCATCAGATAGCTTAAAAACCGCCATGAGCTTCGTTCACCTTTGAAGTAATAACCGCTGTAGATCACCACCAATGTTCCGATTCCGGTCACCAACAATGCAAACACTGCGCTCAGGCTGTCATAGTATAGGCTGCCCTTGAATCCGGCCACCTGCAGCCACTCGATCTGCCAGCTGATTCCTGATCCATTCTGTATCATTGACAAGGCGTGCAGAAGGGTGATGAATGCTGCCATTGGAAACATGGACAGCAACCAGGTGACCGGTAGAACAGGAATACGTTTGTTTAGGGATGGAAAACGATAAACGAGCGCAATCAGCAATCCTGCCAGGATAAAGATTAATGGTAGAAACAGCGGGTAGCTCATAAGAGTAAACCCAACCTTAATTGCATATTTGGGTCGAGATGTTGGAGTTGATTAATGTGCACATGAACAGGTGATTTTTTTGTGCAATTACTTGGTGACTAGTGGATAGATTACACAATGTTCAAATGCCGATAATTGATTTCCCTTTGTCACAATAATTATTTTTTCACCTAAGTTTAGACTCGACATTAATTTGTTGTAAATAGAATAATTTCGAGGCTTCGATGAAACTTGAATACCCACTAGTCCATCTTGAATAAAATCTGGTTTATTAAAGAGTCATTTGAATTGGGTCGCCTAAATATCTTTGCTAGGATTCGTCAGTATCTGTCATGCTAGGTAAATCCAATTAATATAGTGGCCAGATGATAGGTAACACCAAGGCAGTTAGGATCAACAATACAAGGTTCAGCCACACTCCTACCTTGGTGTAGTCAAAGAATTTATAGCCACCGGGACCATATATAAGTACATTAACCTGGTGACCAATGGGCATCAGGAATGAAGTTGAAGCAGCAATCACAATTGCCATCACGAAAGTATGTGGGTTAGCTCCCAGGCTCATTGCAGCGTCTATAGCAATCGGAACCGCCAAAACTGTGGCAGCAGCATTAGACATCACTTCAGTCAGCAGCCCGGTCATAATAAAGATACCCATCATCACCGCAAGTACACCCCAATTGCCTATAAGGTTTATTATCTGGTCGGCTAATAATTGGGCGGTGCCCGAATTTTCCATTGCCAATCCAAGAGGTAGCATTCCAGCGATCAGGAAAACTGATTTCCACTCAATGGATTGGTAAGCTTCATCCATTGTAAGTGTTCCAGAAAGCACCATCAAAAGTGCCCCGATGAACATGGCAATGGAGACGTGCAGGAGGCTGGTACTGATTAGAAACAGCACTCCCAATAAAATCATGATTGCAATGGGCGCTTTTTTTATGCGCCGTTTCTCTTTTTTCGGCAAATCCAAGAGCAAAAGATTTCGATCTGAACGCAGTTTGTTTATATTCTCAACTGGTCCTTGAACCAATAGAGAGTCACCGAAAGTGAGCAGCACATCCCCCAACCTGGAAAACAAGGTTCGATTTTGATGGCGTATTGCCAATATTGACAGACCGAACCGCGAGCGAAAATCGATCTCTCTGAAGGTTTTTCCACTAAGGGTAGAGTTTGGTGCCAGTACTACTTCAGCCAGTTCAAAGGCGTAGCGCGATGGCTCTGGCTCCCAGGATTGGATCGCCCGGTCTGGTACAGGTTGCAGTTTAAGCACTTGTTCTGCTTCCAAAATAGCATCTGGTTTGGCTTCAATATGCAGCTCATCACCGACTTCCAACCAGTGGTCACTTTCTGGCGTGGCAGTCACATTATCCTGGCAGCACACATGGATATGAATGACATTCAATCCATAGCGATTATCAAGGTCAGCCTCTTGCACTGTTTTTCCAATCAGGGGCGATCCTTCCATGACACGTACTTCAGTCAGGTAATCCTGGATCTGGTAGGTTTGGGAAAGCTCCCCAGGAGAAGTGCGTTCTGGTAATAACCGGCGACCAACTAAGAGCATATAGACGATTCCAGCGGTTAGAATTACCGCACCCATAGGCAAGAAATCAAAGAACTGGAAAGGTTCTAAACCACCATAGGACTCCAGAATACCAGATGCCAGGATATTAGGAGGCGTCCCAATCATGGTCATATTTCCACCCATCAGGGAAGCCCAAGCAAGCGGGATTAATAATTTAGAAGGTGGGGTTTTTGTTTCCCGCGCCACGCTGACTACCGCGGGCAGTAAAATTGCCACTGCACCGATATTGTTCATAAATGCTGACATCAAGCCAACCCCTACCATAATTAATACAGTTAAGCGGGCGGTGTTGTTTCCCGCAAAGCGGACCACCTGCCGAGCGATTGAGTCCGCTACTCCGCTGCGTGTTAATCCGCCACTGACAATGAATACCGCCCACACTGTGATCACAGCTGGGCTGGCAAAACCTGAAAACGCTTCCTCAATACTTACTAAACCGGTTAGCACAAGGGCAACTAACACGATCATGGCGACCACATCCACGCGCAGCTTTTCGCTTACAAACAGGATGACCGCTCCAGCAAGTATGATCAGGACAAGGATGTTATCGATGCTCAAGTTGTTTATCAAGTATTGGGTTGCAAATATTTATTTAGATAGCTGATACAGTTTCTTCTAAAACAGACAATATATTTTTTGGGCTGGTATTTACTTTGGATAGATGATTTTGTGATTTTTCCTCTATCTATTGAAGCAGCAATTTGATAGCGATGATAAATTGCTCGGCGACTTCCCATCTCATTATTCTGCTATTCATTGTTTTGAAATCCTAATTCTAAATTATTTTCCACATCAACTCAATAAGAAAGATTGTCGCAATTCCTTCTCTGCGCTCTTTGCACCTCGGGGTCAGCCCGGTGCAACCACGGTGCACTCGGCATAGATATTATAGACTATAGAGAAACAGTTTACCTACATTCATTGTATAGACATTAATCTCTAGAGCTCTTAATTGATTGATGGAAGGTTCGAGTCCTGCCAGGGTCTTACTTTCCCATAAACAGGCAAAAAAACACCTACAGATTAACAACAATAGATATATTCTTTCTGTTGTGCGTTACCTCATCCATTGATTATTTGGTAGATTTTTGATTGTTGCATCCTGTTTCGTATTTTAACAATTCTCATACTTTCCATTTACTTTATTCTTAAAATCGCCAATTATATATAATGCTGGATTACGTAATGGCGTTACAAGTGCCACTTAAAAAATAAATACACCTTGATGATTTTCAGGTTTGCCTGGTCTCATTAAGTTAAAGATAGCCTTCAGGAGACCTGAGGGCTTTTTTAAATCAAATCAGGAAAGGAGTCTTTAAACATGTATCGAACTTTTAGAACCCCCTCAATCTGGCGTGAAATGGACCGTATGCAACGTGAAATGAATCGCCTATTTAATAGTTATTCTCCATATCGTCTGCGCACTGCGCCGAGCTATCCAGCCATCAATATTTGGGCCAATGAAGAAGGTCTGCTGGTGCACGCAGAAATGCCTGGAGTCCAGGTCGACGACATTGATGTAAGCGTGGACGGGAAAACCCTGACGATCAGTGGTGCGCGCAAGTCGGACGATTTGCCTGAAGGTGCGCGATATCATCGCAAAGAACGTCGATTTGGAGATTTTTCACGCACTATCCAATTACCCCTGGCTGTGAACTCAGAACAGGTCAAGGCCAGCTTCAAAGACGGTGTTCTATCCATAATATTGCCGGGTGCCGAATCTGAAAAACCAAAAAAGATTACCATCCAAAGTTAATCCCAAAATTGACCCTGATCATTTCGGAGGTAAATAAAATGAGTGAAGAAACAAAAGATATGGTGATTCAAGATCAAGAAATGATTCCGACTGAGGAGACTGAGCGAACACGCGAACGTTCATGTTTTGTCCCGCGAGCGGATATCTATGAAACTGAAGATAATGTTTTTGTTGTTGTAGATATGCCAGGGGTTAGTGCAGAGGCGATTGATATTACCCTGGAAAAAAATATCCTCACGATCAATGGAAACACTAACCTGGACGCACCTGGAGGATATTCACTGGCATTTGCGGAATACGAAATTGGTGACTTCGAACGTAGTTTCCGGCTGACCGATCAGATCGATCGTGATGGCATTGAAGCTGCTCACAAAGATGGCGTTTTACGCTTGGTTTTACCCAAAGCAGAAGAAGTCAAAGCTCGTAAGATCGACATCAAAACTGGGTAATCAAATATTGGATTCAGATGAAAGGAGGTAGACAAATGGATATGTCAGATTTGATTCCGTGGAAAAAAGAGAAATCAGATGTGCAAATCCGTCGCGAGAACGAAGAAGATGCACTCCTTGACATCAGAAATCAGATGAATCGTATGTTTGATGACTTCTTTGAGCGCCCCTTTGGTCTTAGCCCTTTTCGTGGTAGGTTGGGAATCCCTGGAGACTTTGCACCTTATATGGAGGTGAGCGAAACCGATAAAGAGATCACTATATCGGCGGAATTACCCGGCTTGGAGCCTGAGGATATCCACATTACGCTGGACCAAAATGCACTGACAATTCGCGGTGAAAAAAAGTTTGAGAAAGAAGAAAAGGGTCAACACTTCTATCAGGTTGAGCGTTCCTATGGCTCTTTCCACCGCTCGATCACTTTATCAAGCGAAGTGGATGAGAACAAGATCGATGCCACCTTCAAGTGTGGTGTTTTGAAGGTCAAATTACCCAAGACCAAAAAAGCTCAAGAGGAAAGAAAACGGATCACGATTAAATCTAGCTAGACCAATCCACCAATATCATATTCTGGCAAAAGCAATTTTCCCAGAGTATTGATAAAAAAAGCAGCGCTATTTCGCAAAGAATCCCCCACATTTAGCGGTTGGTTGATGGACTATCCAGATAATTTTTGGATAGTCCATTGGTTTAAAATGCACCAAAAACGCCCGGCTCTTCACCAGGCGTTGGTAAAATTCCGCACTACCGGCATGAATGGTAAGGCGTTATCGATGCTTTTCGCGCTGTATTGACGCGCTATGAGCTGTGATTAAAGATTTTGTTTACGCATGGAAATGGCGGTAATTATTCACGCAACCCTTTTCAAAATGTCCTTCTCATGTCATGGAGTGTGTACTTTCCCCACTCCTTGTGGGCGATAGATTCTCAGGGCAATCATGTGCCATTTCGCATGATTGCCCTGAGATGATGTTATGTATTGAGGATGCTGCTTACCAACCTGTCCTATTATTTGTCGTTGAGGGTAGTTTCGATGTGCTCTGCCAATTTGTCGAAGGCTTGTTCCCAACCGCCGCCTGCGCCCGAGTCTGCTGACACACCGGCGTGCGTCATCACCATTTTTGTACGCCCACCAATGTCTTCAAAAAGCACGGTGACTTCGGTCGTCGCAGGATACCCTTCGGGCATACCCATGGCAGATGGCGAAACTACATTGCCATTTTCATCAGCTGGACTATCGGTGTAGACGAGGCGCTCGTTCAAGGCAACTTCAGTGTATTCGCCTGTCGTCCACATTTTCATACTGCCATCAGGTGATGCCATGCAAATCAGATGCTTGCCACCCACGCGCACATCCATCTCGGCAACGGGCACAGTAAAGCCTTTTGGCCCGTACCAATTTTTGAAATGTTCGGGATCTGTCCACATTTTCCAGATGAGGTCTACGGGGGCATCGAAAGTACGTTCAATTACAACTGCATCTTCAGAATCGGTGGTGTTACTCATAATTATTCTCCTTATCATTCAATTGATTTATATAATCGTCTATGCGGTCAAAGCTTGCTTCCCAGATATGGCGGTACTGCTCTGTCCAATTGGAAATCTCTCTTAGGGGCGTTACATCGATCGTGCAGGGTCGATATTGTGCTTTTTGCCCTTGTGTGATTAGCCCTGCACGCTCCAAAACTCTGATGTGCTTGGAAATGGCTGGCAAGCTCATATTAAACGGTTCTGCGAGTTCGTTAACAGTTGCTTCTCCTTCCGCTAACCGGGCCAAAATCGCCCGCCGCGTCGAGTTTGCCAATGCGGCAAAGATCTGGCTTAGTCTGTCATCTGCACTCCTCATAATTAGGATGTTCCTTATTTAACTAATTGGTTAATTAACCTGTCGGTATAATACCTTCATTAGTTCTGTTTGTCAAGTAATTTGGTCAAATAAGTCTAATTTCAAATTGTCGAAGGTGGAAATCTGGGTAGTCTCCCTACCCAGTGTTGCTAACACTTGACAGGGAGACTATCTCATTTCAGAAGTATGGAATCGGCGGATTCGGATATCGCCATAGCTCCTGTGTATTGTTCAACCATTGCGCAGTTCTTGGTTATAATCCGCAATGATCAGCTGGAAAAACTTTCAGGATCGCCATCTTCGGAGGTAGAAAGTGATAGAATTTCCAAGATTGATTCTCGATGCTCCTGTAACTAATTCAGCGAAGCGTTACGAGCACTGGTTCATGTGAGTTT
>JBFFIU010000111.1:0-10629 GCA_041556275.1 Anaerolineales bacterium | reverse complement strand
TGGCTGAAGCCGTCCGCCAGGCCGCTTCCCAACGCGCGCTGCACATAGAGGAAGTAGATGAATTCGAAGCTATCCCTGGCATGGGCATCAGAGCCCGGTTGAATGGGAGCACTGTCACGATTGGCAGCCAAAAGTTGATCGAGCGTACCACAGGACAGGCGCTCGAACTCAGCGAATCCTCAGAGTTGCAAGCCCAAGGGAAATCACTGCTGTATGTCGCCCTTGACCAGAATCCTATTGGCGTCTTGGCTGCTTCAGATACCTTGCGTCCAGATGTACCCTCGGCCATCCAGGCTGCCCGGTCGATGGGCATCGACCACATCGAACTGCTCACCGGGGATAACCCGCGCAGCGCGGCGACCTTGGCTGATGAACTGGACATACCCTTCCAGGCTGAACTGCTCCCAGAAGATAAGATCTCGATCGTCAAGGATTATCAAACCAATGGGCATACCGTGATCATGGTTGGAGATGGTGTCAACGATGCACCAGCTTTAGCTCAGGCAGATGTCGGCATCGCCATGGGGGCAGCCAGACATGGTATCGCCATGGAAGCCGCCCACGTGATACTAATGCGCCAGGACTGGGGATTGATCCCGGATGTCCTGCACATTGCAAAACGAACCACCAGGGTGGTAAAGGGGAATATCGTTTTTACCCTGATCTACAATACACTTGGGCTCACGCTGGCTGCATTTGGATACCTCCCCCCGATCCTGGCTGCAGCTGCCCAATCCATCCCGGACCTGGTGATCCTGGGTAATTCTTCCCGCCTGTTGAGACAGAAGTGATCACCTTGTTAATTGGGGGTAATTGTGAACTCTTTTTGATGATCTTTTACCAAGCTTGTTTATTCCCCTCCGATCCAGGGTAAATATATCTGATAAGGCGCAATCACTTTTATCACTACCGGGTCACCCTGGATAGGTGGCATGACCTCTTCGCTTGAGACTTGATATTCACTGTTGAGGATCTCTCCGAAGAAGGATTCCGGCACCTTTACCGTGAACTCCACCACCCTGCTGTCCACGATACCCAAATTTTCGAATTCCCACTGCACTTTTGAACCATCAAATGAATATGGCGGTGTTGCATCTACAAAAACTGTGTTTTCCGGCAGGAGATCGCTCAGGACGACCTGGTTTGCATCCGCTGATACGGCACTGTGCGTCGCAGTCAATGTGTAGTTGAGCTCTTTACCAGAAAATATTTCATCCGCGGAAGCTGTTTTCTCCACCCACAGGGCATGACCCTGGAGTGCATTTAAGGCATCGATACGCCCCCAGCCAGAGGAATTATTGGGAATAACGTTCCCGGGGATACCCGCACATTCCTGTTGAGAGGTGATTGGGATCGCAGTCCTGGCGATCAAGCCTTCGACGTGATCGACATTCCCGATCAGGGCGGGTTGGGCGGAAAATAGCAGGGCAGCTAAACCAGCCACATGCGGGCTCGCCATGCTGGTTCCGCTGAGATCAAGATACCCCCCTCCAGGATAGCTCGAACGTATCGATGTGCCCGGTGCAGACACATCCGGTTTCAAACGCCCGCTGCCATCGATCGTGACTGGCCCGCGGCTGCTCGAAAAGGCAATTTCATCGTTAATGGTCGTGTTCCCAACCGTGAACGAAGCCTCGTAGATCGCTCCCGGCGCGTTAACTGAACTGCAGATCGGGCCGCTGTTGCCTGCTGAATGAACAGTGAGAATACCTGCTGCACGAACAGCTTCAACCACCTGCTGCAATATCTCAGGATCATAGCATCCTTCACTTGGCGGGCACGACCAGGAGTTGTTGATCACATCTGGCGCTTTGGCGGGATCCGGATTCATATCACTCAGATCTGTGGGAGCCAAAAACCACTGGTAGCACTCGCTGTAGGTCACCGGGCTGCCAAGCGTTCGATCCATATTGCGGCAACCGATCCACCTGGCACCTGGAGCCATGCCGATCTGGTTTAATTGGTTTGGCTCTTCACCGACCATGATGCCCATCGTATGTGTCCCATGACCGTGATCATCGCAAGGTTCAGGTGAATCTTCACCACAGGGATTGCCATCACTTTGGTGAATGGCATCATGCCAGTTGTAATTATGGTCGGCTGAAGCGCCATCCCATCCCCGGTATTGATCCCTAAGCGCAGGATGCTGCCAGTCGTAACCGGTATCCTGTCCGCCAATGGTGATCCCCTGCCCGGTGTAGCCGGAAGCCCACACATCAGGGGCACGAACCCTGGCGATATTCCATTCGATCGAGTCTGTACTTTGGGGGATTAGTGATATTGGATCTCTGGTCGGCGCCTCCAACTGCACCTTCGGATTGGCATAGATATAGTCGACATCCTCTCTACCTGCCAGCGCGGTCAAAACAGGCAAATCGCCGCGCACCCAGATCATGTTGGCGATCCAATAAGGCCGGTGCTCCACTCCCAGGTCAGCCAATTCGGCCAGGATCGGTCCCTGGGTGCGTGCGGCCACTTCAGTCAGCTGCTGGTAGACATATGTCCCTTTTTCAAGTTTGGTTTTCAGATTTGATGCTTCGCGAAGATCGGCCTGTTCGCGCAAGATGACCAGGAATTCTGTCCCCTTACTCTCCGCAGCTGCCAACACTTGTGAATCAATTTTATCCCGCCATTCATCATCTCCTGAAACCGGAATGATATCTCCGCCTCCCAAGACCAGGGAAAGGATCGTAAGCAGAACAAAAATGCTGAACAAACCACGCATGATGGCTCAAATTATAATTAAGAATGTGGTGTTGCAGGGAAAATTCGTCCTTAGCTTGTGTAGATATCCCCCTATGGTGTGGGATCAGTTATAAGCTGTCGATATCCCTCACCCACAGCGAAACCCTTTCCGGCTGCAAGGTCGTTTGAACCACAGCGACCAGTTCCTGGGAGAGGGTCTCCGGATCGACTTCGTCCCGAATCGAGCCCCCAAATTCGGTTAGAACCTGTTCGGGGTCATATTTCTGGCGGAAGAAACGCCTGTCAATGAAGCGCTGCAGGCGGGATTTCAAAGGGTTGAACAGGAAGGCGATCAGCAGCGTAGAGAGCACAATCGATAGTTGAGACTGGACTGGAACTACCCTCTGCAAAGCGATCACACTGAAGAAGTATATCGCCGTCAGCGATCCTGTCAGTGAAGCATAGAGAACCGTGCGCTTGATGATCAGGTCGATGTCATACAATTGGTAGCGCAGGATAGCGATCCCCACTCCGACCGGTATGCTCAAGAGTGCAATCCCAATCCACAAGCCAATGATGATCTGGCTCAGATCCGCAGGTATCAGTAATTCTGTTATGAATAAGCCTGACACGGCCATGACCAATAAATAGGTGATCCACTTGAGCTGGAGGCGTTGGGTACCACGCGAGCCCCGGTAGCGCAGGACGAGAGAAACCATTGTTGCCAGTAATACGATAAAACCCCCTGCCCAACTCAATTCCATAAACGACTGCATAGTCGCTTTCTGCTCCTCAATTCCAATCACATTCGTTATCGGGAGTGGTATATCTCCAGTGAAACGCCCAAGGATCATCTGTCCAGGATTTAACATAGCACCGGTCACTCCCAGGATTGTAGCAACCACTGCCAGCAGAACTATCAAGCGCCAGTGGGGTGAAAGCAGCTTGCTGTCCGGGAAGTACAGATAAGGCAGCCCCAGGGCAGCAGGAAAGACGAGAAAAAATACCCAGCTCTGCACCCAGGCCATAAAGTATGCTCCAGACAAGGGCTGGGGGGAGATGACCAGGCCGTAGTAGGTGAACTCCGCGCTGAAAATGGCAATCACGATCGGCAAAGCCAGGTAGCAAAACAGCCATCCGACAAGATGCCGGGGATACCGGCGGACAATGAGCATGCCAATTACAGCAAAGCCCAGCGCGGAGGTCCATCCTATAAATGGGCCAACCAGATCAGCGCTGATAAATGCCCCTTCGTTCAGCCTTAGAAATACAATTCCAGCTATGGTTAATGTGGATACGAAGACCAAATTAACCGCAACGATCTTCCTTGCAAATCCCAGTTGCTTCACGAGTAAATTCTCATCAAAGAATCCTTCTCATAACATTAATCGATCCACCACAAACCAACCCTGAACTTAGGATTCGTCTTTCATCAACACCCATTTTAGGGGATCAATGTCCATAAAGCGTTACGGTAAACGTTACGATCCTGACATCGAAGCCCAAAGGAGTAAAATCAACCATTAAAAGACTTAATATATTCTCCCTTTCGCTTACAAGCGCAGCAGCAGCTTCACCTCCTGCCAGACGAAGGGCAGCGCCATCAACACCCCCACAAGCAGAGCTCCGATCGCCAACGGGAGAGCCGGCAAGGGTAATTGCATCACGAAATATACTGCTGTCCCACCAGCAGTCGCAGCCAGCAGGGCGCGCACTAAGGTCGATGTGACGCGGGTGACCCCTGGGTAATTTCGAGCAAGCAGATACCATAACAGCAGCGCTTGGAAGGTGAAAGCCAGCGAGTTCGCCAGGGCGATGCCCGGCGAGCCCAAACGACCCGCAAGAAATATCGCCAGGAATGTAAATAGGGCCGCCATCAGCCCAGAAGCCCATAACGGGGTGATAGCGTTTTGTTGGGCGTAAAAACCGCGCGCGGCGATCTCGAGCATCGCGTGCCCTGCCAGCCCAATCAGGAATGCGCGCGTTGTCCACACCACCAGCTCCGTCCCCGCCTGATCGAAGCCGAATAAACCCACCAATGGTGCGATACCGATCGCCATCAGGGCAGACACGGGCAAGGTGAAAGCCAGAATGACTCGCAGCGCCCTGTTGAGCGATTGGCTGAAAATTGTCTTATCCTGGCGGGCAAATTGCTCAGAGATTGAGGGCAGCATGGCTGTACCGATGGAGGTACCGATTAAAGTCTCGGGAACTTGCATAAACAACCAGCCGAAGACCAGAGCAGTCACCGAACCGGTTGTCAATCGTGAAGCGATATTATCTGGAATATAGATCAGGACCAGGTAGATAAAAAACAGGCTGCCGATGCGTGGAAGCATGACCCGCAGCACCTTTTGAACGCCCGGATGGCGTAGATTGATGGCAGGGACCCAGCGGAAATGGTAGCGGATCAGACCCGGAATCTGGATGCCCAGGAATAGGATTGCTCCCAGCACTGTTCCATAGGCCAAGCCGTAGACACCCAATCCCAACGCAGGCAGGGTGATCGGTCCAATCTGGTAGCCGGTGCTTGGCGCCAGGATGAGTACACCGATCAGCGTGCCAATATCGTACATGCTGCGCGCCAGCGCGGGCAACAAGAAGTGCTGGTTGGCTTGCAAACCAGCAATTACCAGCCCACTGATCGAGAACAGCATGGTGGTGATCAGGTTAATCCGCATCAGACCTACCACCTGAACTTGCTGAACCGGACTGAAGCCTGGTGCAACTCCCAGGTTCGAACCTACCAACTGGGTTGCGAGCAGCGCCACAACGATCGACACGCCAGCCGTGAATAGAAAGACCAGATTGGCAACGCGGGAGAACACATCCCACATGGCTGGTCGTCCTTTCTCTTCCAGGTATTCCGAGAGCACTGGGATGAAGGCGATCGCCAGCGCACCGCCGGAGATCAACCCAAAGATCAAGTCAGGCAGGTTGTTGGCCGCGTTGAATACATCCAGATCAGCTGATAATCCGAACTGGCGCGCGATGAGCAGCTGGCGGGCAAAGCCCAGCAGCTTTTCCATGCCGAAGAATATAGCGACGATCAGGGCAGAACGTGCGATGTGGCTCATATGGGTCAGAGTAAATACTTATCGATCGGCGCGCGTTTAGTAGTACAAATTAGGGACGACCGAATCAGAAATTACGAATGGGGCAAGTATAGCATGGAGGCTATAAAACGACCAATGTTGCGCGGCCCCCTCAGATATGGTACAATCGGCGCGCCTGGGAGGGATTCCGCTACATGCGGAGGGGACCCTTCCAACCCGGAGGGATGGCCGAGCGGACTAAGGCGGTTGTCTTGAAAACAACTGTGGGTTCACGCCCACCGGGGGTTCGAATCCCTCTCCCTCCGCCTGTATTCTAAGTATTCATAATTTTAATAACCTGGGGAGGTGCCAGAGTGGTTGATTGGGGCCGCCTGCTAAGCGGTTAACGGGGCTAAAACCTCGTTCGCGGGTTCGAATCCCGCCCTCCCCGCTGGGTGAAACACCTGTGAACCTGCAGGTGTTTCTTTCTTTCCCCCTCAGTACTTAATTCGCTTCTCAATCCCCTGTATATATCCCCTGTCGATATGACTGGCGAGGACGACCGGAAGATATCCTGATCCTGGCCGAGGAGGCCAGCAGACGGTCGTAGATCCGCAGGCAATCACGAACGTGATCGCGGTACCCATTCTCTTTGGGGAATGAGTCGATCGGCGGGATGCTCCCTCTATCTGGGAGGATGCCGGTGCTGGATAATACCTGCTGGTAAAGGTGATCGTGCTGGCCATTCAGGTTATCTATTTCAGCATCCGGACAGGCTTGCCATGACAGCATCTTGCGATCAAAAGGCAGCTCCATTTTGGAAAACACCTGCTTGAAGACCAACTCTGGCCGGTTTCTGAAGTCTCTGGCATCTACGATTAGATAGGGGATATCATTATCTTTGCAATACTTGATCTGTGCGGAGATCAGCTCCCAACCGGTTTCAATAAGTGGAAATAGCGGGTTATCCCCCACTTCCTTCTTCTTGGCCATGCGGGAGGCGATGTTTTGCCTTGGATCTCGGGTCAGGAACACAACTGGCTTTTTCGTCAGGGAGATCAACAGGGGAAAATTCTCCCCAGCTTGATAAGGCATCTCTTTAATTACCAGGCTGTGGCCTAATCCCCGACTTGAGAGATTTTTGATCCGGGTCAGATCAAGGGGATTCCGCAGGTTATCGACCACATATGGTAAATCCTCTCCCAAGAAGTACGTTCCCTCAAAGGGCTCGTGACTGTAAAAGAGAATTGATGGCTGCTCCCAATACACCCTGGCGAATGCAGTCGAGCTGCACCTGGGCGGAGAGACGATCACATAGATGTCTTCGTATTCATCAAAGATTGCTGCGAAATCGGATTGACCTGCGGGTATCTGCATAGAATGTTTAACCTCAAAAATGATGGAATTGCCTTTGGTGACCAGTTCTGTACAAGACGCGAAGAATTAAGTGCTGTTCGGTCTGTCAGGAAGAGCAGGGTGATTAAAATAGGTTTGCGAAAAAATGCCGCTTTGTCACAAACAATTTCCACCCAGGGCCATTATAGCATAGATATATAACCAAATTGATGACTTTTGCCCAATTATCGCTTTTTCGAACTAGGTTCCCCCCCATCCTAATAAAACTGACCATTTAGCCCGTTTCATCCTGTTTGCTGCCAAACGGGATGGTGCTCACCTGCCTTATTTTTGGGCAGACCAGCCTTTAAGACTCGTTTCACTCTTTTTTATGGCCTTATTATCCCCGGTCCCAGACCAGTCCAGTGCATCGCCGGGTTAAGCGCCAGGATTTATGAAACTCGACCTGCTCATCCACCTGACTGGCGTTCGTAAGAGGAGCGCACATTGGCTTCGAAACGAGCCATCCCACCGATCAACCAATCATCAAAAGGTTCAGGGAGAGACTGCTGCAGCGCTTCTTCGACCGATCCACCTTCTCTAACGATGCGACCAACCAAGTCCTCCAGGAAGGTGATATACCGCTTCTGTAAGGCAATGTCCTCCTTTGTCCCCAGCGGTCCATGTCCTGGCACAAAGATCTCAAAATCAGATCCTTCCATACCCTCCAGCTGGGTCTTCCATAAATCTGGGTTGCAGAATCCCATGAAAGGCTGGCATTGGAAGAATCCCAGATCTCCCATAAATGTAATTCTCTCTTCTGGCAAGACGAGAAAGCAATCGCTGGCTGTGTGTCCCCCGCCCAAGGTAAGCAGTTCCGCCATCCGTCGCGTCCCATAAAATATGATCTTGCCATCAAAAGTTTGATTGGGAAAGCGGAGTTCAAGTGTCGGCAATGCCTCTAATCCAAACCGATCTCTAGAGATCGCGATCTCCAGAGAGGATCGCTTTCGCTCATCGGTTTCAGTTTCGAGGCGCTCTTCGTACTCCTGGATCATCTCTTCTAACAAGGAGGGATTTTCCTTCATCTCCTTGATGCTTTCTGCAAACACATACATCTCTTTACGTGTCTTATGGGTGGCGATTATTGGAGTGTGATCTGGGAAGACCTGATTTCCTAACCAGTGATCGTTGTGGGCGTGGCTGATGATCACGCAGCTGGCCGCACGCCCGGTCAGCTGCTCAGCTGCGATCTTTAAATCTTGCGCGGCTATGGGTGTCTCGAAAGTGTCAAATATCAGCGTTTGGTCACCCAGATCGATGATGCCGGCGTTGCTGTAAGCCGCCCCTCCTTCTATCCCAATGGCGGCATATACGCCATCTGCGATTTGATGGAGCTCAAAATGGTCTGATTTTGGTAGATCGTTATATGTCATAAGTAGATCTCCATTTTTCTTTTCCATAGGGGTAATAAAGACAGAAAAAACAATAGAACGAAAACTTTTCCAAATTGAATTTCAATATAATATCATGTGCACCTGGCAAGATCATCACATAAATATCCAAATACCTATTTTAAGCATAATGCTTTATGAAGTCTCAAACGTATTTCCTTGATGAGCACCCACCCAGCGGAGTTCCAAATAAAATATCCTGCTTATCGTCTTCAAATTGGCATCATCAGCCATTTGAAGACCTCACATTAAACCGCGCAATAACAAGCTCAGGATAGGCTTGGTTTATCTTTCTTTGAGTTTATTCCGAAAATTGCCCTGTAAGAAAGTTTATGATCGGGATCTTAACATTTGGGCTTGTGGTGATTGAATCGTGGATTAGATTGGGTTGCATCAACAGCTCGACCGCTCCACCAGCTTCTGTGAGCAGGGCTGCAAACATCTCCGATTGAGCTGGATCGACATTCCCATCATTCTCGCCGTGGATTAACAAAAACGGAGGTTCGCTGCCATCTACCCAGGTAATTGGAGAAGCCTCCTCGATCTCATCCATGTGTTCATTTGGGGGACCAAAATACGAGTAGATGAGCCCATCTTCTTGGGCATTGGGGATCCAAAGAGAGTAGTCGAAGAACCCGGCAACAGCGACCGCAGCACGTATTAATCCTCCTTCAGGTAATGTGTGAGGGCAATCTTGCATATATTTCCCTGGATCATCGACCGTCCCCAAAAATGCAGCCAGCGCGCCACCTAGGGAAAATCCTACTGGCACAATTCGCTGGGTGTCGAATCCATAAGTATCTGCATTAGCATGCACCCAAGCCAGGGCACAAAACGAATCCTGCTCATTTCGTGGATATGTGCCCACGCCTTTATTGTAAACTACCACAGCGTAGCCCTGGCGGGCAAAATATTCAGCCGCATCTATTAAGTAAAATTTTCCCGAACCCAATCCGTGGATGAGCATTAAGGTGGGCAGGTTTTGGCCTTCAATTTGAGGTTGGTAGACATCCAGCATCTGATTTTGGGATGCACCATATTGAATATCGTTGTATGTCTTAAAAGTTATCGGCGTTCTTTGTGGCTCTGAGGTGGGTGTTTCTGTTCGCAACGCCTCAGTGGGAGTTTCCGAAGGCATCGGGATATCCGTGGGGATGAACTCACTGGGGGTCACCGCTGGGATCAGGGTTTCCGTTGGAGAGATCTGGATGACAGGTTCTGAAGGGATAGATTGTTCTTGTTCATCTCCAACAGGTGCTGAAGGCGAAGCACAGCCCCCGATAAAAATCAAAGTGACCAAATTAATTATGGTTAAGATTCTTCTAGTTTCCATTTCGCACCCTCCTTTAATTTGACAGCCCCTTAAGAAACCAGCGAATTAATCTGGATTTTGCACGTAAAATACCAAATTGAGTGGTATCCCCTAACTATTGATGTCATGCCGCGCATATCTAAATACTCAGCAACATCGATCATCTTACCTGGCATTACTGTAATGTTCGCTTGATTGGAAAAGCAATCTCAAGCCAGTTTATCAAAAATGTTTAAAGATATTATGAAGATTGAATGGAGGTGCCATCAAGAAGCGAGTTTTCAATGGAATGTCAGTTCTTTAAGCTGAATCGAGAACTTTCAATTCGCTGTAGTAATTAAAATCTATTTTATCAATCCAGAGAATAAGCAAAAATTTGGTAATTTTTAGGAATTATTTGCAGGTTGATCTTCCGAATTACCCTATCCTCGTAAGATAGTTGTATGTCGAGAGGCTGTTACCGAGCAATGCTGATCATTCGATCTGAAAGTCGACCAGCGTCAGCATCCCGGGGAGAACCTCCACCACGCGCTGCTGCAATCCATTCAGCATAAAGGTGATCTGGTATGAACCAGGTGGTAATTCGCTGATCGCGAAGCTCTCCTCCCAGGGGCTCAATCCTATCAAATCACTTCTCTCATAAGTTCTCATGTAGAACTGATCCAACGCTGGAAGTCCCGGGCCTGCCAGCTGTTCGATGACGATATTGTCTACATCCTGGTATTCACCATCCTCATCCAGCACACTTCCTGCCAATGTGCCTGATGGTTTGTCGTTTCCGCCTATGATCGGCTCCAGCCACAATTCC